>CAZSTV010000272.1:0-7528 GCA_964609665.1 uncultured Acidimicrobiaceae bacterium
GTGTTGGTGATGATGCCGTCGACCCCAAACTCGGCCAGCGCCACCATGCGTTTCGGATCATCCACCGTCCATACGTTGACCTGCAGCCCGACGTCGTGGGCTCGGCGCACAAAGCTCTTGTCGACCAGGATGTCGTGGGGGTGGATCGCCTCGAAGCCGTGTGCTTCGGCCCGGCCGATGAGACTGCCGGGATCGGCCTGCCCCCACACCAGCAACGCCAGCGGAATACCGGCGTCCATGGTGCGGATGCGCTCGACCGAATCGACGTTGAACGACGACACGATGATCCGATCGGACGCTGGCCCGTCGAATTCCGACCCGGCAAGCGTCGCGGCCACAAGGCCGGCGACCGCCACTGATATCTGGTGCTCGTCGTCGTAGTCCGGCTCGTCGGGAACGTTCTTGATCTCCACGTTGACCCACATGTCGCCCGCCACCTCCAACGCCTCGTACAGCGTTGGTATCCAGTCCGGCATCTCTTCTGCCGCCAGGCCTCGCAGCAGCGTGCCGTCGGCCAGGTGGGCGTCGTGGTGGACCACGAGCACTCCATCAGCGGAAAGCCGGACGTCCAGCTCAATTCCCCCGGCCCCCTGGTCCTTGGCAGCCCGAAAGGCCTCAAGGGTGTTCTCGGGGTGTGTGGCCGAGGCCCCCCGGTGAGCTATCACTCTGACCATATGACTCCGACCATGCAACGCTCCTGACCCATCGGTCCGCTTTCGCTCCCGATCGACAATCTAACCAATGTGGGCGGTCACCGATAGTAGGTGCGCCACCTCGCTCCTCCCGATCCGGACCGATAGGTCAAGATCGCCCATAATTGGGGCATTCGGACCCTTTGTTGGCCTCAGATGGCGCTACAGAGCGCCATTCGGCGTGAAGTATCGAAAGATCAGAAACATTTGTTGGGTTTGAACTCTTTACGAACTTCTAAACAATCGTCTACTGTTACCCGTGGGGAAAGAGTTCCCGCCGCAAACGCAATGGCCTTTGCGGCGCGGCTTAATCGCGCCCTTCAGCAAGCTCATACACGCAGGCCATCACGCTTTAAGGGAGGAATCGTGACAGTCGTCGGTTCGAAGGAATTCATTTCACCACCGGGTTTCGAGCATTTCGAGGAAATCGCGCAACGGGTTGCCAGTAGAACCCCGGACCCGGATCCTGATCTTTCCTGGCGTCAGGACGCGGCATGCCGCGACACAAGCCCGGAGCTGTTCTTTCCCATTGGCACCACCGGTCAGGCGATCGACCAGATCGAAGCAGCGAAGCTCGTATGCCTTGGCTGCCCTGCACAGGTGCCGTGTCTGGAATTCGCCCTCGCCACCAATCAGGATTCCGGTGTGTGGGGAGCAACGTCTGAAGAGGATCGGCGTCATTTGCGCCGGACCTACCTCAGCCGTCGTCGCTAACTGAAGCGTTCAGCGAACCCCCGGCGCCGTCAGTCGGCGTCATCATCCAGTCTGACCTTGACCTCGGCAACCGTGCCGCCCTGTGGGGGCGTGGCGGGCCGAATGTGAAGTTCGCCGTGCAGTTCGCCCGAGACGAGGGTTGAAATGATGGTGAGCCCAAGTCCGGCCGAGTGTTCGATCGCAAAATCCTCCTGAACACCGACGCCATCGTCATGCACCCGGACCCGCAACTCGGTTGGTGATGTCACAAGTTCGACCATGATCGAGCCGCCGTCGGTCCCCGGTGGGAATCCGTGCTCGATCGAGTTCTGCAGCAGTTCGGTCACCACCACTGCCAGAGAGCTTGCCTTGCTCGCCGATAGCGTCGGCCCGTCACCGACCAGCCTGATCTTGATGGGCCGGTCGGATGACACGAGGGTGGTCTCTGCCATGTTCATCAACGGCTCGACCACGTCTCGGAACCCAACTTCATCTCCGCCGCTGTTGGCCAGCATCTCGTGAATGATCGCGATGGACTGCACGCGACGCACCGACTCGTCGATTGCCGCCTTGGCCTCCGGGTTCTCAAGGCGGCGGCCCTGCATCCGCAACAGCGACGAGACGGTCTGCAGGTTGTTCTTCACCCGGTGGTGAATCTCTTTGATGGTGGCGTCCATCGAAACCAGCATCCGGTCACGACGGCGAAGGTCCGACACATCGCGCAGTAGCACCAGTGCACCGGTCACGGCGCCGCTCTCAATCAGCGGCAGGATTCTGCTCAGGATGGTGACGTTCTCGCCTCGCTCCAGTTCGTCGATGACCGGCACCTGCAGTCGGAACGCGCTGGACACCACTCCCCCGTCGAAACCCATGTCTTGCAGACGGCGATCGACGATGCGGCCGTGGTAGCCGGCCCGGTGTAGTGCGGACACAGCGTTTGGCGAGGAGTAGACCACCCTGGTCCCCTCTTCAAGCACGAGCGCACCGTCACCAACCCGTGGTGACTCCTCGGTCACCGCATCCTCGAACGGGAAGGGAAAGGTGCCTTCGGCCATCATTCTGGACAGTCGGTCAAAGACGTCGAGGTACGCCAGCTCCAGTTCGCTCCGATTCTCGTCGACCTGTCTGGTTTCCCTTGTGGCAACGGCGATGACCGACCCCTGAAACCGCACCGGGATGGCGGTCACGTTGACCAGCCGCCCAAGGGAGATCAGCTCGGTCTCCTCCTGCTGGATCTCTCCAGTGGTGAGGGCGCGGTCGACGAGCGGACGATGGCTCCGGTCGATCAGCTGACCGATCTGGTCATCGAGGTACAGGGTCTGAGCGGTCGCAGGCCGAACCTGACCCAGGATCACAAACCGGTCCTCGCCTGCCACGGTGCTTGGGGCGAAAAGCAGCAGGTCGGCAAAGCTCAAGTCCGACAGCAACGCCCATGACCCGAGCAGGCGGCGGAGGTGGCCGCGCTCCGCCGCACCAAAGTTGGTGTGTTGGCGGGCGAGGTCGCTCAGGGTTGCCATCCCAAAAGCCTAGTGCTCAGGAGTCTGCGAAGAGCTCGGCAAGACGATCAAGGTCGGTGAGGTCCTCGGCGCTCCATGGCACCGGCACCGCCGGACAGCCGATTGCAGAGGTCGGCAACCGGGCCGACTCGGCCTGCTCCATCAGCTGGTCGATTGCCGCCGCCAAATCGGGGCTTTCAATCTGGTCCCGGTCTTCAGCGCTCACCACCTGCTCGAGTTGTATCGGCGAACCCGGCTCCTGATCGGACCGGAGCCGAAGCGTTGGCGCAAGTCGGTTGATCACAAAGAGTCCCGGCGAGAGCGTTCTGCGCTCAAGCTCATCGACCAGGTCCTGGGTGCCTCCGACGACCGCTGGATCGGTGGTGGTGACCACGGCATAGCTGGTGGCCGGGTCGTTCAAACGGGCCTCCACCGCCCTTGCCCGTGCAACAAACGTGGGGCGGAGCCTGGCAAACAGGGTGAAGAAATCGGTGATCTGGGTGAGGAAGTCGCCGCCAAGCAAGCGCTCAGCAACCGCCAGGAACGGCTTTGCCGCCAGGGCGGTGACGCCGGAACCGGCGCCAACGGTCAGCCAACGCAGCAGCCGGCTCTCGAAGAACTCGATCATGCGGCCGGGCGCATCGAGCAGATCCAGCGCGTGGCCGGACGGTGGCGTATCGACGATCACCAGGTCATAGCGGTCCTGGTCGGCCAGGGTCACCAGGTGGTCAAGCGCGATGTAGTCGTGACTCTGCACGAAGCGCCTGGTCAGGGTTCGGTAGAGAGCGTTTTCGAGCAGTCGTGAACTAACGTCAGGGTCCGGGGCGTGGCCGACCACCAGCTCGTCCCAGCTCTTGGCCATGTCCACCATCAGGACCCACAACCGGCCGGCGCCGTCGCCAACCGGCACCAGCACCGGCTCTTCGGTCAGCCGTGACACGCCAAGCGCCTCGGCCAACCGCCTGGCCGGGTCAACGGTCACCACGACGACACGCCGCTGGTGACGCTGCGCGGCCCGCAACCCCAGGGCAGCCGCCACGGTGGTCTTACCAACGCCGCCGGGCCCGGCCATCACCACCACGTTCGCATCGGCCAAAAGCCGGTCGACCGCCTCGAGGCCCGAGGGCCCAGAGCCCCCGGGTGACGGTTCCGACGTCTTCGATGACCCGGTCATCTCAGCCACGCCGCTGCATCGGACCGAATAGCTTCTCGGACGGCGTCAACCGGAGATGCCGCCCGGTCGGCGACCCGGACCATCGGTTGGTCCAGCGCCTCGATCCGGTCCAGTTGCGTGGTGGCGACATCGTGGCGAGCTCGCGCCAGCTGGGCGACATCACCGAGCGCCGAACCACTGGCAGTCAACCGTTCGATCTCGTCCTCGGCGGCGGCACCGACAACGCCCGGCACCCGATTGACCACCACACCGAGCACCGGCGTGGCGGTCTCGGTCTGCAGTCTGGTCAGCAGTTCACCGCTTTCCGACACCGGCAGCTCCTCCGGGAGCGTCACCACGACAACGCCGGTGGTCGGCGCCGACAGAACCTCGCTGAGCCATCCGGTCTGGGCGGCCAGTGGCCCGGTCGGGACAAGTTCGGCCATCGCTTCCGGGGCGGTCAGCAACTCAACGACATGTCCGGTGGCAGGTCCGTCGACCACAATCTCATCCCACGCGCCGCTACGGACCTCCCAACCGATCTTGCCGATGATCAGCAGCTCCCGGACCCCGGGGGCGGCCGCCGACACGTAGTCGAAGATCTTGGCCAGCGGTCCGAGGCGCGACGCGCTCAACGGCAGCTTCAGGTAGATCTTCAGATATTCATCGAGCGAGGACCGGGTGGTGAGACGAAGCGTCTCGAACTGGCCGACAAGATCGGCCGCTCGTATGGTGTCATCCAGTCCACCGGCACCGGTCGCGTCGATGGCCAGCACCCGCTTGCCAGCGGCTGCGGCCTCGGCGGCCATAGCGGCAGCAACCGTTGACCTGCCAACGCCACCTTTCCCGGCGACGATCCGCAGGTTCGTCGGTTCAGCTGTCAGGCGCCGAACCCGATTTTGCGCTCAGCGTCGCTGGTTCCAAGTTCAATGAAACCGATTTGCGCGCTGGGAATGGCAAGTTCCTTACCCTTGCGATCCGTCAGCCACAGCACCTTGCTCTTGCCTGCGAGCGCACCCTCGACCTCGGCCTTGAGAGCGTCACGATCGACGTCGTTCTCAAGCTCGATCTCGATTACCTGCGGGCTCTCGGCGATCCCGATCCGAACATCCATTTCATCAACCTACTGTCTTACCGTTTGTACTTACAGGACTCGGCACGAAGTTCTGCCGTTTGGCAGTCTTGCCGATGGTGGTTTCCTTGCGGCGGACACCCTCGGGGGTTTTCGCCTCGAAGATCAGACGATCTTCAACTCTGAGCGGTACACCTTCTTTGGTGCGAGCTCAACGTCGACCCGTTCGGCCAGGGCGGCAAAGACCTGTCCAGCCTCGGTCTCGGGCTTGTCAGCGATGGGCGAACCGACATCGCCACCCTCTCGCAGCATTGGCACGAGTGGCACCTTGGCCAGGAGCGGGACCTGCAGATCATCTGCCAGTTCCTGCCCGCCACCGCTGCCGAAGAGCTCGTACTGCTTGCCGTCGTCACCGGTGAACCAGCTCATGTTTTCGATGACGCCCGACACGGTGATGTTGACCTTGTGGGCCATGTATGCGGCTCGCTGGGCTACCTTTTGCGCGGCAGGCTGCGGGGTGGTGACCACCAGAAGCTCTGAGCGCGGCAGGAACTGGGACAGCGACAGGGCGATGTCTCCGGTACCGGGCGGAAGGTCGACCAGGAGGAAGTCGGGGTCGTCCCAGTAGACATCGGTGAGGAACTGCTCCAGCGCCTTGTGCAACATTGGGCCACGCCAGATGACCGGCTGGTCCTCCTCGACGAAGAACCCCATCGAGATGCAACGAACGCCGAAGGTCTCCGGCGGCACGATCATTTCGTCGATGATGACCGGGTCTCGGTCTACGCCGAGCATGCGAGGGATAGAGAATCCCCATACGTCTGCGTCGACAACGGCAACCTTGTTGCCACGGGCCGCAAGTGAGACCGCAAGGTTTGTGGTGACCGAGCTTTTGCCGACTCCGCCCTTACCGGAGGCGACCAGGATGACCCTGGTGCGGTTGTCGGGATCTGCAAAGGGAATGGCTCGCCCTTCGGCGTGACCGTGAGCCTGTGAGGAACCGGCGGTTGCACCCGGGTCCCCGTGAAGCCGCTTGCGCAGGTCTTCGCGCTGTTGATCGGTCATGACACCGAACTCCACGATGGTGTCGGAGACACCGTCGAGCGCTTCGACCGCGTTTTTCACCCGGCTGTCAATTTCCGCCCGCAGCGGGCAGCCAGCAATGGTTAGATCGATCGCAACGGTGACCTGCGGCAATGCGATGTCGATGCGACGCACCATGCCCAGATCTACGATGCTCCGGTGCAACTCCGGGTCTTCAACCGGGCGTAGCGCCTCGGTTACGGCCTCTTCAGTTACCGACACCACGTCTCCTCGTTTCACCCACCCCGCAACCTGTATTCGAGATGGGACCCGGACCTGCGAAGGCACCGGTCTTTGTTGTTAGGTAGACTATCGAGGTGTCTCAGCGAGCCCTCAACCCGACGGAGTTCGCCAACCTGGTGAACGCTATAACCTCGGCCTTTGGCGACCCGACACGTCGCAACATCTACCTGCTGGTGAGAGAACACGCAGAGGGTTTGACCGCTGGAGAAGTTGCAGAGGTCACCGGCCTCCACGCAAACGTCGCCCGCCATCATCTGGAAAAGCTGGCAGGCGGATCGTATGTGGAGATACGCCAGCGTCAGTCAACCGGGGCCGGACGGCCGGCCAAGGTGTACCGGGCGACCGAGCCCGAGCTCTTCTTGGACCTGGATGTCGGTCACGATGACATCCTGGTAACCCTGCTCGGCAAGGCGCTGTCTCGGCTTCCAGCCGAAGAGGCAGCAGAACTCGCTGAAGAGGTCGGGCTGGAATTCGGCAAGCAAATGGCGGCCAAGATGGGCGACACGACGGACTCGCAACGCTCGTTCCGATCGGCGTTGCACGTCGTGGCCGACGCGCTGTCAGCCCATGGTTTCGCCGCTCACGCCGAACGAGAGGGCGAAGAGCTACGGATTGTCTCCGGCCACTGCCCGTTTGGCGACGTCGCCATCGAGCACCCGGTCATCTGCGCTGTCGACCGGGGCATGGTCAAGGGCCTGCTCGGCTCGCTCTACGGTGCAACCGAGGTGGCGCTGACCTCGTCGGTCGCTCGAGGTGACGACGAGTGCGTGGCGGATGTCAGCGACATTGCCAGCCAAATCGTTGACTCAGCAGCACCCGGCACCTGACACAATCTTCGGACAAACCCTCACAAACGCTTTTGGTGGTCCGATAAGGACCGGGTGAACCGTTCCCGCATGGTGCTCATCGGTGCCTGGGGCCTTTTGGCCGTAGGCATGCTCGTTCAGGTCCTTTGGCCACAATCCTCCGACGGCGATATCGCCGGGACCGACCCGGCGGACCAGCTGGCGTTCGGCGCCGAGGGGTCAGACCCGGCAGCCGATGATGGCGCCGAAGCCAGCAATCGCTCCTCCACCGACACCGACACCGCCACCGG
>CAZSTV010000273.1:0-7505 GCA_964609665.1 uncultured Acidimicrobiaceae bacterium
CCGGTGGATGAAGGAACGCTACGGGGCGAAGAGCGAGCGCTCCATGCTGTGCCGGTTCCACACCCAGACCGCAGGCGTGTCCCTCACCGCGCAGCAACCCGAGATCAACATTGCCAGGGTGGCCCTCCAGGCCCTTGCCGGAGCCCTTGGTGGCACGCAAAGTCTTCACACCGACAGCTACGACGAAGCGCTGGCGCTGCCAACCGAGAAGGCGGCCAGGATTGCGCTTCGGACCCAACAGATCGTTGCTCACGAGACCGGCGCCGCCAACGTCGCCGACCCGCTCGGTGGCGCACCGTACGTCGAGTGGATGACCGACGAGATGGAACGCCAGGCCGAAGCCATCTTTGCTCACCTCGACGACATCGGGAACGGTTCCATCCTCGAAGGGGTGTACGCCGGGATTGAGAACGGCTACTTCGTCGGTGAGATCGCCGAGGCCTCCTACCGGTTTGAGCGTGAAGTGAACGCCGGGCGCCGCGTTGTGGTTGGTGTCAACGAGTTCACCGATGGTGACGAGGGCGCAGGCGAACTGCTGCGGATCGACGCTGCGGTGGAGGACTACCAGCTGAAGCGGCTTGAAGATGTGAAGCAGAAGCGCGATAGCGACGCCGTCGGTCGTGCCCTGGCAGCGGTGACGGCGGCGGCCGCCGACCCCGAGGTCAACCTCATGAACCCAATTCTCGATGCGGTCCGGGCCTACGCCACCCTCGAAGAGGTGGTCAAGGCCATGGAAGTCGAGTTCGGGACCTACGTGGAGAAAGCGATCGTTTGATGACCGAGGCTGAGAGCGCCCCCCTTCGTGTTGTGCTGGCCAAGCTCGGCCTTGACGGACACGACCGTGGAATCAAAGTTGTGGCCAGGATCCTGCGCGACGCAGGTATGGAGGTCATCTACCTCGGGTTGCGCCAGACCACCGACAGCATCGTGTCGGCCGCTGAGCAGGAAGACGCCGATGCGATCGGCCTTTCGATGCACAACGCTGGTCACATGACGCTGGCGCCAAATATGGTCAAGGCGCTCAAAGACGCAGAGCTTGAGATCCCCGTCGTCGTCGGTGGCATTGTCCCCGATCAAGACGTCGACCCGCTGCTCGAGGCAGGGGTTGCGGCCGTCATCGGTCCGGGAGCGTCCGCCGAAGACGTTGCAGCGATCGTGCGCGACGCCGTTGCCGCTTCGGTCTAGGGCCGGTTGATGGCAGCGAAGAAGCGCTCGGTCGACGAGCTGTACAACGAGGCCAGGAATGGCCGTCGGTTGGCACTCGGCCGGCTGCTGACCATGGTGGAGCGTGGTGGGTCTGACGCTGAATTGATCAGCGAGCTTGCCTACCCCGACGCAGGCAACGCCCATATCGTCGGGATCACCGGTTCGCCGGGTGCTGGTAAGTCCACACTGACCGGCCAGCTGGTGAACCTTCTGGTCGATCAAGGTCGTCGTCCCGCGGTGCTGGCGGTTGACCCATCGTCACCGCTGACCGGCGGGGCAATCCTTGGAGACCGCATTCGCATGGACGACTTCGTCGAACCCGGCGAGGCCGCCAGGGCGGATCAGGTGTTCATCCGGTCGATGGCCACCCGCGGTCACTCCGGCGGTTTGGCCCTTGCGGTGCCGCTGGCGGTCAGGCTCTTTGATGCCATCGGCTACGACCCCGTCATCATCGAGACCGTCGGTGTAGGCCAGGTGGAAGTGGATGTTGTCGGCGCTGCGGACACCGCGGTGGTGGTGATGACACCCGGCATGGGTGACGCCGTGCAGGCCAACAAGGCGGGACTGCTTGAAGTGGCGGACGTCTTTGTTGTCAACAAGGCCGACCGCCCCGGGGCAGACGACGTCAGGCGAGATCTTGATCTCATGCTGGACCTGAGCCACATGACCGGTCAGGAAGACGAGGACGGCTACCGACCGCCGATCGTGATGAGTTCTGCCATCGATGGGACCGGTGCAGACGCCGTTTGGGGAGCGGTGGAGGATCACCGCACGTTGCTGAGCGAGAGCGGGCGTGATCTGCAGCGACGCAAGTACAGAATCGCCACCGAGATTCGAGCCCGTATGGAACAGACGTTGGCAACCCGCATCGGTGACGCTATGAACTCCGATATGGGAACTGAATTGGTGGCCATGGTCGAAGATGCAAGCCTGTCGCCGACGGCGGCCGCAGCGAAGCTTCTCGACCGCCTGCTCGACCCCCGCTGACGGGCGGAGATGCCATGACCTCGAACGGGTCAGACGACGCCGCACCGGCCTCCACCCGGCGGATCAACGCCGCAGCAAAGCTCCTCGCCGCTCCCGATGAGGTTAAGCGGGTCATCGCCAAGCTCGATGATCAGCAGCTGGCCAACCTCGGTGACGCCATCAGCCAGGATCAGAGCCAGCGGGCCGTCAGCAGGGGAGACCTTGACGAGATCATCGCTCAGGCCTTCGAAACCGGTTTCGGCAGCGACGGCCTGGCCGTGCTGCCCTGGATGGAGGGCACGGTTATCGTCTGCCCCGGCGGCCTGATCTGGTCCAGCAGAGGCAGCCACACCTGCCGGTTCGTCAGCGTCAACGACATCTGGATCTGGGACTCCTACGAACTGATCCGAGAGGACAAACGCTCAACCCCCGGCGATAAAGACGGCTTTCGGGCGGTGGCGCTGCTGCCTGCGCTGGAGGGCATGAGCCTGGACGTCGTCAGCGGAAAGGCCAGAAGCGGGCAGCACTCGGTTGGCAAAGTGGTGTCCTATGTGGTGAAGAAGGGCGAACTGGTTGAGGTCAGCCAGCGCGATGTCAGCCGCAAAGGCATGATGTAGCTCGCCCTCGCCGTTGGTGGGGCGTTTGTGAGACGTCCATCGGGAGGCCGGGCTCGCTTCCGACGGGTTGGAACAATACGATCGGCCGATGAGAATCACCGAGATTCGGATGTACCGCCACGACCTGGCCGTGGCGGACGGCCTCTATCAGATGTCGATCTCCGAGGTGACCGCCCTCGATACCACCGTCGTAGCGATCGAAACCGATGACGGGTTCGTCGGCTACGGCGAGACCTGTCCGCTCGGGCCGACCTACCAACCACAGCACGCGGCCGGGGCCAGGGCCGCCATTGCGGAGATGGCAGACGCACTGATCGGCCTCGACCCCCGTCACCACGGTCTGATCTATGACGCCATGGACCAGCGGCTCGCCGGTCATGCCTATGCCAAGTCGGCCCTCGACGTTGCGTGCTGGGACCTGGCAGGAAAGGCATCCGGTCTGACGATCAGCGAGATGCTCGGCGGTGTCAGGCAGGATCCGATCCCCTCGTACTACGGCATCCTGCCCGCCGATCCCCAGGCGTCGGCCGCAAAGGCCAAGTCGCTGCAGGCGGCCGGGTTCCGACGCATCCAGCTCAAGACCGGGGGTCGACCCGTCGGTGAGGACATCGACGCGATGCGAGCGGTGGCGGCGGTGTGTCGACCCGATGTGAAGCTGCTGGCCGACGCCAACCGCGGGTGGACCCAGCGTGATGCGATGCTCTTTTCCGAGGCCTGCCGTGACATCCCGCTTGCGTTGGAACAGCCATGCTCCACCTTTGACGAGAACGCACATCTGCTTGGCCGGATCCGGCACCCGCTCTTTCTGGATGAAGCCGCCGACTCGGTCGCAGCCGTCATGCATGCCATCGAATCCGGCGTAGCGCAGGGGTTTGGCATGAAGCTCAGCAGGGTCGGTGGTATCACCAAAATGGCCACCGTCGTTGCGCTGTGTGCCGAGCGCGGCATCCCGCTGACCTCCGACGACACCTGGGGCGGCGACATCACCAACGCCGCCACCGCTCACATCGGAGCCTCGATCCCGGCAACAATCTTCGAGGGCACCTGGATCGGTGAGCCATACACCGCGTCGTCATATCCGATGCTGAGCGAGACCATCACCAATCACACCGGCACGATTGCGCTGCCTTCCGGCCCCGGTCTTGGTGTTGTGCCAGACGTCGCCGCCTGGTCGGATCCGGTTGCGGTGTTTACCGGCTCACGACACCAGTGAGGCGGTATCCAGGTCCAGCGCCTGGCTTGCCGAACCGTCGGCCATGACCATGAACATGTCGTCTCCCCGGTCGGTTTGGCCGACCAGCTGGGACGCGATGACCGCCATGATGAATCCACCGGGGGCGGACAGCCGATAGCCGCTGGCCGCATCTTCTGACGACAGCGTCACACCATGCTTGGCAAGTCGCTGGCGGTACCGGTTGAGCAGGTCTTGTTCGGCGGCTCGCAACTCCGCCCGTGGCAGGCTGCCGCTGAGGAAGTACGCAACATCGCTCAAGCCCGGCCCGACGTTCGGGGTTTGCCAGTCCACGGTGGTCAGCGAGGGAGCGGGCTTGCCGGTGCCGAACAGCAGGTTGTCCAGCCGAAAGTCGCCGTGCACAAGACACCGCGTTGCATCGCTTCGAGCGTCGATCCACCGGCGCAGGGTGCCGCTCAGCCATGCACCGAACTCGCGAGCCTCACTGCTGAGTCGGTGGTCGTAGCGTTCGACGAATGCCGGGTAGAGCATGTCGAAAAGCGCTGCTCGCTGCTCGGCCAGCTCCGGTGTGGGGTCGTCGATCCAGTCGAGATCGGTGAGGTCAGCGCGACCCCACGTTGAGCCGTGCAGGTCCGCAGCAGCGTCAACTGCCAACTCGGCCTGGGTGAGCGAACAGCCTTCCAGCTGGTTGCCCACGTTGGCGGGTGCGATGTCCTCCATCACCAGGATGAAGCGATTGGCGGGCCGGTCCTCCGAGACGTGGTGAACCGCCGGCACCCGGATGGCAACCGATGGTGCAAGGTCGCGGTAAAAGCCGACCTCTCGAATGTAGGTTTTGGTGGCCTCGGCCGCGGCCCGGCTGGTTTCGTTTGACGACGCCAACTTGATCACGACCGATGATGGTCGCTGGCTCACGTCCCCGTCTTCGTTCGCGTCCCCGTCCCGGTTCCCGCCTCCGTCTCCGTCGGACCAGGTGATCATGCAGCGAACGTTCTCTCCAACCTGACCGGTCCCGACAAGGCTCGGTGCAAACGACTGCACGGCTGCGCCACCGCCTGCCTCGGCCATCACCTCGCTAAGCCATGGCCCATCGATGCCGTTCTCGGTAAGCAACTCCCACGCCGCATGCGACTCCTGGGGTGAGGCACCAGGCGTTGAGCTGGCGGAGCGTGAATCGTCGTCAGCGGTGGGATGTGAGGCTGATGTCATCAAGCGACACCGTATCGCCCTCCTCCACCGTCGATCCAACGCCAGCGCCAGGGTTGACCCCTAGCCCGCTCTCGGTCACCGATACCAGCAGCTCGATGGTAAGCAGCGCCAGTGAGGCCAAGATGATTGCCCCGCCCCAGATCTCCGGTGCGAGACCAAGGCCGTCGCTACTTCCGGCCACGCTTGCAAACAGCAATCCCCAGAGCACCAGTGGGGGAATGGCGGTGGTCAGGCGCCGGCCGGCTCCCGAGGTGTTCAGCAGGTCGAAGATGAGTCCGGCCGCCAGTGCGGCGGGGATGCCGATCAAGTCCTCGTCAAACCCGAAGGCGATGGCAACGTTGAGGAACGTGAGGAACAGGGTTGCCGAACCGAACGGCAGCCGCCATCGAAGGCCGGCCAGCAGTAGCGGCACGAATGACACCAGGCTGGTGATGATGACCGCCATGACCATACGTTCCGCCAAGAGCTCGGAGAACGAGTCATCGGGGTCGTAGGGGAGGCTCATCGACCCCGTCATCGATGGGGCCCAGGCATAGGAGAGCATGAATGCAACCAGCGTTGAGGTGAAGACCAGCGAGGCCAGCGGGACGAGGAACTGACCCATGGTGGGCCGTTCGGTGCCGGCGGACAGCCACGCAGACCGAAACGGTGAGGACAGGATCATCAACAGCCCGGCGAAGAGGAACAGGTGGGTCGGGCTCAGCAGCGCGTCAGTGCTGGTCTCCACCCCGAACAGGGTGTGCCAAATGGCGTCGCCAACTCCGCCGATGGCGAACAGGACCACACCGATGAGCGAGATTCGGTACCCGGTCGGAGCCCAGTCAAGCCAGTTCCCGGTGCCATCGTTGCGCTTGAGGGCCATCCAGCCGAGCCAGCCTGCCGTTGCGGTGAACCCGGAGTAGAACAGGGCATGCCACGGCGTCCAGAACGACTCGAGCCCGGGGTCGGTCGAGTGAAAGAACGCGTCGACCAGCAGGCCGATCAAGGTCCACAGCGCCAAGACCAAGGTGATGGCATCCTCGGTGGCGGTGGCCTGACGAGGCGGCGCAGCTGTCTCCACTGCCTGGGGCGGGTTGTCCGTGGCGTTTGCTGGAATGTCGGCCATACCGTCGACGGTAGTTCTGGCCGAAAGCGTGCTCTATCGGGGATGACCCTGAATTTCGTTCAGGGTTTTTCAGGTCTGCGAGGCCCCACGGTCCCCGAGGCAGAAACTTAGGCCATCGCCTCTATGATCTCGTCGATCTGGGCCACCGTCGTCTTCGGATTCACGAAGCAGAACCGAAAGACCGGCTTGCCGTCGTGACGGCTCGGCACCACAAACGATGAGCCCTCTTCCATCATCCGTTCGGTCCAGGCCTGGTACTGGGCCGCATCCCAACCGACACGTTCGAACACCACGATGCTCAGCTGTGGCTCCCACACCAGGGCGAGGTGCTCTGCCGCTTCGATCCGCCGTGCCGCCTCCGCTGTGAGGTCGAGCGTGATCTGGATGGCTTCGCCGTATGCCTCGGTGCCATAGGTGGCAAGTGAGAACCAGAACGGAAGGCCCCGGGACCGTCGGGTCAGGTGGATCGCAAAGTCGCTCGGGTTCCAATCTCCCTTGGCGTCAAGGAACTCGAGGTACCCGGCGTGCTGGGCGTGAACGGCTCTCGCCTGATCGGGGTCTCGCCATAGCAGCGCGCAGCAGTCGAACGGAGCAAAAAGCCACTTGTGAGGATCGATGATGACCGAATCCGCATGCTCGATGCCGTCGAAAAGGGGCCGTGAGGAGGGCGCTGCAAGTGCACCACCTCCGTATGCGGCATCGACATGGAAGAACACGTCGCGCTCGCGGCAGGCGGCACCGACGCTCGCAAGGTCATCAACGATGCCTAGGTTGGTTGACCCGGCGGTCGCCACAACACCGGCAATCCGGTCGCCGTGTTCATCGAGCGCTGCCGCCACCGCCGCTCCGGTCAACCGCCGCTGATCATCGGTGTCGATGGCAATGATGTCGGCGTCCATCACCGCGGCGGCCGACGGTATGGATGAGTGAGCGGTCTTCGACACCAAAAACGCCCACCGGTCGGGACGGCTCCGGCCCTTCGCCTTCAATGCCGCTTCGGCCGCACCACGGGCGCCGACGAGGGCCGAGAGGTTGCCGACCGTGCCGCCGGGTACGAACACGCCGCCGGAGTCCTGGCTCAGGCCACACAGATCCAGCAGCCATCGCAGCGCCTCGTTTTCAGCGTGGGCGGCCCCGGACCCTTCAATCCACGACCCGCCGTAGATGGAAAACGCGCCGACTACCAGGGCGAACAGCACCGCCGCTTCGG
>CAZSTV010000274.1:0-7451 GCA_964609665.1 uncultured Acidimicrobiaceae bacterium
CTCAACCACCGGCTTCCACTGGTGGTCCGCCGACCCGAAGGCCAGCATCCCGTAGGTGATGGGAACGCCGGTGGACACGGCGAGTTCCACCAACCAGGTGATGTAGCTCTCCCGCTTCTCCGGGTCTCGTGAACGAAGATGCGGGTGGTGGGCAAGTTCAAAGATGCCACCGCCCATCTGACCCATGGCGCCAACCAGTGCGCCAATCTCGTCTCGGGTGGAGAGCCTGCTTGCGACCGGTCGGTCGTCGGAGGTTTCGTGATTGCCGGAAATGGACGTGGTGAAACCAACGGCTCCGGCCCGCATGGAGTCCTTGACTTGCGACACCATCAAGGCGATGTCATCCGCCGTTGCTTCCTCGGTGAACGCCCGCTCCCCCATCGCCCAGGTCCGCAGTGCCGAGTGCCCGACGTACCCGGCGTAGTTGATGCCCTTCGGCGTACGGTCGACGAAGTCCAGGTACTCGGGGTACGTCTCCCAACTCCAGTCGATCCCGGCCGCCATCGCCTCGGCCGCAATGTCCTCCGCCCGTTCAAGATTGCGGACCACCAGGTGCCGCGCGTCGGAGTGGACGGGGGCGAGGGTGAACCCGCAGTTGCCCATGACGGCCGTTGTCACGCCGTGAAAGCACGAACATTCGCCGAGCGGGTCCCACGCCAACTGGGCGTCCATGTGGGTGTGCACGTCCACAAAACCGGGACTGACAATGTGCCCCTCGGCGTCGATGGTGCGGGAAGCCTCCTGGCTCTCGAGATCACCGATCTCGGTGATCACCCCACCGTTGACGGCAACGTCCGCCGCGTAACCAGGCTGACCGGAACCGTCGACCACCAGACCGTTCTTGATGACCAAATCGTGCATGACCAACACCTCCATTGGGCCCGTACCTGTTGCTCGCGACGCTAGGGCATCGGCCACAAAAGCAACAGCCGACGACCGACTCTTTCCCGCCGGTTTGCGCACAACTCTGGTTCTCTCTGTATCGATCGGTCCCTTCGAGCGTCACATGTTCGGACGTGTCGCAGCGACGCTACCGACCTGCAGGAGACCGACATGACAGACGTACAAGAACCCCCCTCAGACGATCAGATCGGCCCGGCGATTGGGCTCTTCCCACCCCGGTTTGAGACCGAGAGCGGGTCGAATGCAGAACGGGCAAGGCCGGTCAGCTACGAAGCCATCATGGAGACCATCTGTGGGGCCGAAGATGACTCGCAGCCAGTGGAGCGCTACGACGGCAGCCTTGGCGTCAGCACGGCGTTCGTCGACAAATACCAGCGGCCGGTGGGCCAGCTGCAGTGGGACGATGACCTTGGGTCTCGCTACGACAACCCGGGAAACGTCACCGGGGTCCGGTGGTGCACCGGGACGCTCATCAGTCACAACCTGTTCCTCACCGCCGGTCACTGCTTCGACAGAAACCCGCCAAGCGGATGGATGGTGCCCCGCGTCGACGGCACGGACCAGGCGATCTCCAACGAAGAGATCGCCGCCGCTATGCACGTGAACTTCAACTATCAGGTCGGGCCGACCGGGGCCCTTCGGACCGAATCGGAGTTCGAGATAGACGAGTTGGTCGAGTACCGGCTCGGCGGGCTGGACGTTGCCGTCGTCCGGCTGCGGGGCAACCCAGGCGCGGAGTTCGGCATTGGGAAACTGGCGTTGTCTGACCCGGATGTCGCCGACATGCTGGCCATCATCGGCCATCCGGCGGGGGTGCCGAAGCGCATCGAGGCGGGACCCCTTACCCGCTTCGACGGCCACCGGATCCGCTACGCCGACATCGACACCATGGGTGGCAACTCCGGTTCGGCCATCTGGCATCGAGACTCGGGGAAGATCGTTGGCGTACATACCAACGGGGGCTGCAACCCCGATGGCGGCTCCAACTTTGGGGTGCGGGTGGAACGAGCCCGCCAGGAGTCGCCAACGGTGCGACGGCTCGACCACAACGCGTTCCCGCTCGACCATGGCATCTACACCATGCAGCAGGTCAGCTCCGAGCGATTTCTGCAGGCCCACAGCGTGGCGGGCCACGACTTCTCCGCGGTCACAAGGCCAGCCCAGGATGACCAGTCGCAGCACTGGCGCTTCACGCCGGTGTGCCTGGTGGTGGTGGCCCGCCAGGTGAGTTCCGGCAGGTTCCTCGACGCCCATGACAACGCGGGAAACGACTTCTCCGCCGTCACCAGGGACGCACAGGCCAACGACACCCAGAAGTGGGTGGCAATGCCGGTCCCGGGGCGGCTTTCGACCTACACCTTGCAGCAGCTCAGCCATGGTCGGTTTCTGGACGCCCACGTGACGACGGCAGCGGACTACTCGGTGGTCACCAGGACCCGCCAGGACAACGACACGCAGTGGTGGCAGTTGGCCCAGCTCCCCAACGGCCCATTCACCGTGTCCCAAGTGGTAAACGGGCGCTTCCTCGATGCCCACGAGAACGCGCCGGCCGACTTCTCAGCGGTGACCAGAATCGGCCAGGGCAACGACACCCAACGTTGGGACCTCACCCCTGTCGGAGCGGTGTATGAGATTGAGCAGGTCGACCTCGGCCGCACACTCGACGCCCACGAGAACCAGGTCAACGACTTCTCAGCGGTGACCAGAACCAGACAGAACAACGACACGCAGCGGTGGGTCGCCACCTATCTCGGCGGCGAATCCTACACCCTGCAACAGCTCAGCTCCGGGCGTTACCTCGATGCACACCAGAACGCAGAGAACGACTTCTCAGCGGTCACCCGAACCAGGCAGGACAATGACACACAGCGGTGGCTCGTCTCCTAAGCCGGGTACCCGGCCGCCTCGACAAGTTCGGTGGTGATGGCGTCAACAAGCGCCTGAGCGGCGTCGTCCAGATCACCGGCGCTTGACCTGACGACCTGGTTGACACACGGCAGCTTGCCGAGGGCACGGCCCCGTTCCCATTCAACGATGTCCTCGCCGAGCGATCGAGACCCGAGGACGGCGACACCAAGGCCGGCCGCCACCGCGGACTGTACGCCAAGAGCCGACGTTCCGGAGAACGCAATGTTGTAGTCGATCTGGTTGAGTTTCAGCATCGGCTCGCTCAGGGGCCGGTAGAAACACGACTCGCCGAATGTGATGAGCGGGACGGACCCATCCTCGTACGGCGTTTCACAGCAGACGGCCCAGACCAACTGGTCGCTCCACAGAATCACGTCATCGGTTCGAACCGCATCGTCGTCCACCTGGATGAGACCGACGTCAATGTCGCCGGCGTTCAACAGCTCGTGCAGGCGCTCGGTTGAGCCCACCTGAAACTCGATGGAGACCGCCGGGTGGGTCCGCTTGAACCGACCGAGCACCAGCGCCAGTTGATCGGTGCGGATCTCGGTGTCTGACGCAAGCCGTACCGTGCCGCTCAGCTCGGACATGCGGAGCCGGTTCACCGCCCGGTCGTGGACCTCCACGATTGTTCTGGCGTCGTCGATGAGCGCCCGGGCTTCGGTCGAAGGCCGCAACGAATGGCCGTCTCGGATGAGCAGTGGCTTGCCTGCCCGCTCTTCAAGTCGCTTGATCTTCCAGCTGACCGCTGACTGGCTGAGGTCCAGATGTTTGGCCGCTGCGGTCATGCCGCCGTGGTCAAGTACGGCCAGCAGGGTCCGTAGCGATTCGACGTCGAGATTCATGCGACTCTCACCATGGTATTCAGTATGACGGCATCCATGACAAAACGCCATGAAAAGTAGAAAAGCATGTCTCTGGCATCATGACGCTATTGGGCGCAGAATAAGAGACATGACAGACCCAACGCTCCATGCCAGTGACTTCCGGGACGCTTTTGGCCCCGGCGCCCAGTTCTCCACCACCAACGAACGGATTCTCAACCTCATCGCCTGCGGCGGTGCGAATTCCTCCGGTGTCAGGTGCGCACCGTTGCAAAAAAGGTTCGAACATCGGTGACAAACGCTTCCGGCTGTTCGAAGGCCGCGAAGTGCCCACCACGGTCCATTTCGGTCCAGTGGGTGATGTTGTAGCCGGGCTCACACCAGGCCCGGGGTGAGCGAATGATCTCCTTCGGGAACGAGGCCACGCCGGTCGGCACCTCAACTCGACCCGTGCCGGAGATGTTGTTGAAGCTCTGCCAGTACAGCCTCGCCGAGGACGCGCCGGCCCCGTTGAGCCAGTAGAGCATGATGTTGTCGAGCATCTCATCCCGGCTCAACGCGTTCTCCGGGTGGCCGTCGCAGTCGGTCCAGGCCCAGAACTTCTCGACGATCCACGCCATCTGCCCGACCGGCGAGTCGACGAGGCCGTAGCCAACGGTCTGTGGCCGTGTGCTCTGCTGCTTTGAGTATCCCGAATCCCACTCGTTATAGAAGGTGAACCCGGCCAGCGCAGCCTTGTCTCGCTCGGTCGGGTTCTCCATGGCTTCGGGGGTCGGGCGGCCCATGGGCATGTTGGTGTGTATTGCGATGCAGCCTCCGCCGTTGCGGCCGATCTGGGCGGTGACCGCCGAACCCCAGTCGCCGCCCTGGGCGCCGTACTGGTCATAGCCGAGGCGGGCCATCAGCGCGTCCCAGACCTCGGCGATCTTCTCAACGCCCCAACCGGTCTCCGACGGCTTGGCGGAGAACCCGTAGCCGGGAAGTGACGGGCAGACCACGTGGAACGCGTCCTCGGCCCGGCCACCATGAGCCACCGGGTCAACCAGCGGGGCGATCACCTTGTTGAACTCGACAATCGAGCCGGGCCAGCCGTGGGTGATGAGCAACGGAAACGCCCCTTCGTGGGGTGACCGCTGGTGAATGAAGTGGATGTCCAGGCCTTCGAGTTCGGTGACGAAATGATCGAACCGATTCAGCTCTGCCTCACGGGCCCGCCAGTCGTACTCGTCGGCCCAGTAGGTGGCCAGCTCCTTGGCGTAGGCCAGCGGTGTCCCCTGGCTCCAGTCATCGACGAGCTCGGCCTCGGGCCAGCGGGTGGCGTGCAGCCTGGCCCGCAGGTCATCCAAATCGGACTGCTCGATCGAGATCGAGAACGGGCGCACCTCGGCAGCAGAGTTGGTCATGCCACGACGGTAGTCCTGATGCGGCCGCCGACGGAAACGACACTCCTGCCGGCCAATCCATTCCAGGTCTTGAGCGGGCGCTGGCTGGCGGCCACTCCTAAGCTGCGCTGATCCACAAGACAAGCCGCATGCGCATCACCGCCAGTGGCATGAGGAGAACAGCGTGCAGTATCGACAGCTCGGGCGGACAGCGTTGCAGGTCAGTCAGCTCTGCCTCGGAACGATGAACTTTGGTCCGAACACCTCCGAGCCCGATGCGTTCGCCATTATGGATCGAGCGATAGACGCCGGCATCAACTTCTTCGACACGGCGGACCAGTACGGCGGAACGTCTGGAGTCGGAGCCACCGAAGAGATCATCGGACGGTGGCTGGCAGCGCGAAGCGGCATAAGAGACAAGATCGTGCTCGCTACCAAGCTCTACGAGCCGATGTCCGACGACCCGAACAACCGCGGTCTCTCGGCTTACCACATCAGGCGGGCATGCGATGCAAGCCTGCGGCGGCTGCAGACCGATCACATCGACCTCTACCAGATGCATCACATCGACCGGCTCGCCCCCTGGGACGAAGTCTGGCAGGCAATGGAGACGCTGATCGCCCAGGGAAAGATCTCCTACGTCGGCTCGAGCAACTTTCCCGGCTGGACCATTGCCAAGGCCTGTGAGCAGGCGGCACACCGCACCAGCCTCGGGCTGGTATCCGAGCAGAGTCTCTACAACCTGACCGAGCGCTCCATTGAGCTTGAGGTCATTCCAGCGTGTGAGTCCTACGGCGTCGGCCTGCTGCCGTGGAGTCCGCTTGGCGGAGGGATACTCGCAGGCGTACTCGATGGTGCGACCACCGGCAGACGGTCCGGCCCTGGAATGGCGGAACGGGTTGAGGCAATGCGCCCTCAGCTTGTTGCGTGGGAGCAACAGTGCGCGTCGCTAGGTCACCATCCGGCGGACGTCGGGTTGGCCTGGCTGCTCCACCAGCCAGCGGTGACGGCACCGATCATCGGTCCACGGTCGGTGGAACAGCTTGACCGGGCAATCGAATCGACCGCGATCACTCTCGACCGTGAGTTCCTCGACGGGCTCGATCAGATCTTTCCCGGCCCAGGTCCAGCCCCCGAGGCGTACGCCTGGTAACGAACGCTTGCGTGCTGTCCGGCCGGCCCGCCTGGCCCGGTTGGCCTGCCTGGGTCTACCGGTTCGGCGAGGAGGTCTTCGTCCGCTTCGGGTTCCACCGCTTGAATACGTAACCCGTCTCCAACTCCTCGGAGGAGTCCGCAACGCAGAACCGGGTCAACCTCTTGGCGTGATCGGATAGCTGTCGATGGTCCTCGTAGGAGATGCCGGGGATGACCGGCTCTCGGAACCACGGGGCATAGAACTCCACGTTGGGAATGGCCCGTAGTTCATCGGAGAGGTTTGGCGTTCCACCGTGCCATGCTCGAACGTCTCTGATCTGAATGGATCCGGCGGGGGCCGGGCACACCGTGCTGAGCCGCATCCACTCCGGTTCCTCACGAAGCGTTGGGATTGGCGAACGGGCGTGTTGGCTGCCGGGAATCTGGCGGGTTGGCCCGTTCAACGCGGTCTGGTCGAACGGCATGAAGTTCACACAGAGGTAGGGACATGGCAGATCGCGGGTGGTCAGAAAGCCCCGTGGATCCTGGAACGAGCTGAATGGGGTTGTGTCTGTGTCTCTCCGATCCCGCATGTCGGAGTGCAGCGGCTGATAGTCCACGGCGCCCGGCAGGCAGAAGTCGCCGCTTGCCGCCCGCAACGAATAGTCCGGTGACTCAAAGATGGCCGTGATGATTGGGGTCACGGTCGGCAGGTCTATGAGCGCTTGCCATTCCGCTCGATGGAGCATGCTCCTCGTCAGGCTTGAGCCTCCGAACGAGTAGCGGTGAGAGCCACGGTTTCCGGCCCGCTCAGAGTCCAGCCTGACAATCTCGTTCGCGACCTCGGTTACGCCGGCCTGGAGCGCAGCCAACTGCTCGCCTGCGAGCGCATCCCGAACGACGACAAACCCGTCGCGGTGGAAGATCTTGACCGCCCGTTCCACCTCGGATGGTTCCAAAATCTCCAGCCCTCGGATTCCTCCCTCAGCGGACAGGTACTGTCGTTTCGCTTCGATCTCGGGATCGTCTCGATCTCGACCTCGCCACCCGAGTTGGTCCTGCTCAGCCGATTCCGATGCCGATTCCGGTGCCGATTCCGGTGTCGGTGTCGGTTTGCCTGTTGTCATGTGAGGCTCGTTTCGATTGACGGAGATGTGTGGCGCTCCGTACCGAACACCAGTCTGCAGTTTCCAGGTCAGACCCAGATCTGTCGAGCTGGATTCGAGAGTTATGCTCTGGCATGCGCGATATCGAGTGTTCTTTTTTTTTTTATGATTCGGAGAGGTGGGAGAGCGACACC
>CAZSTV010000275.1:0-7358 GCA_964609665.1 uncultured Acidimicrobiaceae bacterium
CACCGCCGACGCGGCGGCTACGAACCTCGAGCTGCGGGCGGACGTTGTCCACCGCGCGCTTGAATGCGGCGACCGGGTCTCCGCCGGTCTTCTCTCCAACGATGTCGAAGGCGCCGTAGACGATCCGCTCTGCGGTGGTCTTCTTGCCGGACAGGAGAACTTTGTTGATCAGCTGGGTGACGAGAACGGACCGGTAAACCGGATCCGGTTCGAGTTCACGGCGTGGCGCGGGTCCCTTACGAGGCATTGGTACTAATCCTTCTTTACGCCGTAGCGGCTGCGGGCCTGCTTGCGATCACGGACACCGGCGGTGTCCAAGGTGCCACGAACAATCTTGTAGCGAACACCGGGAAGGTCCTTCACACGACCACCGCGAACCAACACGATGGAGTGCTCCTGCAGGTTGTGACCTTCACCAGGAATGTATGCGGTGACCTCGATACCGGTGGTCAACCGAACACGTGCCACCTTGCGAAGCGCCGAGTTGGGCTTCTTCGGGGTGGCGGTGTAGACGCGGGTGCAAACACCGCGACGCTGGGGCGATCCCATGAGAGCTGGGGTCGTGCCCTTCTTCGATTTAGTTTGACGGCCCTTGCGGACCAGCTGTTGTATCGTGGGCACTCTTTACCTCTTTGGGCTTCGCTCGGCCCCGTGCGGGCACTCGCGTCAGAAAAACTTGGCAGATCGTCTTGGTATTAGGTGGTCAAGTCGGCACCGTGACCCAACGATCCCAGGGCTTTGAGGCCGAATGGGAAGCGAATACAGTGCTGAGAACCGAGTACGTGCACACAAAAGAGTGATGTACACGCCAGCTAGTAAGGCTACGGCCCCCAAACAGCGTTCACAACAGCGTTCGTAACCGGGTTCCTGACACCCGCAACACCGGCCCCCGAGCGCTCCCGCCAGGTTGTCATGCAGCTGCGTGCGCACATCGGGGCCCACATTGCAGCGAACGGCTGCATGATCATGATGTTCATGTTCGACACCAGCGACCCGCCAACCTTCGGCTACGATATTCTCTCGATGAATCAAATGGCGGCCAGATCCGTAGCACCCGGATCACGGGTCACCATTGTACTTGTAGCGGTCAGTTTGTTGTCGATCTTGACCGTCGGTGGTGTGGCCTGGCGAGAAGCCACGAACTCGCTGCTGACTTCTTCGTTCGAAAGCCTAAAGGCGGTCGAAACAAGCAAAGCTCGCGAGATAGAGAACTATTTCGAGGATCTGGACGGTCACGTTCAACAGTTGGCCGGCGATCCCACGATCGTCGAAGCCACAGTTCGGTTGAGCCGAGGATTTGATCAGGTTGTTCTCGAGCCGGTCCCGACCGACGTCGACTCTTCAGTCGAGCGGTACTACGAGGAGCAGTTTCTCCCCCGGCTGTCGGAAAACGCCACCGGTAGCCCGGACTATGGTGTGTTCGAACCGAACAGCCAAGCGGCAAAGGTCCTGCAGTACCGCTACATCTCCGAGAACGCCAATGCCGTAGGGGTCAAGCAGTTCCTCGACGATGCAGGCGACGGATCCGAATACTCGCGGTGGCATGCGCACTACCACCCCGGTATACGCTCCCTGCTCGAGAAGTTCTCCTACTACGACATCTTCTTTGTGGACATCGAGAGCGGCGACATCGTCTACACCGTGGCAAAAGAATCCGACTACGGCACCAACCTCTTGAACGGCCCATACCGCAACTCGGGTTTGGCCGAAGTCGTCGGTCAAGTGATGGCTGACCCCGTGCGCCAAACCGTCAAGATCGTGGACTTCGCTCCCTATGCGCCGTCATACAACGCGCCGGCTTCATTCATCGCCGCCCCAGTATTCAACGGTGATCACCCGGTGGGAATCCTGGCGATCCAAATCCCGATCGATGAGATCAACGCCGTCATGACCAGCGAGCAGCAATGGGCCGACGAGGGGATGGGAGCAAGCGGCGAAACCTTCATCATCGGGCCTGACCGGCTCATGCGGTCCGACAGCCGCCTCCTCATTGAGAACCGCGAGGCGTATTTCGAGGAGGCCCGCTCTGCCGGAGTAGCCCCTGACATTGTGGCCAGGATCGACACACTCAACTCAACCATCTTGATGCGGCGCATCGATTCTCCGTCGGCGATGGATGCCATTGCCGGTGACTCCGGCTCGGCACTCGTTGTCGATCATCGTGGATCTGAAGTGCTGTCCGCGTACTCGCCGCTGGATATCCGAGGTCTGGACTGGGCGATTCTATCCGAGATCGATCGCGCCGAGGCTCTGGCTCCTGTCGACCAACTGCTGCGGCGGGTTCTCATCGCTGCAGCCATTTTCGTTCCGCTGATAGCACTTGCCTCAATATGGATTGCTCGGCGCCACCTGGCTCCGGTGCACAAGGTGATCAACCTTATTCAATCCACCATGAACAACACCGATGCCGCCGCCGACACTGACACCCCCGAACTCGCAGTAGTAGATCTTGACGCTCCCGGCGTGTTTGGCCAGCTCGGCGAGAGTATTCACTCCCTGGTCGAGCAGGTCGACGTCGAGAAGCAGCGGCTCGAGACCGGACACCAGCAACTGATGCTTCGTCGCACGGCGTCCATGCCCCAGTCGGTCGCCGAGCGAGTAGTACGCGGCGAGGAGGACGCTGTGGACGAAGGTTCGCGCTGCTACGCCACGGTCATTCAACTCGCCGGTGGGCCAGTGGCCCCCGACACTGAATTGGGAGACTCGCTCGCAGCGATCGCTCGTTTCAACGCGGAGCTGGCGGACCTTGCTCGCGGGCACTGTATCGACTTGTTCGTAACCGTCGGGTTCGAGTACGTCGGCGTGGTTGGTCTGGCCGCGAACTACCTCGATAGTGCAGAACGGGCGTTGGTCTTCGCCAAAGCCGCCTGCGGCCTCGCCGCCGACGTGGACGGTGCCGATGCCCTTGGCATTCGAGTCGCGATCGATGTCGGTCCAATGCGCGGGGTCATGGACGCTTCGAGCCCGTACGGGTACACCATTCAGGGCGAGGTCATTGCCAGGGCGAAGCTCATCGCCGGTCGAACGCCGGAGCGTTCGATCATGGTCTCGAACGACACCCAGGAGCGACTCGGTGAACAGCTCGCCGATGCAACACCTCAGACGATCTCCATCGGTCACCGGTCGACAGACCTGTGGCAACTCCAATACGTAGCGAGCGACCGGACTCCCAGCCTGAGTCACGACTCCGCCGACGCTGCGGTCTAAAGGGCTGTCACCGATGAATCCCCAGGTTGAACTTCTGTGGTGGGCGGCCGCACTTATCGTTGGTGTTCCGCTGGCAGTAGTCCTTTTCGGTGAGATCGCATCCCGGCTCCAGGCCCGCGACAGCGCCTACGTGGCATCGTTCGAGTTGATCCGCACGGTTGCGGTGCCATCGGTGACGGTGTTCCTCATCGCTCGGCGCGTGCTCACCCTTGGTGACACGCACCTCGTCACTCGCATCGCCATGACCCTGATGCTGATCTCACTGGCCTATGTCGGATTTCTGCTGCTGCAACTCATCGGCAAGGAAAAGCGACAGGATCGATGGGAAAACAAAGTCCCAAGTCTGTTCAAGATCATGCTGCGGATCGCCGTTGTCGTGGTGCCGCTCATCCTCCTGTTCGACACCTGGGGGATTGATCTGACCAGCAACCTGAGCGCGTTGGGGATCGGGGGTATAGCGATCGCCTTTGCGCTCCAGGACGCTATTGGCAACATCGTCTCCGGCATTTTCCTCGTGCTGGATCGTCCGTTCACGGTCGGCGATTGGGTCGAGGTGGATGGCGTACACGGCGAGGTGGTCGACATAAGCTGGCGGAGCACCCGCCTGCGGGTGGATGCCGACATCATCATCTTGCCGAACACCACGTTGGCCGGCACCTCGATACGCAACCTGACCGCCGTCGATCGCAGCCACGATTCATTCATCGATTTCTCCTTTGGCAGCGACGACCGACCGACCAAAGTCAAGGCCATGCTGCTCGAGGTGGCGGCTGACAATCCCTCGGTCTCCACCGCCGCGGCACCCGAGGTTCACACGATGGCCTTTGGCGACTCCGCCATTTCCTACCGCCTTCACTACAAGCTCGACAACTACCCAGGCGACGTTGGCGCCCTACGGGTGCAAGATCAGCTGCGCTCGGCCGTGTTCTACGCTCACGCCCGTCACGGACTGAGCATGCCGTACCCGATCCACGTTCAGCTCGACGAGCGGGCTCTGGAGGTCGCATCACCGTCGCCGAACGACATCCAGACCTTCCTGTCGGTCAACCCAATCTTCAGCATGCTGCCCACCGACGTTGTCCGTCGCATTGCCTCCGACGCACGTCCCCAGGTCTACACCGCCGAAGAAACCATCCTGACCGCACATCGGAACAACGATGAACTCCACATCATCAGGTCCGGAGAAGTTCTCATGCGGCCATTGTCAGGTTCCGGCGATCGTCTGGCGGCCAGCCATACCCTCGGCCCGGGGCAGATCGTCGGCGAAGCCGCTCTGGTCTCCAGTTCCGCCGGCGTCCATGACGTCCTGGCGGCGACCGACGTCGAGGTCTACTCCATTGCTGTTGCTCTGGTGCGAGCCGTGGTGGAACAACACGGCCGTTTCGCGGCGGCGATGAACCAACTGATGAGAGACCGGACCGGCCATATGGCGGCGGCCGGCGTTGCGGAGAACGATGTCTCACTGCCAACCATCGACCTGACCGTTGGGCGCCTCGCCAACGGCGAACCGAAGCAACCCGGATGAGCGTCGACCAACGTCCGATGTCCGAGCAAAAAAGCCCGCTCCGGCGGCGGCGCTCGGGCATGGCGCGAGCTGCAACCGCTGCCGTCGTCGTGCTGGTAGCGGCCGGGGGACTGGCGCTTGGCAGCTACTGGCGCCAGACCGAGACATCGGGGTTGACACTCAGCACCGGAATCAGCGACGATCAGATCCTCGCACAGTTCGAGGTGGAGACCATCCCGCCGAGCGCGCCGTCAGCGGAGCGACGAAACGCTCGATCAGCCGCCTCCATCATTCACCCCGATCCACTGGGTTTGCCGTCGGTGCCGTTGCGACTGGCGACTACTTCGTCGGGGGCATTGACGATCGAGGAAGCGGCGAAGGCCTTCCGCACCGGGGGGTACCGTGGCACAACCGATCTGCGGCAGGTGTCTCAACAAACAGCGCTGAACGATCTCTGCCAGGGGCGCGTTGACCTCATCCAGATCGACGAGAGCCCACCGGCCGGAGAGGTCGAGCGGTGCCCCAACGAACTCTCAACGCTGGTACATCTGACGATCGCCCTAGATCGGATTGTGCTGGTCGCGCACCCGGACAACTTTTGGCTTGGCGACATCCGTGCCGACCAGCTTGGGACCACGCCGAACCGGTCGATCGCCTCGATGCTGTAGCCGCCGACCCGGAGGCGATCGCCCTGGTGTCCATGGCTGATCTCCGCTCGACTCGGATCGACTTCGTGCTGCGGCCAATCGGCCTCGTCGATCCCATCACCGCGCTGACCTATCCCGTTCAACGTCCCGTTCGCCTTGTCATGACCGAGCAAGCTCTGACCCGAGACATTTCCCTACAGTCGTTCGTGGCGTTCTACCTCAACCGCATCGAGAGGATCGGTCCACTGTTCAACCTGCCGGCGCCGCCTGACATCGTCGCGACCCGGCGTGAGTTTGTGGAACGGCTTCCGCCGTCGACCGACGCCGAAGGTCAAACCCTGTTTGCGATTGAAGGCGACGAATGAACAGGGGTGGCAATCAGGCCAGGGATCGTAGACCGACGGTGTGGCTGGTCGCCACAATAGCCTTCATGCTCACCGCTGCAAGCTGTGGGGGAATGGGCTCCACCGAAGGGTCGAGGGTTCGCGACGGCAGAAGCGTCTTACAGATCGCTCACCAACTCAGCTGGGGCGGTGACGAACTTGTGGACCCTGCGTCTACCGCACCGATGGATTGGATTACTGCGTTGGTCTTCGACGGTTTGGTGGCCGCCGGGCCCGACGGGCAGGTCGAACCTCGTCTGGCCCACGCCTGGGAGGCGGACAGCGACGGCGCTTCCTGGACGTTTCATCTGGTCGAGGGTGTCGCCTTCCACGATGGGTCCACCTTTGACGCCGAAGACGTCAAATATTCCTTTGAGCGAATCCCGTCGTCGGACTCACCGTTGGCAGGCGTGCTCGACACGCTCGAACGGGTCGAGGTGGTCAATCCAACAACGGTGGCGTTCCACCTGTCGGACGGTGCGATCGATTTTCCGCTCCTCATGACCGACCGACGGATGCGCGTCGTGTCGGCCACGAGCGATGGCGTCATCGGCACCGGCCCGTTCGCGGTGACCACGTTCGACCCCGCCAACACGACAACGCTCACCGCCTTCGACGACTACTGGCAAGGTACCCCTCGCTTGGCTGGTGTGGACATTGTGGCCATGCCTGATGCCGAGACTCGCCTGGTTGCGCTGGAATCAGGCCGCCTTGACCTGGTGGATGGGTTGGTTTTTCTCGACGTTGAAACCCTCGTCGGGCATCCCGAGTTCACCATCCAGCAGGTGCCGAGTGGCGACTGGCGCGGAATCGTGTTCGATACCCGGGCCGAGCCGTACAACGATGTAAGGGTTCGTCAGGCACTCAAGCTCGTCGTGGACCGGACCGAAATGATCGAACTCGTTGCGGGCGGCGCCCAGGGCGCCGAGATCAGCTGCGACACGCCGGTGTGGTCATCAGACCCGTACTTCGTTCCCGGTACCTGTGAACAAGACATCCGACGGGCCAAAGACCTGTTGACCGAAGCCGGCTATCCCGGCGGCCTCGACATCACGATCACCTCTTCTCGTCTGTATTCGGACTGGCTGTCGCTAGCCGAGGTCTTCCAATATCAGGCGGCCCAGGCCGGCATTCGAGTGAAGATCGTGCAGGCCGACGCCGACGGCTACTGGAGCGAAGTCTGGATGAACGATCCGGCCGTAACCACCAGTTGGGCCGAGCGTACCGCCGAGCAGGTGCTGGCTGAAGCCTTCGTTTCCACCGCCCCGTGGAACGAGTCCTTTTGGAAAAACGCGGAGTTCGACGCCCTGGTCGCTGCCGCTTCCGCCGAGTCCGACCCGGACCGTCGCGCCGAACTCTATCGCAACGCTCAAGAGATCCTGCGGGCTGAGAGTGGCACCATCATCCCCTATCACGTCAAGAAAAGCCGAGTCGTCGCCTCCGACGTCCGTGGTGTGCCAGACGGTATCGGTCGCTACACGATTGCCTGGCACGAGGTCTCCGTCGTCGATCCTTGATCGGCCAACGGGTCCTGATAGCGCTGGGCTCGCCCCTGAGATCTTCTACAAGCCTGACCAACGCTAGGTGAAGTCTGCGGTGCGCTTTTCTTTGATGGCC
>CAZSTV010000276.1:0-7305 GCA_964609665.1 uncultured Acidimicrobiaceae bacterium
GGCGGCCCTCACAGGGCCGCCGATACCGTCCCGTAACCCCCAACGGTGGCGTGGAACGGGCTCGCGATCAAGTGGGCGAACCGACCGTCCACACCGACCGCCCAGGCCTACCGCTTGGCGACCCACGACCTGCGCCATTTTCCCCACCCTGGGAATGCATACCCGGCCTTTGGCGGGCCGCCAGCACAGGCCGCACCGGGTAATCCGCTTGATGTCTCGCTACCGGTCCTCGGCTTTGCTACCCTTCACAGCGGGCAGCCCGTAGGTGTGACGTGTGACGGGGGTTACTCAAATAACATTTGTGGCGATACCGCTGCAATCATTGATTGCAGCTGGTAGTTTTCGGCGGGCGTGACAGACGCGCGGCGCCGGCGGAGGTAAACGGTGAACTCACAAGACGAGATGGCGGGCAACTCTGTTTCAGGGTTGAACTGGTGTGGATTCGATGAGCTGCGGCTCACCGAAGGCGCCCATTCGGTCGTCGTTACGATTGGCTCGCAGGACAAGTGGGATAAGGCCCACCTCCGTCGACTTCGCCAGTCTGCTGACCTGCCTGGCCTTGTGCCGGTCATTGATAGTGACTTTGCCAGCGACGGCAAGCCGTTCGCTGTTACCCCTGCGGTTGACTCACCGACCCTCGCCGGTCGGATTCCACCCACCGGTTCTGAATGGGAAGACTGCGCTGCCATCACCGAGGCTGCCGCCAGAGCTACCCACGAAGCTCATCTCCGAGGCCTCTTCCACGGTTCGCTGTCACCGGACCTGATCTACGTCATCGACAACGACGTTGCCGTCAACGGCATCGGGCTTGGGCTTGGCGGTACACCGTCAGCTGAATACGCCCACTGGGTCGCTCCCGAGGTTCTGGATGGATCTGACGCCACCGAGCGTTCCGACGTCTACTCCCTCGGCAAGATCCTCGAAGCCTCGCTCGGATCTTCCCTTGAGAACGTGCCTCGCTCGGTACGGCGCCTGATCATGTGGTCAAGCTCGGACACCCCGGAGGCTCGTCCACCCTCCGCACTGGAGTTCGCAAGCATCCTGGCCGAAGCCCTCGGCGAGGATCGCACCACCTACAGCCCGGCCTTCATCCCCACCTCGGACACGAACGATCTTGCCTCGACCGCCTCCGGCGAGGTGGCCTCCTACGTGCCATCCGAGACCTCCTCGTCTTCCTCTTCTGCAGGCACCGCAGCCGCGGTCGGCGCAGCGGGAGCCGGTATCGCAGGTGCCGCAGTCGCTGGCTCGGTCCTCGGCAACGATGATCAAGATGACCTCGACGCCGACGACGAGATCGTCGAAGACGCCATCGAGATCGTCGACAACGACCAAGATCTCGATGACCGAGATGTCACCGACACCGCAGACATCGACGTTGAGACGCTCACGGTCGATGAGGTCGACGGCATCAAGACCGACGACATCAGCATCGATGACCTTCCCGCCGATGACGACGATTCGGGCGTCCTGTCCGATGCTGTCACCACCGGTGAACTGTCGGCCGAGACCGCCGCAATGGCTGCCTCCACCGCCGAAATCTCCGACGAAGAGATCGCCGCCGCCGAGAGCGCAGCGGACGAGCCCGTCTTTGACTCCCGCGAGTACTCCGAGAGCCTCCGCGAGACCGACACCGACGCTGACTACGAAGTTCCCGCAGCAGCTCAGACCATCGATCTCGATGAGCGTTTCGAGCCGGAGCGTAAGGGCAACAAGGCAGGCATCCTTATCGGTGCCGTGCTTGCGCTCGCCCTTGGCGTGATCGCCTACAACCTGCTTAACAGCTCCGATGAGGACGAGGTCGCCAGCGAGACCCCGGCCATCACCGAAGACGCAGAGGCAGATGCAGAGGCCGCAAGCCCCTCCATCTCAGAAGACGAAGCGGTTGAGGAAGAGGTCACCACCACGGTCACGACCGAGGTCACCACCACTACCGAAGCACCAACGACCACCACCGAAGCGGCACCCGAGGTTGAAGAAGCCGCTCCGGCAGCCACTGTCGACGGCCCAATCACCAAGGACAGTGCAGGCGTTCAGGTACTGCACGGCATCCCCGGTGCCGAGGTTGACGTCTATGTCGATGGCGCAGCGCTGGCCCCCGGGTTCACGCTCGGCACCATCGCCGGTCCCGCTGACCTGGCCCCCGGCTCCTATGAGGTAGACATCTACGCCGCAAGCGACGCTGCACCTGCAGATGCCGCCAACCGCACCGATGACCCGCTCATCAGCGAAACGCTGAGCGTCGGCGACGACCCGACCACCGTGGTCGCTCACCTCGATGGTGAAGGCAACCCGGTTATCTCGGCCTTTACCGAGGACTTCGGAGATCTGGCTCCGGCCACCGGCCGTGTTGAACTTCGCCACCTTGCCGCCGCCCCCGGCGTGTCGGCAACGATTGACGGCGAAGCCCTCCCCGGCCTGCTCGAGCCCGGCAAGACGGCAACCATCGAACTGGCGGCTGGTGAACACACCATCGAAACCGCCACGGCTGACGGCACCCCGGTCACATCGGCAACGATCACCCTGGCCGACGGCGAACTCGCAAGCATCTCGGTGATCGGCGTCGCAGCCGACGACACCGTCGATGTTGCGGTCCAGCGCTTCACCGGCCTTGCAAGCGCACCTGCTGCGGTTCCAACCGGTGACAGCAACCTGCTCGGCGCTGATCAAGACCCGACCGTCATCTACATCCTCGCTTCGATGACCTCGCTTATGGCTCTTGCCGGCGGCGCCATCATGGTGAGGCGTAGCCGACGGGTTCTGTGAACCAGCGTCTCGTAGCTGGCGTCTTTCTACTGGCCATATCACTGGCCCTTGTTGGTGCTGCGGCGACTGCCCGTGGCATCCCCGAAGAGACCATCGATGAGCGGACCCTCGGGTCCGCCGTCGTTTCGGTGCAATCGGTTGGCGCCGCTGAAACCCAGGTGCCACTCCGCTCCGCATTCCTCGACGGCGATGAGACCACCGCTGTTGACCTCTCCGCTACGCCGGTAGCGGTGCGGATCGGCCAGATCTCCCTTGAGGCCCCGGTCATCCCGGTTGGCGTCGACGAGGCAAACGAATTCGACGTGCCGGCTGCTGACACCGTTGGCTGGTACCAGCACAGTCCAGCACCGGGCCACACCGTTGGTTCAACGGTGCTCGCGGCCCATGTTGACTACGGCGGCCGCGAAGGCGCATTCTTCAGCCTGGAGAACGTGACCATCGGTGAGATCTTGCAGGTCGAGATGGCAGACGGCTCAACCCTTGAGTACGAGGTCACCGAAACCGTCCTCTACGACAAGGTGGAGTTGCCGGCCGAAGAGCTGTTCAGGAAGACCGGCGATCCGGTCCTTCGGCTGATCACCTGTGGCGGCACCTTCGACTCTGAGGAGCGCTCCTACCGCGGCAACCTAGTGGTTACCGCGGTTCCGATGAGCACCTGATCCAGCGTCTCCCTGCGGTCGCTGCAATCGCTGCAACCGCTGCCGGATCACCGGAGACGGCGAACCGCAGTCCAGGCGCCGCACCGCCACCTCCCACTCCTCCACCAATCGGCGCGCCGTGGCCGGTTTGGCAAGCCCGAGATAGACATCGACGAGCCTGGCGGTCAACGACTCGTCGAGGGGGACGGCTCGCAGCGCATGCTCGCAAGCCCACCTGGCCGTGGTGAGATCACCGGCGTCAACCACCAGATCGACCAGCCGGACCGCGGTGTCAGAGATCAGAATCTCCATGGAGCTAATGAGCCCCGGTGTTGCAGACGGCCAGGTCCAGTACCTCCCGTTGAGACCGGAGAACGGTGTTCCTCTCACCAGCCGCAGCACCTCACACAGCTGCCCGATGGTGTCCTGGGGCGACGCTGCATTGTCGACGACCTCCAGAAGGCCGTGGAATTGGGCCAGGTCGGTGGTGATGCCGCAGAGCTGATAGCGGCCATCCTCGGCGTCTGGGAGGTGACGGCGGCCAACCACCGAACGTGTTTGGGAGACCAGATTGGCTAGTCGCCCGGCAGATACCGCCCGACCACCCCAGAGCGCTTCAACCAGTCCCTCACGAGTTGCTGGCCCATGTACGGCGAGATAGGCGATGAGAGACAGTTGCTGCGACGTCAGACGCCATTGCGGCCCGCTCAGGCCCACATGGCCCAGAATCTGGAGAACTGGCCGCAGCCACGCCACCGCCTCACCCTGGGCCGCCCTGACCGTCACTGGCGGTGCGCAGGAGTTGGCCTCAGGGCCAGATGAGTCCCAAATTGGAGGGGAGGGAGCGTTCAGAGAGTGAGTGGAAGATGCTGAGGACACCAGGTAGCCACCGTCGAGAGGTTCGTTGCCATAGGGCGGGAAGAGCACGAACTCTAGAGAGACCCAATTTCTCTGACAATGGGGACCCCGGCGGGGAGTTTGTCGCCAATTGAACTACTGCACCAGCAGTCCCTCGCGCAGCTGGACGATGCCACACACTTCTTCAACATCCAACTGTTGCAGAACCGTGGAATCTCTAATCAGAACCTTGACAAGACGTGCCATTTGCACGAATTTCAAGGACACGGAGCGGTTTCGCCACGTGCGAATCCTCCTGTGCGGCGGATCTTGGCGCCCTAGACGTATCGCGGCGGATACCTCTGGGGCGCCGATCCCAGCCTGCGTTAGGCCCCCGGCGGTACGTCCCCAGCGTTAGTTCGCTTGCGCCCGTCGCTTCTCGAAGTTGACCTTTTTCATGATGTCATTGGCCGTGAAACGTCCGATGGGGCCGCTCGAGTAGACGCTGGTGTTCACTTTCCCATCCGGGCTCAATAGGAAGCCTGTTGCATGGAGAAACGTGCGATCGCCGGTTTGCAGTGATGCACCGGTGGCCGCAGCAACTGCCGGTCCATCAAGTCCGGAAACCATCTTGACGTAGCCGACTCGGAGACCCTCTTTAAGGGTCTCGGTGCTCTCTGCACTATCCACGGAGGCGGCAACAACCGTTATCCCCATCGTTGAAAGAAGACCGGCATTGGTGTCGAAGTCAACCAACTGTTGACGACAGTACGGTCACCAGTGCCCACGGTAAAGCAGCACCACCGTCCATGAGTCCCGACCCAGGGTCGAAACGTCGACCTCTTCTCCGTCCAGAACACCCCGGAAACTAGGCAGCGTCTGCCCGTTCTCCACCATCATTCACAAACCCCCAACGTGGTCGCAGTTCATCGGTCTCTGACCTCAGCAGCGTGCTGAGACCACCCCAACCAGAGCACCGTTGGACGGGACATGCAAACCAAACGATTTCTGGCGGGGCGCCAGGCCGGGCACCGGTGGTGGGAGGGCCGGTAGTCACAGCTCTAACTGCCGGGGGGCAGTCACAGCTCTAACCACTGGCAGTGGTGGGCATCACCTGATCGTTACGACATCTCCATTGGCGGCACGGACGCTGAACACGGCTCCACCCCAACTCAAACCAGAGGGGTGAGACATACGCCCACGGACGCGCAGGAGGCGCTGAGTCCGAAGGCTCGTCCTCAGCTACCTCGTGCAACCGCCTGACCGAGGGTGGACTCAAATTCGGCGAGCTGCGCCTCGAATCTGCCAAGCATCGCTACACCATCCACCAACGATCGAAGTTCACCGTCAACCTCCAGCTCCTTGCCGAGCTCGTCGATCGAACGCGGGTGCCGATCGGCGCACTCGTGTTCTTTGTGTTCTTGCGGGGCATCAGACGCATCGGAGGCGACGGGTTCCTGCATGAAAACGGAATATAGGCTGACCACCACCTTTAATGGAAGCACCGAGACCCAGACATCTGTTCTAAATATGATATGCAAGGTACAACATGGACCACGCTGCAACACCAATACGACAAGCTTCGCCCGCCACTCAGCCACGAGTTTGCGGCCGAAGCTACCCGCAAACCCAACTCGACAGGGCGAATGTCGCGACGAGCGCCCACGCCCATGTCCATTCATCCACAACTAGTACGATCTGTGCCGTCGTTCCTACACCAGAGCACCTGTATAGCGATTGATGCAGCATTTGGGAGCATGTATCTAAATGTATGTGGATAGCCATTTAGTCGAATGAGGGTTCCGATATGCCAGCGACACCTGACGCTTCCGCCGATTCATACCAGGCGACAGCGCGGCCCCGGCCGGCGCGGCTCTCCCACCGCGAACACCCCAGCGGCCTCCGCTCCCCCGTCGCCAACAAGACTGCACCGTTGCCAACGGCCGCGGTCATGTCACCACTAAGGGTGGCCACCGCGAACCGTCAGACCCTCCAATCCCGACCTACCGACGACACCGTCAGCGGCCGACCGACCACAGCGCAGCACGGCGCGTTCTGCCACGTCGACGGTGGCAACGCAGCCTCGATCGCGGCGCAAAACATCTGAGGCCCCCGAGACCGCGACGCTCCGCACCAAATAGACCACCCAGCACCCGACTGCTAGTAGATCGGATTTAGAGATAGTCGCCGGTTGTCGCACCACAACGTCGGACGGCCAGCCCCGTCTGGATTGCCCATTCTCGCGGCGTCCCAAATCCGCTGGAAAGCCAACGGGCCACGGTTCCCAGCGGTACGATCAGTCGGTGTCCATCGATCCATATCGGCTACCAAAGTCGGTCCGGCCGACCGATTACCACATCACGATCCGCCCCGACCTCTCCGCCGAGACATTCAGTGGAACAGTTCGTATCGCCGCCGTTGTTGACAGTGCGGTAGAAGCGATTGTTCTCAACTCGGACAGTCTGGAAATCACCTCGGCGTCGATTTCCCAGGGTGACGTGACTTCCAACTGTGATTACGCGCTCGACGCGGATCACGAGCGGCTGACCCTCACCCCCGTTGACTGGCCAGATGGTTCGGTTGCGGCCGGGGACATCACCATCGAAATCGGCTTCAACGGCATTTTCAGCGAGAAACTCGTCGGCCTCTACCTGAGTCGGTTCTCCGATGACGACGGCAACGAATTGAAGCTTGCAACAACCCAATTCGAGGCCACCCACGCCCGGATGTGCTTTCCGTGCTGGGATGAGCCGGAGTTCAAGGCCACCTTCGCCATCAGCCTCATCATCGACGAGGGCCATTCGGCGGTGGCGAACGGTCCGGAGATCGGCCGTAACGCCGTCGGCGATGGAACGATCCAGGTCGACTTTGCACCGACGATGATCATGAGCACCTATCTGGTGGCATTCGTGGTCGGGCCGATCGAGATGACCGACCCGGTTGACGTCGATGGCATCCCGCTCCGCATCGTCCATATCCCCGGCAAGGGTCACCTCACCGACTTTGCGCTCGAGGCAGGGGCGTTTGCGCTTCGGTACTTCTCGGACTACTTCGGCATGCCATACCC
>CAZSTV010000277.1:0-7270 GCA_964609665.1 uncultured Acidimicrobiaceae bacterium
TTCAGCGATCGCAGACCGTTCTGCTCAATCTCGGCCGACAGACCGGGGGCGAGGGTGGCCACCGCTGCGGCATCGAGACAGGTCTTCTCCGCCGGGGTTATGGAGTCGTTGCCGAAATCGAGCTGGCCTTCTGGGGCGGCGATGCCGTCCGGCATGCGAAACTCGCTGTATCGAGGGACCAGGACATCCAGGCTGTAGGAGTTGCCGGCCGGGTCGAGCAGATAAGCCCCGAGGGAGGTGTCGAGCCGCAGGTCCGGAATGGCCGCAACGCCATCGCCCGCAGCAGCACCGACGGCGAGCAGCGCCCGCAGGAGCGGTTTTGCGTCGTTGGCGCTGAAGCCCCGACCCTCAGCTGACAGCAACGCTGAGATTGCGGCGGCGACCGAGGTGTCAGCGAGAAGTGACCGGTGCAACCAGAGCGCCGGGACGGGACCGTCAAAGGGCCCCTCTCCTCCAACGACGGCAAGGCCGCTGATCTCGGGCATCGATGCGCCTTCGACCATGTCGGCAGCGACCGACACCGGCCCGGTGCCTGCGGCGAGGGCAGCAATTGCGGTGAGCGCTGCGGCAGGTTCTTGTGGAGCGTCGACAGCGACGGCGAGCTCCGCCATGTCATCGGTGGGCCCGTCGCCGGTGGCGAACGCCTCTTCGAGCCGAGGAAGAAACGTCTTGAACTCAAGGAAATCGAAGAGTTTCTTCACCTCTTCAACGTCGTAGGGCTCAATGCCGAGAAAGTCTGCGGCCGAACCCTCCAGCTCGACGTCTCGGATCAGCTCCATCACGACCGTATTGAGCCTGACCTGCTCCTCATTGGCGGCGAGGTTCTCTCGCAGCTTCGGCGTGAGTTCGTCGAGGTGCTCGTAGATCCCGTCGATCGAGCCGTACTGGTTGATCAGCTTGGCCGCGGTCTTCTCCCCCACTCCGGGAACGCCGGGCAGGTTGTCCGATTTGTCGCCCCGCATCGCGGCGTACTGGACATAGCGGTCCGGGGCGACCCCGGTCCGTTCAAGAATGCCCGCCTCGTCGTAGAGCGCGTAATCGCTGACGCCGCGCTTGTTGTAGACCACCTTGATGTGCGGGTCCTTGACCAGCTGGTAGCTGTCACGGTCGCCGGTCACGATCAAAACATCGAAGCCCTCGGCTTCGGCCTGTACGGCCAGGGTGGCGAGGATGTCATCGGCTTCGAAACCGGCAAGCTCCACCTGGGGCAACCGCAGTGCGTCCAGCACCTCTCGAACCAACCCCATCTGCTGTTTGAGGATGTCGGGCGCAGCGGTGCGGTTGGCCTTGTAGGTCTCCACCTGTTCATGACGAAACGTCGGTTCAGGGCGGTCGAACGCAACGACGAGCCCATCGGGTTTGTGGTCCCGAACCAGGTTGATCAGCATCGAGGTGAAGCCGAACACCGCGTTTGTGACCTGGCCGCTGGCGGTCGCAAGATCTTCAGGTAGGGCGAAGAAGGCCCGGTAGGTCAGCGAATTGCCGTCGACGAGCATCAAAGTAGGCACGCCCCGATCCTAGTCGCGGGCCGACTTGGCCGGAGCGGCTTGACCGGAGTGCCTTGACCGGAGCTACCGGGATCAGCTTGTCAGGATTGTTCGGGGACGGCGTCGGCCACATCGGCCGGCGAGACCCACTCGACGCCCGCGGTGTTGAGCTGGTCCATCACCCACACAAAGTCATCCCAGCAGTAGATCTCGCCCTGGTTGGTCCAGTGTTTTGCCGGATCCGGCGACGTGCAGTCCCACTGTTGATGTCCTGCATCCTTTGAGCCGACGACCAACTTATAGAACAGCACGAGACCCCAGGTGTCCTGGGTGGGATCACCGATAACACCGTTGACGATGTCCTGTGGGTGCTTGTAGTCGCCATCGTGGGTTCGTTCGCAGCCAAGGCAGGTGCCGCCAGCGACCGAGTATGTTTTGATCAGGTTGCCGGAACCAACCTCGTCGAAGCTGTTGGCCTGCGGTCCGGTGTATTGGCGTCCGAATCTGAAGCAGCTGGCAACGACCTCCTCGGCTTCAGCGCTTCGACGATTGGCCGGGAAGTTGAAGAATGACGATGCGTCGGTATGTCCCTGTGCCTCGAGGAGCGGAATTGAGCCGCACGTCTCGTAGCGCAGCTCATCGGGATCGGTGATCTGGGCCAGGTTCACCTTGTTGGTGCCATGTGGGACCGCCGTCCAACCGTGGACGTCACGCAGAAAAGCGGATGTCTCCCAGGAGCCGACCAGCGACGCGCTGTTGATACAGGACGGCTCGGTTGCATCGGTCCAGCCGGGGACGATGGTGTTGGTGGCAACGATGCCAATCGAGGTCAGGTGGTCTGCAATCTCGAGCAGCGGGATGGAGTCGGGATAAATCGTTGAGTCCTCGGCAAAGTCCGGGCAACGTCCGGCGTTTGGCAGACCGAGGATCGTCCGAGACATGATCAGCGTGGCCAGCTTCGTTGCGCCACTGTCCTCGATGGCCGCCGCGGCAACAGCGCCGGGGCTAGAGCTGGTGGTGGTCGCTGCTGGAGCCGACGTTGACGAGGCAGCGTCCGTGTCGTCCGTGTCTGCCGTTTCGTCCGCGCCATTCGTCGTTGCGGAGGTATCGGTTGCCCCGGAGGCCTCTGTGGTTCCGGACGTCTCGGTGGCGCTGAGCGACGGTGTGGACGTTACGACAGTGTCGCGATCGGGCAGCAGGCTGAGCGCGCCGATGACGGCCAGAAACAGCACAACGCCAATACCAAAATATGTCGCTGCCTTTTTGATCATCTACTTGTCGCCACTGGTGATTCACCTGGCAGCCGGAATGGGCTGCAGGTCTCCGATGCGTCCGTGTGAAAAACGGTAGCAAACCCGGGTGCTTGGACAACGTCACCCACGTTGGGCGATATGACCTCTGCCCGCCACCTACATCCAGATCGGGAGCACACGGTCCGACCGGCTGGGCAGCGGGCGCCGAAGCTACGGCGGGCTGAGCTCGCCAGAAATGACCTGGGCTGCAACATCTTTCATGGCCGCTCGCGATGTCATCGCTGTCTTTTGAAGGAACCGGAATGCGTCCTGTTCGGTCATGCCGTTGCCATCCATCAGCATGCCCTTTGCCCGGTCGACCACTTTCCTGGTCTCCAGCTGATCCGACAGCAGGTCCGCCTGGTCAGACAGAGCGACCAGCTCGCGGAAGCGGGCGATGGCCAGTTCTATTGCCGGGACCAGTTCTTGACCTTGGAATGGCTTCACCAGGTAGTTGAGCGCGCCGGCGTCTCGGGCCTGCTCGACAAGTTCTCGCTGGGAGAAGGCGGTAAGGATCACCACGGCGGACAGCCGCTCGGTGACAATCTCCCTCGCAGCGGTCAAACCGTCGACGTTTGGCATCTTGATGTCCAAGATGGTGACTTCTGGCTTGTGCTCGCGAACGAGCGACAGGGCCTCGGCGCCGTCGCCAGCTTCGCCAACAACGTCGTACCCCTGCTCAATCAGGGATTCCCGAAGATCCAAACGGATCAACGGTTCATCCTCTGCGATTACCACCCGAGTTGTCGACATTCCCCTACCGAACTTCAGTGAGTTGATCCAGCAACGCGTCCTGACGCTGTTCCAACTTATGGAGCCGCTTCAGCTTTGACTCACGGTCCCGCCTCACAGCGGCAACCGCCTTCGCCGTCTCCCGTTGCTCTTCGGCCGCCAGCGGCGTCTCAGAGACCAACGATCGCAATCGGGAGTCCTCGGCCTCATCGGAGACCTGAATGTATTGCTCTTCAAGCACCTGGAGCTCATCCTTCAGCGTCTTCAGCTCTCTCGAGACCGATGTCAGCTTCTTTTCGATTGAGGACCGAAACATCGGCGCTCCTGGTGATCCGTTTTGTGCCCGGGGCGGGAGTCGAACCCGCACGCCCTTTCGGACAGCGGATTTTGAATCCGCCGCGTCTGCCATTCCGCCACCCGGGCGAGCAACCAACCATAGCCGCTCGACCGCTGACCGTGAGTGTTTCCCTGAACGGTTTCTCACCGAGTTTCGACCGGCGAGCGGCGGCAGGTTGGATGCTCGACGAGATCGTTGGCCAAGATGCCACCCATGTTTGGCCTGAATGAAATGTTTGGGCGAACAGGTGAAACGTTCTCGGCGTCCTCGGAGTCAGAACAAGGTAATGAGCTCGGTGATGATTGCATTTACGTTTCCCGGTCAGGGTTCCCAAGCGCCAGGCATGGGCGCGGCGTGGAAGGACCACCCCTCGTGGGAGTTAGTGGCCGAAGCATCGGAGGCGTCCGAGCGGGATGTGGAACACCTCCTGCTCGAAGCCGACGCCGAGGAGCTGCGTCAAACCCGCAACTCGCAGCTCGCCACCTACGTACTGAGCATGATTGTGCTCGACGCCGTAGAGCGCAACGGCATCGAGGCAGCGTTCCACGCCGGGCACAGCCTCGGCGAATACTCCGCACTCACCGCCGCCGGTGTGCTCAACTTCTCCTCTGGCGTCCGGCTGGTGACCGAGCGCGGCAATGCCATGCAGGCCGCCGCTGAAGAAACGCCGGGAACGATGGCCGCAGTGCTCGGCCTGGACGATGACAAGGTCGACACCGCCTGTCGCCGGGTGGACGGCGACGTATGGGTTGCCAACTACAACGCACCCGGCCAGGTGGTCATTGCCGGCAACGCCGACAGCATCGCCGAGGCCGGTGACATCGCCAAGGAACTGGGCGCAAAGCGAGTCATGGCCATCAAGGTCGGTGGCGCGTTCCATACTCCCTATATGGCCCCGGCCCGCGACCGGCTTCGCAAGTCGCTCGCCGAGACCGACCTTCGGGCCGCCAACCGGCCGGTATTTGCCAACATCGACGCCGAACCCCATCAAAACGCCGAAGACTGGGCCGGGCTACTCGGCTCACAGCTCACCAACCCGGTGCAGTGGCGCAAGACGCTCCACGCCCTCGACACCGCAGGCACCACGGTCTTTCTCGAATTAGGACCCGGCACCGTCCTCACCGGCATGGTGAAGCGCACCCTGAGCGGGGCGACCAGGCTCGGAGTCAATTCACCTGCCGAGGTGGACGGACTGCTCGAGAACCTGTCGCACGCCTCAGAAACCGGAGCTGTCGCCGACGGCGAGTTACTTTACGCAATCGAACGACTGATAGTAAGCCCCACAACCGGCGTCTTTGAGCCAACCGCCGACCTCGAAATTGGAAACACAATCGATCGCGGCCAACTGGTCGGCTCGGTTGGTACAACCGAGGTTCGCTCCGCATTCGCAGGCAGCTTGCAAGGCCTCCTCGCCATGACCGGTGAGCGGGTGACAACTTCCCAGCCACTGGCCTGGCTCCGCGCCGGTACCGTTGGCATCCCGTAACGGCTTCGAACCAACTCCCCTCTAAGAACGGACAAACAATGGCTACAGATACCGCCAACGCGCCGAGACCCATGGGTGGGCCTTGGGGATTCAAGATCACCGGTGTCGGAGCAACCCTGCCCGAGAAGGTGCTCACCAACGAGGATCTGACCGCGTGGATGGACACCACCGACGAGTGGATCCAGGAGCGCACCGGCATTGCTGAGCGTCGCATCGGGGGTTCAACCTCGGGCCTGTCGACCGAGGCGGCTCAGATTGCCCTGGCAAACGCCGGCGTCGACCCCTCCGAGATTGACCAGGTCATCCTTGCCACCACAAGCCCTGACCACATCTGCCCCGGTACCGCTCCGGCGGTTGCTCGGGAGCTGGGCATTCTGGCGGGCGCCTTCGATCTGCAGGCCGCCTGCTCGGGGTGGGTCTACGGCCTCATCGTGGCCAACGGCCTTCTCATGCAGGGCATGGACAAGATCCTCGTCATCGGCGCCGAGTCGCTCGACCGGATCACCGACTATCACGATCGTGGCACCGGCATCCTGTTCGGCAACGGTGCCGGCGCAGCCGTCGTTGAGCGAGACACCGCTGGCGGCGGCGAGCTGCTGAGCTGGGACATGGGTTCGAACGGCAACTACGTACACATTCTCTATGCGGACCACGGCGACGTGCTCAAGATGGACGGCAAAGAGGTCTTCCGCCAAGCGGTGACCGTCATGCAACGCTCGGCGAATGCAGCGATGGAGAAGGCCGGTCTGACCGCGGACGATATCGACCTTGTCATCCCCCATCAGGCCAACATCCGCATTGTCGAGTCGGCGTGGAAGAAGCTTGGCTTCACCATGGACAAGACCGCAATGGTCCTGGCCAAGACCGGCAACACCTCCGCCGCGTCCATTCCCCTCGCCCTTGACGATGCGCTCAAGGCCGGTCGGGTGAAGAGCGGCGACAACGTCATGTTCCTGGGCTTCGGAGCAGGCATGACCTGGGCCTGCACAATCATGCGCTGGGCAGAATGAACGAAAACAAGCGGGTCGCAATGGTCACCGGCGGCAGCCGGGGTATTGGCCTGGCCGTCGCACGACGCCTGACCGCGGCCGGACACGATGTGGCCGTCGGGTCACGGACCGAACCGGAAGACCTCGATCCCGAGCTGACCTGGTTCGAGTGTGACATCACCGACGAGGCCTCGGTCGACGCCGCGTTCACCGCGGTGGAGGACAAGCTCGGGCCCCCGACAATTCTGGTCGCCAACGCAGGACTCACACGAGACATGCTGGTCCTGCGCATGAAGGACCAGGACTTCACCGACGTGGTGAACGCCAACCTTGCCGGTTCGTTCCGAGCCGCCAAGCGAGCGGTCAAGCCAATGATGAAAGCCCGGTGGGGCCGGATCGTGTTCGTGTCATCGGTGGTCGGCTCGGTCGGCCAAGCCGGCCAGGCCAATTACGCGGCGTCAAAAGCCGGCCTCGTTGGCCTCGGGCGCTCCCTGGCGCGCGAGTTCGCCTCTCGGGGCATCACCGTCAACCTCGTCGCCCCCGGGCCAATCCAAACAGACATGCTTGCCGCGCTCGGCGAAGACGGCATAGCAGCCATCGCCGACGCCGTACCGGTCGGCCGTGTGGGGACCCCTGAAGAGGTCGCCGCCGCCATCGAATTCCTTACTTCTGAAGCCGCCGGGTACATCACCGGAGCCTCCTTGGCCGTCGATGGCGGCCTAGGTATGGGCGGAGGCTTTGGAGGCTGACTCCAGCCCGTTAGCGTGTACCGAAATCCGGCGTTCGCCGGTGGTTCTCCAACCGGAAATCCTCGGTGACAGACACAGTGCGATATCCAGCGAGAAATACAGCAAGAAATACAGCAAGAAATACAGTTCCAGGAGGAACGACGTGAGTGATGCAGAACAGTTCGCCAAGTTTCAGAAGTGCGCCGTTGAGGTGCTCTC
>CAZSTV010000278.1:0-7268 GCA_964609665.1 uncultured Acidimicrobiaceae bacterium
CCACAGAACGTACGCAGCTCGGCTGTGATGAGCGGCGTGAAATCCTCAATGCGATCCTCCTCGAACCGGACCCCACCGATGGGCTCTGGGAGGCGGTCGATTCCGGTCTTGCCGGTGAACTTGTCCCTGAACTCCCGGCGCTGCGTCTGGAACAGGACCCGGTCCACCGCCACAAGGATGTACTGGCCCACACCATCGCGGTGACCGCCAACACCAGTCCCGACCTGCGGCTTCGGCTTGCGGCGCTCTTCCACGACATCGGCAAGCCCGCCACCCGTTCGTTTGAGCACGGTGGGGTAACGTTCCGCCATCATGAGGCCGTCGGCGCAAAAATGGCCAGGTCGCGGCTTCGGGAGATGGAGTACGACAAGCCCATCGTCAAGGACGTCTGCGAGCTGGTCCGGCTCTCCGGTCGTTTCAAGGGGTACGCCGATGGTTGGTCCGACGCCGCGGTGCGACGGTACGCCCGAGACGCCGGGCATCTGCTCGGCTACCTGAACGAGTTGGTCCGCTGTGACTGCACCACTCGCAACAAGAACAAGGCCCGGCGCCTTCAAGCCCTCATGGATGAGCTGGAGGAGCGGATTCTGCAGCTTGCCAAGGAGGAGCGCGAGGCGGCGGAACGGCCTCAGCTCGACGGTCGGGCAATCATGACCCATCTTGGCATCGACGGCGGACCCGCCGTTGGCCAGGCCGTTGCCTACCTGTTGTCGGTAAAGCGAGAAGAGGGCGTGCTGTCGGAAGAAGAGATCCTGGCCAAGCTCGACGCCTGGTGGGCCGAGCGGTCATCGGGCCAGGCCAGCTGACCTCATGGCTGCGGCGCCGAAGAAGAAACGAACCTCCGGCGCCGCTGAACCCGTCAGACCATCGGACGATGTCATGGCCCAACTGACCGACTTTGAGTCGGCGGTGGTGACCGTGCTGGTTGAAACGGTGCCGGGAGACGTCATGTCCTATGGCGAAGTGGCGGCGGAAGCGGGATATCCGGGCGCGGCCAGAGCGGTGGGCAACGTGCTCAAGCGGGTCGATGACCTGCCGTGGTGGCGGGTGGTCACGGCCGCCGGGCGATTGATTCCCCATCACCCGGTCGAGCAGGCAAGGCGATTGAAGGCCGAAGGAGTGCCGACCGCGGACGGCAAGGTCACGCTCTAGTCACAAGACGCTTGTAAACGGGGTGCTTTGGCCGACAGGAGCGGATTCGCTCCCCGAAAGCACGGAGCGGATTCGCTCCCCGAAAGCACGGAGCGGTCGCTCCCCGAAAGTCAGGTGCCGTGACGACCGAACTCGATAGCCGCGATCCCCTCCACTGGCTCAGCCGGATTCTCTGGCCCGTTGGGACGACCACCATTGCGCCCGACCGGTCGGACGTGCACTGGTGGGCGTCGCCGTCGGCCGACCGCCCAAAGATCCTCATCCCCGCCAACTCGATGGCCGCCGCAAAGACAGCGGTGACGCGCTATCACGACGGGTTCTCCACATCGCTTCGGCTGCGAAGCTTGGCCGCCGAAGTACTGATGGCAAACCGGAAGTTGGCGACGCTGACCCTCGGCCGGTCTGGCGTGCGTGCCACCCCTGGGGTCGAGAGCAGCGGCGTCCTGAGCGCCATCGCAGAGCTCATGGGTATCGACGATCTGCACGTGGCGGTCAGCCTCTCCACCCCGAAGTCCAACCAAAAACCGGTCCTGCAGCTGATGGACGGTGACGGCACGTGCCACGGCTGGGCCAAGGTCGCCTGGAACGAACGAACCGAAGCCCTGGTTGGCAACGAAGCGGCCTGGCTCCAACGGCCGGGGACCGGTGGCCACCGTCTGCCGCCGCTCGCCATGCCGACCCTGCTTCATGACGAGGTGCTGTGTGGCCGCCGGGTGGTGATCACCTCCGGTGTCTCGCCGAGTCGACGGCCCCGTCGCTCCGCCGCAGATCTCCCGAACCTGGACGTGTTGCGTGCGGTGACCGCCCTCGGCATCACTGCAACGGTTCCCATCACCGAGTCACCGTGGTGGCAATCAGTGGAAGCGTGCCTTGCAACAGCCAACCAGCGGGAGCGCCGGGCGATCACGGCCGCCGCTGCATCGGTAGCGGACCTTCGGTTCCAGGTTGGTGCCTGGCACGGCGACCTCACCCCGTGGAACCTCATGACCACCAAAGACCATGTGCAGCTGATCGACTGGGAGTTCGCCGCCGACGGGGTTCCGTTCGGCTTTGACCTCTGCCACTTTCACACCCAGGTCGCCAGCGAAATGAAAGGGTGCGACGCACCAGCAGCGCTTGCCCGAAGCGCTCGGCTCTCGCCGCAGGGTTTATCCGAGCTTGGCATCGAGGCCGAGAACCGCACCGCAATCTGGCGGCTGTACCTGGTCGAGCTGATGCGTCGGCTTCTTGCATTGCGTGCCAACGGCTATTCGACCGAACACGTCCACCAGGGTCCGGCCGCGCTCAATCGCCTGGAACGGTCCCTCGGCCTCAATGGCGCACCGCTCACCAACGACATCGAACATCAGCCGACCGACGTACCAACTGGAGTCCCCGTTTCATGAGCACCAGAGTGATCACCCGCTTCTCCCAGCATCCGGTGATGGAGCGACCAGGGTTCAAACATCTCAAGGAAAGTGGCAAGTGGTGCCGGGAGCGGACCGCGCTGGCAACCTGGGAACAGCGAGCCCTTCCCGACGTAATGCTGGCCGGTGTTCAGCGGAGCGGGACCACCGCGCTGTTTGAGGCGCTGTACCGGTTGCCAAACGTTGAACGGCCACGGCGCGGCAAAGGCTCTCACTACTTTTCGTACAACTACTACCGGGGCTGGGAGTGGTTCCAATCTCAGTTCCCGACCACCGCATGGGCCAAGCGGGTGGAAGCCAAGGTCGGCGCGCCACTGTTCTGCTTCGACGCCTGCCCGTACTACCTGTTCCACCCATTCGCCATTGAGCGCATGGCCCAGGCCCTGCCGGATGTGAAGGTGATGATCATGCTGCGGGACCCGGTCCGTCGGGCCGAGTCACACTTCCATCATTCGGTAAGCCACGGCCATGAGGACCTGACGTTTCGCGAGGCGCTGGCCTGCGAAGACGAACGCATCGCCGGCGAGATCGACAAGATGCAGCAGGACTGGTCCTACTGGAGTCACAGCCACGAGCATCACTCGTACTTCTCGAAAGGCGTGTACGTGGAGCAGTTGGAGCGCCTGTTCGCCCACTACGACCGCGACCAGGTCATGGTGATTCAGTCCGAGGCCTTCTACCGAGATTCCAATGCCGTGCTGGCCCGTGTCACCGACTGGCTCAACCTGCAGCCGGTCACCCTCGATCAACGGGATGACCGCAACGGCCACAAGTACGAAAAGATGGACGCCGACATGCGCCAGCATCTGATCGAGCTGTACCGGGAGCCGAACGAGCGACTCTACGAGCTACTCGGTGAGCGCTACGACTGGTTGAGCTGAGCGTCACTCTCGTCAGGTTCGGCTGCCAGCTCCATCTGCTGGGGCTGCTTGCTACGTCCGTCGTGCGACGACCGCAAGCAGTTGGTCCAGCTGGAGTCGCTCCCTGAACGTGGCGAGCAGTGCCAGCTGGATCACCGCTCCCATCGCCACGTGGGCGGCAACGGCGGGGATGCTCTCGCCAAAGACCACACGGGCGAGAATCCCGGTGGGGACAAAGGCAATGCTGGTCACCGCCATCGCGGTGAAGATCTGTGGTCCGAACGCGTGGACCCGTTTGGTGTGCCACACCCGGCCGACCGACAGGGCCCGGAGCGCAACCCGGGACAGCGCCCACGCCCAGGCGGCACCGATGATCCCGACCGATGGCAGCAGCGTGACCGCGGCGACCACCATGATGACCAGCGAGAGGGCGTGGTTGATGAGCGACGCCACGCTGTCGCCGGTCATCATCAGCAGCGTGTCGCCGATGCCGAGCCCGATGATCACCAGAAACGCAATGGACAGCACGACGACCAGCGATGAGGCTTCGGTGAATTCCGAACCGAAGATGGACAGGGCGGTCTTTGCCCCGAACGCCAGGCTGATGAAGATGGGCCACAGAATGGTCACGTTCCAACCGGAGATGGTGCGCAGAACGTCGCGGGCGTCGTCGTGTTCGCCTTTCAAGAAGTTGGCGCTGAGCAGGGGGGCCATCGACTGTGCGGTGGCGATCATCATCAGCTGACCGGCCAGGATCAACCGGTTGGATGCGCCGTACATGCCGGCCCCCGCCTCACCGATGAACATCGCCACCAGCAACACGTCGAGTCGTTCCAGGGAGGCCGACAGCAGGTCTGACAGGGCTCGGGGGCCCGTGTAGCGCCAGTACGTCCGTGGGTTGCTCTCCACCGGGTCCTGCTGGGCGGTGCGACGGCCAACGGTGGCCAATCGGCGGCGGAGCCAGCCACCGATCGACGCCATGGTGATGGCGCTGGAGACCGCCCACGCCACGGCGAGCGGCCAGACCGAGTCCGTTGTTGCGATTACCACCAGGACCAGGAGCAGTTGGCTGACCGGTCGACCGATCTGGCCTGCCAGGACCGACGGCCGCATGGTGCCGAACCCGCGGGTGGCGCCGAACATGGCCTGGCTGAGCGCGAACGTCGGTACAGCGACGGCCAGGATACGAATCATCGTTGTTGCGGTGGCGGACGCGTCGGCGTCGCTGGTCAGCACCTCGCTCAACTGCGGGGCGGCAACAAGCCCAATGATGCCGAGCGCGGTGGCCAACGTGGCCGTTGCCGCGAGCGCGGTGCGGATGGTGGCGGAGATTTCGCCGTGACGATCATCGGCCCGGAACCGCGAGACGAAGTAGGTGAGGCTGGACTCGGCGCCCAGTCTGGCCGAGTTGGCAGCCAGCGTGAATGCCGCTGTTGCGGCAAAGAAGAGCCCGGCCCCGGTTTGGCCGTAAACGTTTGTGATCAGCCCGACGGTGGCAAAGCTGACGACCGCACCGACGATGGCGCCGACGAGGTTCAATGCGGTGCCGCGAGCGGCCTGGGTGACCTGGTCCGGAGCTGCGGTTGCGGTCATGCCGCGGCGAATCTAGTGGAGGGCTGCGAGGCTCGAGGCGGCCATGAACTCACCACCACAGCGGCCATCATGATGAAGAGCTGATGGGGAAGGTGGCCATAGATCGGCATCTGTAGCAGGCCGATCAGGAGCGCGACCTTGGCCCAGTGCGGCACCGGGTCCTGCGGCTTTGTTCGAAGGAAGGCTGTGGCGAAAAAGGCGAGGAATAGACCGACGCCGAGGTAGCCGTGGGCGAAGAGGACGGCCCAGAGCTGACCGTGGGTGCCGAGTGGCGGCCCATCGGGGTCGGCCGGGTTTGGTCTGGTCGACCCGTAGCCGATCAACGGTGACTTTGCGGTCTCCCGCAGCGTCTCGGTGTACAGCGATGATCGGGTCGCGTTGCTGTCCTCGGACCTGGTCTCAAGCTGTTGGGTTGCTGTGTCCAGCACACCGGTTGACAGTGCGGCGGTCGCTCCGATGGTCAGCGCCACCATCAGGGCCAGGATTGGTACCGGGTTTCGTTTGATGATGGCGAGCCGAACGATGCCGTAGCCGATGCCGAGGCCCAGGGTGAGCCATGACCCCCGGTTCAGCGCTACGTAGAACGGCACCACGCCGAGCGTCAGCAGCGGGATGAGCACCTTGCGCGAGATGCCGACGGTCTTGTCGTGGATGGCGGCGAACATGAACGGCGTTGTGAGGGCAAAGTTCGAGCCCCAGGCGTTGGTGTAGGGGAACGGTGCAGCGGGTCGGTACAGAGTGACGTCCTCGAACCGGAAGATCTGAATCTCCGACGACCGCGGGGTGATCATCTGCAGGATGAACTCGTTCTCGGTGAGCGCTCCGGGGAGGAACCGAACCACCGGCGTTGACCACTGCAGCTCTGGAGCGAAGATCGACAGGTATCCGCCCGCCACAATCATGACCCATAGCACGACCATGCCCTTGACCAGGGTGGCCTGGGCCCGGGGCCCGCGGTGGCGCGCCAGGTACAGAAACGCGATGAACGCCGCGGCATACCAGCTGGATCGCAGGGCGTAGATGGCGACGCGCCCGAACGAGTTCAGCTGGATGAACGACGCCCCGACCACCAGCAGAAAGAGCAGGTACCACAGGCTGCCTGGCGGGAGCCGAAGCGGTCGGTTCTTGATGAGCCACAGCGCCATGGGAACGGCGGCCAGCAGGTAGAAGACCGGAGCGAGGCCCGCGGCCCATGCCAACGGATAGGCCGCCATGAGAACGGCGAAGGCCTTCCCATCGTGCTCGGCCGGCCTCCGGGTGTGGAGATGATCGTCGGCAACGGTCGGCAGGTCGTCAGTGACGAGGGTGCCGTCCCCGCCGGTCGCGGCCGGCGGCGTGTCGACGACGTTGCTCACATGCTTGAGGCGCCGACGATGGCCTCTTCGATCCGGCTGGCGGTCGAAATGATGTCAAGCGTCGCGATGTTCAGCTCGTCCAGTTTGCGGCAGAGCTCACCGGAGACCGGTCCGCCCGGTCCACGTCCGGTGCTGAGGATCAGCCCGTCTGCATGGTCGGCCAGTGAGGACACGATCGGTTGGTCCTCAAGGGTGCCAGAAACGATGAGCACCGAGTGGTAGTCGGCCCGAGCCTGTTGCAGCATCTCGGCGAACGCCGGGCTAAGCAGCGCAGCGGGTGTTGCGTCGGTTGTCGTTCCGACGGTCAGGGCATCGAGCCCTTCCAGGCCCGCCAGGGGCTGCACGGCGTCTTCGAACGAGGTGTGGTCGGACAGCACATCGGCCAGACCGGGACCGGCTTCTACCTTGAGCAGCGAGTGCAGCATCGGGTCTTCGATGGCAGCATCGATGATGAGGACCCGGGCACCAAGGCTCTGCAGCTCACCGGCGAGGTCGAACGCGACCGCAAGGGCGGTGGCGCCGCTGGTCTCACCGACGCTCAAGCCAACGACTGGCCCGACCGTGCCCAGCATCTGAAGTGCGGCGATGAGGTCTTCCATATTGGAGCTGACCATCAGCGGTTCGGGGTCTGGGCCTCGACGCGCTGGCGCCGGGGCGACTTCTTCTGGAGCCGATCCCTGGAGCGCCGTGGGCACCGGCTGGAACTGAGGCTGGGACTGGAACTGCTGGGCCATCGGATGGGTCGGCTCCGGTTCCTGGACCGAAGCGGGGGTCTCAGTATCTGAGGCCGGGGTGCCATACAGCGCAGAAGGTTCGGCCGCAGGCTCAGCGGGTGCGGGCGTGGGCGTTGGCGCCGGGGGAGCGGGCGGGGTCTGGGCGCTTTCAGCGGCGGGCTCGGCCGC
>CAZSTV010000279.1:0-7226 GCA_964609665.1 uncultured Acidimicrobiaceae bacterium
GAACGAGACGTCCTTCAACGCCTCGACGGCTCCGAAACACTTGGTGACCTTGTCGATTTCGAGCACAGGGTCTCCCATGGCTAGACCTTTCCTGCTGCGGCGGCTCGTCGAGCGGCGACGACATATGCTGCAGCCGACAGGATGACCAGCGTGCCGATGGCGATCTCGGTGAGGAACGGCGACAGTCCGATGATGGTGAAGCCGTTGGTCATGACGAACAGCAGCATGGCGCCGACCATGGTCTTCAGGACGTTCCCGGATCCGCCGGTGAGGGCCACACCGCCGATGATGGCAGCGGCGATCACATCGAGTTCCCGAGCGTTGAAGATGGTCGGTGGGACCGAACCGACCCTGGACAGGTTGATGACCCCCGCCAGTCCGGCACAGAACCCGACCAGCATGAACGGAACGATCGAGTAGCGGGCGACAGCAATGCCGGCCGCTCGGGCGGCTTCGATGTTTCCGCCGGTCGCATACAGCCGACGGCCGGTCACAGTGAACCGCAACACAAACCAGACCACCGCGAGAAGGATCATGGTGTAGAACGCCACGTGGTCCAGTTCCAACTGGTACTCAACCAGTAGCGACACCACCAGCGACGCAACGCCGATCACCGTAAGCGCAGCTGCGGGAACGAGCTTGCGGCCGTAGACCAGAAAGGCCCCGCCGACCAGCGCTGCGACACCGGCAAGCACGAACAACTGAAAGGGTGGGATGGTGCCACCGGCCCAACGCTCGAGCGTGTGACGGTCCTCGCTGCTCAACACCCGCTCGGCGCCGTCATTCATATACAAGACGATGCCCCGGTAGGCGGTCAGCGTTCCGAGGGTGACGATGAAGGAGTTCAAGCCAACGTACCAATGGATCAATCCGTTGATGAGACCGCCGACCGTTCCAACGGCGATTCCTAGCACCACCGCCCAGAACGGTCCGACTGAATCCACCAGCATTGCGGCGGACATTGAACTCATCGCCGCGTTCGATGCCACCGAGAGATCGAAGTTGCCGCTGATCAGCAGCACTGTCATCCCGATGGCCATCATGCCGATGATCGACGACTGCTCGAGCAGATTCTCGACGTTGTTGGAACCCAAGTAGAAGTTCCGGCCGAGCTGGTCCGTGCGAATAGTGAAGAACGTAACCAGAAGCACCAGGGCATAGATGGCCCCCGCCGAGCGGAGTGAGAATACTTCACGGTTGCGGTCCCACCAGGAACGCTGGTCCGAGTCGATTTGTCCGAGCATGGCATCAGTCTGCTCTGCGACCCCACCATCACCGACCGCTGTTATCGCTGCTTTCATGCAGCACCTCCTCCACTAGTTGCCTTACACACGAATTCGCCTCGGTTCATATCGTCGTTTCGTTTCAAGTGAGGGTGGCCGTTGCCCACGACACCGGAGTGGACAACGGCCACCGATCATGTCGACGTCACGGCTTGCTTCGGTCGACGACTACCACTGCGGTACGCACTCGTCGAGGTTGTCGACCGTGACGACCGGCGTGTCGTAGAACTCGAGGCCACGCTCGTTGCCGTTCACGATGAAGTCCAACAGCACGTCGAGAGCAGTCGCTCCCATCGTCCCCGGCTTCTGACATACGGTGGACTTGAACTTGCCCTCTTCGATCAAGGCGATGCCCTTGGCATTGCCGCCGATGCTTGCAATCTGCACATCGTCGCGACCTGCGGCATCGATGGCCCGCACGCAGCCAGACGTCATCTCGTCCGACATGGAATAGATGATGTCAATATTGTCGTAGGCCTGCAGCGCGTTCTGGCAGGCCTCCTCGGAGACCACGTTTGAGAAGTCGCCAGGACGAGCGTCCAGCAGATTCCAGTCGGTCCCCAGTTCAGCGAGCTTCTCTTCAAAGCCTCCCTGGCGCAGCGGCACGTTGGCCGCTCCGTTGGTTCCCTGGAGAATGAAGATGTTGGCGGTCCTGCCGAGTTCAGTCGCCAACTCATCAGCGGCTTCAGCGGCCCTGGCTCCCATGGCAATGTCATCGTTGGTGACATAGCCAACGGTGCCCTCGTAGATGCTGTTGCGGCCATACTCTTCGACCGAGCCGATTTGGTTTGCAACGGCGACAACCGGAACGCCCGCTTCGACAAGACGGTCGACCATCGCCGTTGCTGCGCCGGAGTTCACCGGTGAGAACAGAACGCCGTCAACACCCGCAGCGATGAGGTCGCTGGTGTTTTCGTCTTGGATCGATGCCTCGTCCTGAGCCGTGGTGGTCAAAAGCGTGATGTTGACGCCGTACTTCTCTTCAAGCTCCGCTTCGGACCCTTCGATCCCGGCCAACATGCCGGAGAAGAACGTACGGGAGATGCTCTGCACCGAAAATCCGATGGTGACCTGACGTGGGTCGTCGGATGCTGCCGCTTCCTCGTCGGCGGCTGCACCCTCATCGGCGCCGGAATCATCCGCTGTGTCGTCGCCCGTGTCCTCGCCAGCGTCGTCGCCAGTCTCGTCCGCGGTGGCCGAATCGCTCTCGGTCACTGTGCCATCAGCGCTCTCGTCCGCTGTGTCGTCGCTGCCGCAGGCGGCGGCAAAGATGGCGGCGGCAGTAAGGACCGCCAACAGCCGCAAAAGGCCCTTGAAAGATCTCATTGGTTCTCCCCTTGTTGTTCGAGTGTGCGGTCCGCGGTGCTTGTGACCCCGGCCACAACGTTTGTTGCCAACAAGGTCTACCGGCTGTACAAGATCTTTTCAACTTATGTAGACAAGTTTTCCTGTATATGTAGAAAACTTCAGGGTTTTTCGAGAGAGTGGCCGTCACGACAGCCGATTTCAGGACTTGTGCGACCGAGATGCGTTACTTCTCTGGATAGATAGAGAAACCCTCGATAGAGTTTCAGACATGCGCTTGCTCTCCGAAAACGCGGCTCGAATTTTGGCTGAGTTTTTGAGATACCCCGACACACCACGGTACGGCTACGAGTTGATGCGGGACAGTGGGATCAAGTCCGGTTCCCTCTACCCCGTACTCGGCCGCTTCGAAAAGTTGGAGTGGATCACCGGGACGATGGAACCATCGGTCGATGGACGCCCGCCTCGGCGGGTGTACCGGGTCAATCCCGACGGGGTGGCGAGCGCACAGCAAGCGCTCGACCGATACTTCGATGAAAAGCAGATCGCCGCTCCTGAAAGTCTCAACTGGGGCTTCTGATGTCTCCTTTGTTGGTCCTGGCGACGATCGCTGCTGCCGCCATCGTCGTGGCGGTAGCGGTCGAGTCGCTGGACCACGTTTGGCGCTGTCGTCTGGCCAGGGGCATCGTGTTCTGCGCAGGACTTGTGTACCGACCAAGGCTCGCAGAGTTCAGAGGAGAGCTCGCGGACCTGCAGGCCTCGCCAAACGAGTCCGGCTTTGACTACGCCGTTGGAGTGCTCTTCGGTGCCACCGTCGAGCGTGCGGGCGCCTTCGCCCCACCGCTACGGCTGGAAAACGTCTCGAAGAGCTTTGGGTCGACCACCGCCGTAAAAGGGGTCACGCTGAACGTACCTGCGGGGACCGTCACCGCACTGCTCGGCGGCACCGGCGCAGGCAAGACAACGCTGATCAACATGCTGGCGGGGCTCGACCAACTGGACGCAGGCCGAATCTCCTACGGCGATCTCAACCTGACGTCGGGGCGAGAGCGACCCCAGATCGCCTTCGTTCACCACAAGAACCCCGGCCTCTTCGGTGAGATGACCGTTGCCGAGAACCTTGCGTTCGCCCAGACCAACCGGTGGATCGTTCGAGGACGAGTGGAAAACCGGGAAGCGTCATGGGCGCTGGCCGAGATCGGGGCGACGGTTGACCCGACACGCAGAGTCAGAGACCTGACCAGGCTGGAGCAGTCTCAGGTCGCCATCGCCAGGGCCATTCTTGAAGACGTGAGCCTGCTAGTGCTCGATGACCCATCGGCGTTCCTTCCCCAGACCGGGGTCGACTGGTTCGTCGAGGCGATCGACCGAATGCGGCGACGAGACATCGGCATCATCTTCGTAAGCCACCGGGTGGATGAGGTTTTTCAGATTGCCGATCGGGTCGCGGTCCTCCACGACGGTGAACTGGTCCTCGATGAGGCGGTCGCCGACTCCACCCCGGAGCGAGTCCTGCACTACATGATGGGCCAGACTGAGGAGACCCCGCCGACCCCAGGCCTAGCGGCCTGACAGCAGGTGCGGAGCGAACTCCGCCATTGCATTCTTCACCTGTTTCGCCGTGGGGTTGACCATGGCATAGTCGCCGATCATCACGGTCGGCACGGTCTCGTTGCCGCCCGCCACCGACCGGACCTTCGCGGCATCGGCAGGGTCGGACCAGATGTTGATTTTGTTCGTCGTGATTCGACGCAGCTTCAGCTCAAACTTGAGCGCTATGCAATACGGTCAACCGGGGCGCCAGTAGAGGTCGACCGAGTCGATCGAACCGTCGCTGGGCTCTTCGCCAGAAAACGCAGCAGGGTCGGTAGCCATAGCCACCGACCCTACTCAACAGCGACGTCGTGGACGCCTACGTTGTCAAATGTTCAGAACCTGTGCCAGCCGGGAGTTTCGAAGAAACTCTCAGAGGAACAGCGAAGCTGTTCCGGCTAGAACTGGTTCATGGTGTTGTCTTTGCCGCCTGCCAGCAGCGCCTGCTCACCGGAGAAGTACTCCTTGTGATCATCGCCGATGTTGGAGCCGGCCATGTCCTGGTGCTTGACGGTTGCGATGCCGTCACGGATCTCACGACGCTGCACGCCTGCGACGTAGGCCAGCATGCCTTCCTTGCCGAAGTAGCCACGGGCGAGCGTGTCGGTTGACAGTGCTGCGGTGTGGTAGGTCGGCAGGGTGATCAGGTGATGGAAGATGCCGGCGTCGCGAGCGGCGTCGGCCTGGAACGACTGGATCCACTGGTCGGCTTCGACCGACAGCGGGGTGCCGTCGTAGGTGGCTGACATCAGCGCATCACGGTCGTACTCGGACATGTCCTTGCCCTCTTCGGTCCAGGCATCGAAGACCTGCTGACGGAAGTTGAGGGTCCAGTTGAACGACGGCGAGTTGTTGTAGACCAGCTTGGCGTTAGGAGCCTGCTCACGGACGGCATCGACCATGGCCTTGATCTGGCCGACGTGGGGCTTCTCGGTCTCGATCCACAGCAGGTCGGCGCCGTTCTGAAGGCTGGTGACGCAGTCGAGAACGACACGGTCAAAGCCGCTGTTGTCCTTGAACTTGTAGAGGCCGTTCGGCATGCGGATCGGGCGGGAAAGCTCACCGTCGGTCTTGAGCAGGACTTCGCCGTCGGCCGCATCCTCGATCGAGACGGGCTCGGTGTCGAGGAAGGCCAGGTACTTGCTGGCGAGATCACCGGGGGACGTGCTGACGGGAATCTTCTGGGTGAGGCTGGCGCCGAGTGAGTCGGTACGGGCGACGATCACTCCGTCGTCAACGCCCATCTCGAGGAAGGCGTAGCGGACGGCGTTGATCTTGGCGATGAAGTCCTCGTGAGGAACGGTGACCTTGCCGTCCTGGTGGCCACACTGCTTGGCGTCGGAGACCTGGTTCTCAATCTGAATGCAGCAGGCACCGGCTTCGATCATCTTCTTGGCCAGCAGATAGGTGGCCTCCTCGTTGCCGAAGCCGGCATCGATGTCGGCGATGATCGGCACGACGTGGGTTTCAAAGTTGTCGATGGCGTCGAGGGCAGCCTTCTCGGCGGCAGCATCGCCAGCGGCACGGGCTTCGTCGAGCTCACGGAACATGTGGTTGAGCTCACGGGCGTCAGCCTGCTTGAGGAAGGTGTAGAGCTCTTCGACCAGTTCCGGCACGGTGGTCTTTTCGTGCATCGACTGGTCGGGCAGCGGGCCAAGCTCGGAGCGCAGCGCGGCGACCATCCAACCGGAAAGGTAGAGGTAACGCTTTGCGGTGGTGCCGTGATGCTTCTTGACCGAGATCATCTTCTGCTGGCCGATGAAGCCGTGCCAGCAACCGAGGCTCTGGGTGTAGGAGGCGCTGTCCGCGTCGTACTCGGCCATGTCGCGGCGCATGATGCCAGCGGTGTACTTGGCGATGTCCAAGCCGGTCTTGAACCGGTTCTGGAGACGCATCCGGGTGGCGTACTCGGGGCTGATGGCCCCCCAGCTCGATCCGTTGGTCTCGACCAATGAAGCGACTGACTCGATATCCGACATATAACTTGTCATTGCTCGTCCTCGTATCTGCGCTGCCAGGACATTGGTGCCCCGGGGAACCTGTATGCGAGTTCACACTCGCCCGTAGATACAAGATGCAGACAAGTGAACGGCGACGCCAGGGCCGAACGAACGTAAATTGGGGAGGATTTTCACAGATCCAAAGATTTGCCGATCTTTCGATCTGAAAGACTGAACAGAATCACCCAAGGACCGACTTCCTTCCGACCTACGCCGATGGTTGCCGGTTCTTCGGGCTCGATCGATCGGGCGGACCGGAAACGCCGCCTTGTGGGCCGACTAGCGCTGCAGAGCGGCGAGGACGTCGCCGAGGAGACTGCTGGCACCAAATCGAGCGGTGGTGGGACTGACCCGCTCCGGCCCGAACGCCGCATCGATCAGGTCCATGTACAGCGAGGCTTGCTCGACCGTCGCCACGCCGCCGGAGACCTTGAGGCCGCCGTCGGGACCGCCGGGGCCGGTGCCGAGCACCGACAGCAGCACCGCGGCCGCCTCGGGCGTTGCCGAACGCTGGGTCTTGCCGGTTGAGGTCTTCAGGAAGTCTGCTCCACCGGCCAACGCCTCCCGACCCGCACCGGCGATGACGTGAGGATCTTCCAACTCGCCGGTCTCGAGGATGGCCTTCAGCACCACCGGCGGGTCAAGCACCGCTCGGACCGCGGCCACCAGTCGTTCGACCGCCCCGGTCGCCCCGGCACCGTATGCACGCCACGGAACGACGACGTCGACCTCCACTCCCCCGGCGTCAACGATTGCTCTGGCGTCGGCGATGGCGGTCGCCGCGTCATCTGCGCCGTCGGGAAAGTTGGCGACGGCACAGGTTGCCACCCCAGTGCCCGCCAGCGCCTCGACGGCCTGGCTGACGAAACGGGGCCATACGCAGACCGAGGCCACTTGCCCGTGAGACGTGACCGCCCCAGCGCAGAGTCGTTCGATGTCGGCGGGCTGATCGTCGTTTCCGAGGCTGGTCAGGTCGACGAGCGGTAGCACCCGTTTGGCAACTGCTGTCCGGTCGACCGATGCGCTCATGATCGACCATCCTAGG
>CAZSTV010000280.1:0-7206 GCA_964609665.1 uncultured Acidimicrobiaceae bacterium
GAGGTAGGTGGAGGGGTCGCCAAGGTCGCCGTCTTCAGCGAACGGTTGTAGCGAGCCGGCGTCGGTCAGCTCTTGGACCCGAGGCAGTAGGTCGTCGCCGTTGACATAAGCGACGGTGGGGGCGAGCCCAAGTTTGGCTGCCACCTCTTCCACAGCGGCAGCACAGCCGTCGGGATCAAGCCCACCGGCGTTGGTCACCACCTTGATGTTGTTGTCAAGGCACTGGCCCATCACCTGTTCCATCTGGTCGACAAATGTCCTGGCGTAGCCGCCGCCGGGTCGCTTCGCCCTGATTCTGCTGAGGATGAGCATTGTCAGCTCGGCCAACCAGTCCCCGGTCAGGACGTCGATGGGGCCGCCCTCCACCATTTCGAGTGCCCCCGATGGGCGGTCGCCGAAGAAACCGGAACAGTTGGCAATTCGAATCGGCTGGTTCGATTCTGACTGGCTCATGGCTACGACTCCTACCGCTGCAATCGACTTCTGGCTCCGGTGACGGGGCCGTGGTCAGCGTGACGAAAAGACTGTATGTCTTCGTGCCACATGAGGCCATTTTCCGTGGCTGCCCCTCGACCTGCCATAATCGCCTCGTGAAGCCTCTCGACGGGATCAAAGTCATTGAGATGACCAGTTGGATGGCGGCCCCAAGCGCGGGCGCCATCCTGGCCGACATGGGAGCCGACGTGATCAAGGTGGAGCCGCCCCGTGGCGATCCGCTGCGTGGGCTTTCTCGCCAGCCGAAAGTTGCCGAAGGCGAACCGACCATCGACGCCTCGTTCAACGTTGACAACCGAGGCAAACGGTCGGTCACCGTTGCGGTAGACCAGCCGGACGGCTCGGAACTGGTGAAGCAGATGATCGCTGGCGCTGACGTGCTGCTTACCAACCTGTTGGCCCACCGTCAGGATCGCTACGGGCTTGATCCTGAAACCCTGCGCGAGGTCAACCCACGCCTGGTCCACGCCACCCTGACCGGGTACGGCCGCAACGGACCCGAGGCCACCCGCCCTGGCTATGACGTGACCGCGTTCTTCGGGCGTGGCGGCGTTTCCCACTCGATCACCGAGCCGGGCCTTGCGCCGCCACGGGCACCGACGGCCCAGGGGGACCACACCACGGGGTTGGCGATGGTCTCGTCGATTTTGGCTGCGCTACGCCTGGTGGAGCGGACCGGGGAGATGCAGGTTGTTGACGTCAGCCTCCTGGCCACGGCTCTGTGGTCGATGGCGTCCGAAGTTGCGCCGGCGCTGATCGACCGCCGTCAGCCCCGCGGTCGTGACCGTCACAATCAGGTCAACGCCCTCACCAACCGCTACCCATGCTCGGACGGTCACTGGATTCTCATCAACATGCCGGAGGGCCACTGGTGGCCTCGGTTCTGCGAGACCGTTGGCGAGACGGCGTGGGGAACCGACCCGGAGTTCGACACGCCGAAAAAGCGTTTCGACCGGATGCCGGAGATCGTTGAGCGGATCGACGCAATCATCTCCACCAAAACCGCAAAGGAATGGGGCCAGATCTTCGACGACGCCGGCCTCATCTGGGGACCGATCCAAACCCTGCCGGAGATCGTCGATGATCCTCAGGCCCGGGCGATGGGTATGTTCGTAGAGCAGGAGTATCCGGACGGCCGAGGCACGTTCGACACGTTGGCCATCCCAATCCGGATCGAGGGTGCAGACATTGCGCCGAGAGGAACCGCGCCAGACCTCGGGGCCGACACCGATGCGGTGCTGGCAGAACTTGGGGTCTCAGCGGACCGGATCGCCGAGTTGCGTTCCGCTGGAGCGATAGGGGAGTGAACCGCTCAGCCGAGCGCTGAGCGAACCTGGTCGAGGCGGTCCTGGTCAAGGCGGAACCAGGCCCACTTACCGCGCTGCTCGCGTTGGAGCAGTCCGGCTTTGACCAGGATGCTGAGGTGATGGCTGACCGTCGGCTGCGAGCGGTCGAGCAGGTCCGGGAGATCGCACGCACATGCTTCGCCCGAGGCGGCAACCATGTTGATGAGCTTCAGGCGGATGGGGTCCGCCAGGGCTTTCAGCGTGCCCGCAAGGTCTTCCGCTGCGCCGTCGTCAAGACGTGGTCCGAGCAGCGGCGGACAGCAGGCCCGCCGATCGTCGGCGTCTACCGCTGTGCTCGTGGTCGCGCTGGCGTTGACCGGGGCCATGTCGTCAAGTGTAGTGCAGATTTTCATATAGAAGTTTGTCGATTTGTTGCGATGGGCATGGTATGTTGAAGACATCGTCATATCGACAACCGTCGAAATGAAGGGTCATATCGACAACCGTCGAAATGAAAGAAGTAGTACAGTAACCAGAGTCCACCGTCGGAGGTAGGAACAATGCGAGTACAGCTGGCTTTGAACGTGGAAGATCTTCAGGAGTCAATCGACTTCTACCGCAAGATGTTCGACACCGAGCCGTACAAGATCAAACAGGGCTACGCCAACTTCGAGATCGAGCAGCCACCGCTCAAACTGGTGCTGTTTGAAGGTGCTGGTCCTGGCGGGACGCTGAACCACCTCGGAGTCGAAGTTGAGTCTGCGGACCAGGTTGAGGCAGCGGAAGCCCGCATCTCTGGAACCGGTCTGGACACCACCGGCGTCGACGAGACCATGTGCTGCTATGCGGGCAAGACCGAGACCTGGGTCCATGGCCCGGACACCCGCTGGGAGTGGTACGTCAAGAACAGCGACCAGGAGCAGCCGAACTTCGAGAGCGTCACCGTCTCGACCTGCTGCCAGCCCGATGTTGAGGTCGCTGGCGCCGCCGCACCCGGCTCGGTCGAATCAGCCGAGGATGTTGCAGCATCCGCCAGTACGGGCTGCTGCTAGCGGCCTTTCCACTCGGGGGTCCGTTTTTCGGAAAACGCCAGCGGCCCCTCGCGTGCATCGTCGGAGTCGAACATGGCCGCTACGGCAGGGAAACGATGGTAGAAGGCCTCGGGCAGCGCCATGTCCAGGCCGTCCATCGTTGCCTGCTTGGTTGCCCGGATCGACAGGGGCGCACCAAGCAGGATGTCATCGATGAGTCGGTCGACCGCCGCATCCAACTCGGCGTAGGGGACCACATCGTTGACGATGCCAAGCTCCATAGCCCTGGCGGCAGGCATGGTGCGACTGGTGAGCAGGTACTCCATCGCAAGCTTTAGCGGGATCTGCCGCGGTAGACGGTGCACGCCGCCACCACCGGCGTAAATGCCCCGCCTCGGCTCCGGCAGGCCGAACTGCACGTGGTCGGCCGCCACCACGAGATCACATGCCATCGCCACCTCGAACCCACCGCCGAGGGCGATGCCGTTGACCCGGGCGATCATGGGCTTCGCGTAGTGGAAGCGTTCGATCAGCTTTGTGACCTGGTCCATCAGCGCAGCATCTTCGGCTTGGGCCTCCGGTGAGGACTGGCGCATGGCCGACATGTACTTGAGATCACGGCCGGCGCAGAACGCCTGCTCACCAACGCCCGTGACCACGACCACCCAGATGTCATCGTCGGCCTCGGCCAGATCCAGCAGGTCGCTCCACTCTTTGTGAGCGGGGGTGTTGATGGCGTTGCGAACCTCAGGCCGGTTGATGGTGATCCGGGCGACGTGCTCACGCGGCGAGTCGTAGATGAAGTATTCGAGTTCTTGGGTCTCCATAGACTGCCTGCCTAGTTCGCAGACAGTGGTTTGGTCAATCGACCCAGTCGCCGACGATGACGCTTTGGGTCAGCGCACCGATGCCGACCTTCGTCTCTCCGGAGGCGGTGATAGTCATCCAAGACGGTGTTCCGAGGGCCCCGTACTGACCCCACAGTGAGTCGGTGCCGAGCACGTGGGTGACCCCGGTGACCTCACGCTCGACGATGAAGTTGTTTACCGCTTGCTCACCGACGCTAAGTGGCATGCCGATGATGGTGTACTTGTCCCCGTAGTCGTTCGTTGCCGCTGTGACCACAGCGGCTTCTCGTTGGCACGTGCCTCAATGAGCGCCCCAGAACCAGAGCACCACGTTTTTGCCTGCAACGGAGTTGGGATCAAAAGTGCCGCCACCATATTTCGGCAGCGCCAGGTTGAGGATCTCCTGGCGGGTCTCGGTCTGTGCAACCGTGGTTGGCGCCTCGGTGGTGGCGGGCGCTTCGGTGGTCACCGTCGTTTCGGCCGCCGTCGTGGTTGGGGCGATGGTGGTGGTCACCGCCTCGGTTGACGGTGGGGCCGTGCTCGCCGGGGCCGCCGTCGTGGCAGTGGTCGATGACTCGGCTACCGACGAGGTCGTTGCCGCCTCGGCCGCTGCGGCACCGTCGGCGCCAGCCTCATCGCCGTCGTCGACCGCGACCACAAGGGCCTCGGTTGCTGACGTTTCGGTTACTGACGTCTGAGTTGATGACGTGCCAGCCGCCTCGTCCCCGGCAACCACCTGTGCGCCAACGTTGTCCGCCGACTCGAGGTCCGTACCTGGGCTTGAACACGCTGACGCCGCCATCGCAGCGGCCAACGCCACTGCGCAAATCCCACCTGGTTTCATGATGGCCTCAAGCATAGGTCAACTTGCCCGGCAGGTATACCCGCCCCTGGCCCAGCCGAGTTCGGCCACGCTCTGCGAGCGGTGGCCTACTCCTGCTTGTCTGATGCCAGGTGGCCTCGGCGGTGTCCGCCCTGCCAGTCTTCCTGTTTGGGGTCGGCGTCCACCCCGCCGAGAATGGCGAGCTGAGGAACTTCCCGCATGCTCCGCTTCATCTCGGCAAAGCCGGGGAAGGCCGCAAGGGTGGTGACGGCGTCCCACAGTGGCACCGCGTCCTCGTCCGATGGCACCCGGGAGATGACCGGGCCGAAGAAGGACAGGCCCGATGGTGGCTGGAACGTGATGATCGGCGTGCCGACGTCACGCCCCGTCCGACTCAGCGCCAGCTCGGTTTCGGCGTCCAGCAGTTCGTCCCAGGAGGTGTCGTCGAGCGCCGAGGCGTAGTCGGTCGAGAGTCCGGCGGTGGTCAGGACCTCCTCGGCATGCTCGGTCGAGCTGAGGTGCTCCCGCATGCCCGAGCCCTTGGGCTTGTCCCAGTAGCTCTCGCCGTAGGCCTTGACGATTGCCCCCATCGGCTCCCGACCCAGGTCCTCGCGCACGGCGGCGGCGACTCGGAGCATGCGTAGCCCGGCGGTGTGGCCGTGCTCATACTCGGGTGGAAAGTCGGTGGCGTAGTCCTTGTCCTTGTTGAGGATGCGCAGCGAGATGAAGCGCCAGTCGACCTTGTAGTCGGTTTGTTCGGCCACCTTCTCGACCCATCGGGAGGTGATCCAGGCAAACGGGCACACAGGGTCCCAGAAGAACTCGATGTCGTAGCCCGGTTCGGACGGGGGAGCGGTAGCGGCCATGGGATTCTCGTTTCTCGCAGGTCAATCGTCGGGTGCGCCAACAGTACAAAACAGCGGCACCCGTTCGGTAATTCCGTGTTTCAGGAACCGGTGTCGTCGGTGAGGGTCGCGGTCAACATCGGAGCGGTCATTCCGTCCGGAAGGCCGCTGTGGTCTTCGCTTGCTGGCGGCGGCCCGGGAGCGGTGCCGTCGCCAAAGGGCGAGCCGCCGAGTGCTTCGCGGCCGTGGGCGCTGTTCAGTGAGCGCAGGTCGGGTCCCATCGGGACAACCCTTGTCGGGTTCACCGTGGTGTGCACGGCGTAGTAGTGCTCTTTGATTTGGTCGAAGTGAACGGTGTCGCCGAAACCCGGTGTCTGGTAGAGGTCACGGACATAGCCCCACAGCGCAGGCATCTCGCTGATCTTGTTTCGGTTGCACTTGAAGTGACCGTGGTACACCGCATCGAAGCGAATGAGCGTGGTGAAGAGGCGGACGTCTGCCTCGCTGATGGCGTCGCCGACCAGGTAGCGCCGGGTGCTGAGGTGATCCTCCAAAGCGTCGAGACGGGCGAACAGCGTGGTGTATGCCTGCTCGTAGGCCTGCTGGCTGCTCGAAAAGCCGGTTTGGTAGACGCCGTTGTTCACATCGGTGTAGATGGGCTGGGAGATCTCGTCGATCTGATCTCGCAGATGTTCGGGGTACAGGTCCGGCGCACCGTCTCGGTGATGGGCGGTCCACTGGGTCGAGAAGTCGATGGTGATCGCGGGAAAGTCATTGGTGACCAGGTGTCCGCTTGGCACATCGACGATCGCCGGAACCGTAATGCCCTTTTCGTAGTCCGGGAAACGCTTCAGGAAGGAATCGCGCAGCCGCTCGACCTTCAGCACCGGGTCGAGGTGGCCCGGGTCCAGGTCGAACTGCCAGCTCCGCCAGTCGTGGGTTGGCCCTGCGAAGGCGAGGGAGATGGCATCCTCCAGCCCAAGTAGTCGACGGACGATGGTGGTCCGGTTCGCCCACGGGCAGGCGGCGGCGGCAACCAGCCGGTAGCGGCCGGCCTCGACAGGCCAGGTCGCGTCGGGGCGGTCGAGGATGCGGTCCTGCACGTAGGAGGCATCTCGTTCGAACGATCCGTCTTCTGCTTCCATAATGACGCTCCTGTGCTGTCGGTTTGGCGGTGGCCCGGCCCGTGGTCCGGCTCCGGTCGAGCTTACGGCTCCCGCATCGGAACCACTGGCGGCCTGGATCGCTTCCGTTGCCGGACGAAAACTGGCCGGTCGGCCGGAAGTCTCGCGCTAGCTTCGGGTGATGACTGAGCAACGCTTCGGCCCGGTTGGTGTCCCCGACGGATTCACCATTCGTTCGGCTCGACCCGCCGACCTGGAGCGGCTGCGAGATATCGAACGAGCCGCTGGTGTGGCCTTTGCGGAGATAGGCATGACAGCGGTGTCAGCAGATGATCCGCCGTCGACCGAGGAGTTGGCCATCTATCAGGCTGCCGAGCGATGCTGGGTGGCTGAGCCTGTCGAGGGAGCGAGTGCCCCGGTTGCGTACCTCATCGCCGATGTGGTCGATGGGAGCGGCCATATCGAGCAGGTGTCGGTACATCCCGACGCGGCCGGACATGGCCTTGGCCGGGCGCTTATCGACCACGCCGATGAGTGGGCCCGTGGTCAGGCGCTGCAGTCGCTCACCCTGACCACCTTCGTTGACGTGCCCTGGAACGGGCCGTATTACGAGCGCCTCGGGTTCCGTTACCTGGAACCCGAGGCGGAAACGCCCGGGCTGTTGGCCATCCGACAAGCGGAGGGGGCCAGCGGCCTCGACCAATGGCCTCGGGCATGGATGCGACGGGGCGACGCGCCGCCCCGCCGCGTGAAC
>CAZSTV010000281.1:0-7153 GCA_964609665.1 uncultured Acidimicrobiaceae bacterium
TCGTCGGCCGTGACGGCGCCCACGCCCACGACGGCGTACGATGGCATCAACAGGTCGGCCAGCAACACCGACACGTCGGGGCCGGCGCTGCCGGCTGTGAGGCCCGGAGCGGTCGCGCCTGGCTCGGCGGCACCCTCGCCGACCGGTTCGGTTCCTACGACCCCGTCTGGTGGATTGCCGTCGGGCTCGGCGTTCTCGCCGCCGTTGTTCACTTGGCCATTGACGAAGGCCCACAGCCGGAGCCACCGCCCCCGGTCCGGGTCGCTCCCAGTCCAGCCGGTGGCTTTGCTGCGATCGCCCTGTTCGCCATGTCGGCGACGGCGGCGACCGGCGCCCTGTCCTACGCCGCTGCGACCACCGGCCTGGATGCCTCCGCTGCGTCGCCAGAGTCAGCCGGTTTGGACGATGACGGCGCACTACCGCTCCTTGGCAACGGCGCGTTTATCTGCGTGCTTCATCCGGTACAGGCCGGCGGTTGACGATGCACGCCACTCCCCTCGTGATCGTCGCTGGTGGCGGCGCAGCATCGGAAATCGTCGGCATCGTGCACGACCCGGCTGACGACACAGAGCGGTATGAGATCAGCGCCATCGTCGGCGACGGTCCGCTGCTGTCCGACATTGCTGACCGTCTCGGCGTTGCGCTGCTGGAGTCGCTCGATCAGACCGAAGACGGCGTTCACGTCATCTTCAGCGGTGGCAACCACGCACGACACGCTGCCGTGGTCGCCGCGCTCGGCGAGCGAGGTCAGCAGCAGGCAACGTTGGTTCACGCCGACACCACCATCGGACCCTGGGTGACGATTGGCGCAGGCTCCACCTTGTCACCAGGCGTCCGGGTGACCGGCAACGTGCACATCGGGCAGAACTGTCAGCTACACACCGGGGCAATCGTGAGCCACGACGACCACCTCGACGACTGGGTGACCCTCAGCCCTGGTGTCACCCTGTGCGGCGGCGTGACCATCGGCGCCCGAACCACGGTGTTCGCAGGAGCGACCGTCATGCCGGGAATCACCATCGGCGCCGACGTTGTTGTTGGCGCGGGCGCGCTGGTCCATCGTGACGTTCCCGACGGCGTGACCGTCGTCGGCGTCCCGGCCAAGCCGCTGGCCACCTAGCCCAAGTCTTCCAAACAGACCGCCGATCCCGGCTTAGTCGCCCCGCATCGGGGTCATCACCTGCTCGACAAAGCGATGGATCGGGTCGGTTGACTGCGGGTGTCCGAAGTCCAGCACGAAGTGACTCACTCCGAGCGACCGGTAGTGCGTCAGCAACTCCCGGTACTCCTCAGACTCCTGGTCGTTCTCGGGGAGCGCCCGCTCAACGGTGGTGCTCATTGCGATCACGCCAGGATCGCGCCCGGCCGCTTCTGCCGATCGTTCGACGATGCCGCGTTTTTCCATCCACTCAGCGTCGCCACCGCGCATGCTGCTGTTCCAGAGGTCCGCCTGCCTGCCGACGAGTGGCAACCCAACCTTCTTACCGGACGCGCCAATGCAGATTGGTGGGACGGGATCTGGGAGTGGCGGCGCCGAAGCACCGTCGATGGAGTAATACGTGCCCTGGTAGCTCGGCTCGTCCTCGGTCCACATGAGGCGACAGATGTCGATCACTTCGTCCAGTTGGGCAAAGCGAACCGATGGTTTCGGGAAGTCATAGCCATATGCGACGTACTCGTCGTCGCGCCAGCCGGCGCCGATACCCAAGATGAAGCGGCCACCGGAGAGAGTTTGCAGCGTTGCTGCCATCTTCGCTGTCAGCGCCGGGGGCCGATACCCGTGACCGAGCACGTGATGGCAGAGTTCGATGTTGTCGAACTTGCCCGCCAACCAGGTGAGGGTGGTCCAACCCTCCATGAACGGGTCGGTCTTGGCGTCGAATCCGTAGAAGTGATCGGCGATCCACAGACTGTCGAAGAACTGGGTTGCGGTTGGCAGGATATGTTCCGCCTGGTGCACGACGATGGGCTTGTGGTCGCTCCAGCGGTTCCCGATGACCGGGGAGAGCCAACCGAACTTCAGTGGATGATTCATGTCCGTCTGTCTACCCGGCCTTCGTTCGCCATGCGCATCGCTGAGGTTGCTTTCGTCTAGGAGCCATCGCCGCCTGCGTGTTTGCCTGCCTCCCAGCCGCTGGCGCCAAGCACGTCATGGCCGAACGAGGTTGGCGATGGCTCAAGGTCGGTGGCCATCGTGTCATTCCAACGGTTGAGGTAGCCGAAGAGCGAGATCGTCGCGACGAGGGAGGCAATCTGTTCTTCTGAGAAGTGCTTCCGGCACGCCGCAAAGTCTTCCTCTGTGGTTGCGTTCGGCACCTGGCCTGCATGAAGGGCCAGTCGCAGGGCGGCCCGCTCGGCATCATCGAAATGAGGGCTGGTTTCAAACGTCCAGAGGTCTGCCAGCTTTTCTTCGCTCACCCCGAGTCGTTGCGCGGAGTGACCCGTGTGTGCTTGGCAGTACCGACAGCCAGCGGCGTTTGAGACGACCTGGGCCACCATCTGTCCGAGCGCACGGGGAACCAGCTCACTGCCCATCACTGCGAAGGCCAAGGACTGGAAGCCTTCCAGCAGACCGGGCACCCTGGCCATGGTGAACATCGAGTTCGGGACAAACCCCATCGCCTGTTCGACGATGGCGAAGCCACCCTCGAACTCGGGCAGGTCCTCGCGGCGGAGCGGTGCAATTCTGGCCATCTCAGATGTCGCTTTCGGTCGATTTGGTGAAGGGTCTCTCGTCAGCCGTTGATGTTGATCTCGACCGCAACGCCGTTGGGGTCCTGGACGAAGATCTGCTTGAGCGCTATCTCCGGTCGGTCATTGGAGCGGTAGGAGAGGCCGAGGCGGTCGAGGGTGGCGCAGGTGCCGTCGAAATCGGTCCCGGCGAAGGCGATGTGGTTGAAGGCGCCGGAGCGTGTCCCTCGCTCAAGTCGTTCGGCGGCGTCGCTCTCGGCGTCATGGAAGTTGAGATGGACAACCGCGGTGTCGCCGCAGAAGAGCCAGGCGCCATCACCCATATCGCCGGGGCGCTGATCCGGTCGGTTCTCAAGCCCGAGCACATCGGTATAGAACGCGATGGTCTCGCTCGGCTTCACCGTGTCGATGTTGATGTGATCGATTCCCAGAACGGACATGGTCTTGAGGCTAGCCGAGCCGTCGACAGGCTTGAATTCCAGACAGGCGTCTCAGGCAGCAGTTCTCAGTTGCTGTACTCACGCAGGCGCATATGGCGTCATGTCCATTGCCGGGTATCGGCGTCCGACCTCTCGGAGCGTGCGTTCGGTCCAGTAGGCACTGCCCGGCGGCGGGAAGCCGAACAGGTCCCGCTCCCGGACCGAGGCCTGCTCCATGAGCTCCTGCCAACCGGGTCGGCTGGCCTGGCCCGGCCAACTGATCTTGCCCATCCACGGATTGCCCCGGGCCGAGTAGTCGGCGAGGAGCATGAAGCGGCTGGTGCCAGCACCCCGAAGGTCCGAGCCACGGTGCAAAACGTCGGTGCTGTACAGCAAAAGCGAGCCGGCGGGACCGGTCAGGGAGATTTCGTGCTCGGTGAGTTCACCTCGTTCGAACCGCCGTGGAATCAGCGGCAACTGGTCTCCCACCGATCTCGGAATGATCTTCGTCGGGCCGTTGTCCTCGGTCACGTCAGACAGAAACGTGAAGGTCGTCAGCTGTGGCCATCGCTCGTCGGGCACCACGAGGGTGTGGTTGCCAAAGTCCCGGTGGTGACCCTGCTCGTAGTCGACGGTTCCTGCGTACTTGCCCCACAGCTCCACTTTGTAGAGCTGCAGATCGGTCGTGCCGCAGAAACGCTCTGCTGCATTCACCAGGTCCGGATGGAACGCCAGCCGGTTGATCGGCCACGACGTGTATGGCGGAATTCGAATCCCGGCAAAGGGGGTGTCGGTGAAGTCCCGATACTGGTCAGGATCGGCGAACACCTGCTCTGGTCTCGGCAGTTCCTCAAACATGGCGTTCTGGGCTTCGGCGAGTTCATCGGCGTGTAGGAACCCCTCGACCACTGCGAAGCCGTTGGTTCGCACCTCGTCGAGGACGGCGTCGGTGATGTGCATCGAGGGTCATCGTAGAAGATTGTCTCGATCCGCTGCTAGACAGATCCCGTGGTCCGCCAACTTCGACTCATGTCTCTCGTCGAGGCAACTTCATACGTGGCCCTGTTGGTGGCCACGCTGGTCAAGGCCGCGGGCGTTACCGATGTTGGGGTGACCGTGCTCGGCCCGGTCCACGGCGTCCTGTACCTGTGCTTTGTGGCGCTGATCGCTTACCGTCGCCGGCCGCTGCAATGGCCGTGGCCCAAAGCCTTCACCGCAATGATCATCGGCTCACTACCGCTCGGCGGCTACTGGCTCGAACGGAAGTGGTTTGCCCCAATGCTGACCTCCAGCCGCACAGCCACGACGACCCAACCGGCAACCAATGGCTAGCTCAAGGTCAGGCCGAAGATGCCGGGTTCGTTCGTGTTGGAATCGGTAAGGAAGAACAGAGCCAAATCCTGCTCGCCGTCACCGTCTCCCCTGGTGTCGAATCGCAGCCTGAGCTGTAAGTGTTCCCTCCCGTCCGCCACGGCCTGAACAGCAGCTGCGCTGACGTCACAGTCGATGGCGTTTTCGCCTCGTCGGCTGCAGGCCACCGCTTCGCCAAGACCGGGGGTTTCAAACACCGGTGGACCGAAGGTGTCGAACGAAACGGCCTGCGCCCGCAGCGACCCAAGCGACTCGAACGGGGTGCCGCGCACCGTCAGCACCTCGGATGAGAGGGTGGCCGTTGCAACCTCGGTGAGGTTGTCCGGCAGGTCGAAGGCGATGAAGATCTGCACCCCTTCACCGTCGGGAAAGTTGGCGTTTAGGTTGTCGCCCGCGAACAGCCCGGTGCCGCTGCCAGCGAACCCTTGCGGTGTGTGGCCTTCAAGAGGCGGCCCGCCGCTGTTCTGGACCACGACGGGGCCATCAACGCCTGACGCAGTGATCTCCGTAGCGGTCTCGGATGAGGTCGACGAGCACGCCACCGCGACAAGAACCAACAAGGCGATCACGACAGATAGGACGGGTAGATCGGTGAACCGATCGGGACCAAGCGAAAGCTGTCGAAGTTGCACAGCTGACCAACCCGTGACCGGGCCGATCGCTTCCCCTCGTGTCAGCCGGTTGGACTGTACGCCACCGGCAGGGACTTCATCCCGTTCAGAAAGTTGGTTCTGACCCGTTTTGGCTCACCAACAACCCTGAGATCGCCCATTCGTTCCACGAGAGCACGAAGCACCACGTCCAGCTCCAGTCGGGCCAGGTGGGCACCGAGGCAGAAATGGGTACCGAGGCCAAACGCCACATGAGGGTTTGGGTCTCTGGTGATATCGAACCGATGGGGGTCGGCGAACACCGCAGGGTCCCGGTTCCCCGCCGTCATCCAGGCAATGACCCGATCCCCCGCCGCAATCGTTTGACCGCCAAGCTCGACGTCGGTCAGTGCTGTTCGCCGCAGGTGATGCACAGGACTGACGAACCGCAGGATTTCTTCAATGGCACAGTCGATGTGAGCGTCCGGGTAGCTTCGCAGCAGTTCCCCCTGGACGGGGAAGGCATCGAAGCCGACCATGGCGTTGGACAGCGCGTTGCGAGTTGTCTCATTCCCAGCGATCAGCAGCAGGTACCAGAACATCAACAGCCGGTCATCGGTCAGCGTTCCATCGTCGCTTTGCGCGGTGGCGAGGACCGAGAGCACATCATCGCCAGGTTGCTCACGTTTGTTGGCGAGCACACCCTGCCCGTAGGCCATCAGTTCACGCATTGCCTGCATCGCATCCGCGCTTGTCGTTGCAAGGTCAGGATCTTCTGCGCCGACGATGGCGTCGCTCCAACGCCGAAAATCCGCCCGGTCATCGGGTTCCACCCCGAGAAGGTCGGCGATGACCAGCAGCGGGATCTCCACCGCAATGTCATCCACGAAGTCACAGCTGCCGGTGGACGCGACTCGATCGAGCGTCTCTGTGGTGATGCGCTCAATCCCGGCTCGCAGTTCCGCGATCATGCGGGGCAGGAACCGCTTGTTCACCGTCAGGCGGAGCTGGGTGTGGTCCGGCGGGTCGAGCATGATCAGCATGCGACGCTCCACGGACAAGCTGGCCTCGTTGTGTTCCTCCATCCGGATCCCACGCTCGTAGGAGCTGAAGACATCGGAGCGACGCAACACGTCGGAGACTTCCTCGTGGCCGGTCACCGACCAGAAACCCTCCCCGGGCGCAAGGCCGTGCCGAGGGGTGGCGTCGAGCCACAGCACCGGTGCTTCGCTGCGGTGCTCATCCAGGGTCTCATGCGGGACGCCGCCGACGAAGGCATCAGGATCGGACAGATCAATCGCCATGTAGTGCACGCTAGGTCACGCGAGAGTTCAGAGCCAAGCGAGCGAATTCTGGCAGATGCCATGAGCAGCCAACTACTGTCCGGCCATGCGAGTTTTGGAATTCTCGACCGGTGATACCGCCAATCACGTGGGCGTGGTGGCCGATACCGCCGAGGGGCCGGGCGTCGTCGACCTCACCGTCAGACTGCCAACCTCGGCGCGGAGCCTCGGGCACCTCTTACAGCAACCCGGTTGGCGGCAGTTGGTCGACGAGGCGGTGCAAGGCACCGAGCCTGATGTGTCGCTCGATGCCGTCACCTATGAGCCGCTATTGGCAAACTCCGGCCGAGTATTCGCCGCTGGCCTGAACTACGCCAAGAAGTATCCGGTCGGCACCGAGCAGCCGCCAACGCCAAAGTTCCCTCCGTGGTTTTCGAAGATGCCCGGCACCCTCGTCGGCCATGACCAACCCGTTGTTGCGCCGAGCGTTTCGGAGTCGTTCGACTACGAAGCAGAGCTAGCGGCGGTGATAGGCGTCGGCGGGCGCCACATCCCGGTTGCGGATGCTCTTGATCACGTTGCCGGTTGGACCTGTCTCAACGACGGCTCGGTCCGGCACTGGCAACGACACAGCGTGAATGCCGGGAAGAACTTTGAACAGTCCGGCTCGGTCGGGCCGTGGATGGTCACCGCAGACGACATCGCCGACCCACAGAACTTGCAACTGTCGGCCCGAGTCGACGGTGAACTTCGCCAGAACGCCAACACCGGAGAGATGATCTTCACCGTGGCCGAGATC
>CAZSTV010000282.1:0-7133 GCA_964609665.1 uncultured Acidimicrobiaceae bacterium
GTCGAAGTCCATGTCGATGTCGGGCATGGAGATGCGGGACGGGTTGAGGAACCGCTCGAACAGCAGGTCGTACTTGATGGGGTCGAGGTCGGTGATCCATAGGGTGTAGGCCACCGCACAGCCGGCGGCCGAGCCACGGCCAGGACCAACCCGGATGTTGGCGTCACGGGCGTGGCGGATCAGGTCCCAGGTGATCAAGAAGTAGGAGCTGAACCCCATGTTCTTGATGACCTCGAGCTCGAACACCAGACGATCGGTGATGGCGTCGTTCAGCTCGCTGCCCCAACGGATCTTCGCCCCTTCCATGGTGAGGTGAAGCAGGTAATCATCGGCGCTGTTGTTGAACTCGGGCGGGATCGGGAAGTCGGGCAGCAGCGGTTTGCCGAACTCGATCTCGACGTCACACCGCTCGGCGATCCAAAGGCTGTTGTCGCACGCCTCGGGCAGCTCAGCCCACTGATGGCGCATTTCCTGGGCGGACTTGAGGTAGTGCTGATCGCCGTGGAATTTGAACCGGTCGGGGTCGCTCATGAGCGAGCCGGTTTGCACGCACAGCAGTGCGTCGTGAGAGGTGTGGTCTTCCTGGTGGGTGTAGTGCGAGTCGTTGGTGACGAGGATTGGCGCCTTGATCTTCTTGGCGATCTCCAACAGCTGCGGGTTGGTGTCGTGCTGAGCAGGGATGCCGTGGTCCTGAATCTCCACAAAAAGGTTGTCCCGACCAAAGATGTCCTGCATCCTGGCCGCCTTTTCAAGGGCGTCCTGCTCGTTGCCGTTCATCAGCGACTGCAGCACATGGCCGCCAAGGCAGCCGGTGGTGGCGATGACACCTTCGCTGTGGTCCGAGAGCACCTCCCAGTCCACCCGGGGCTTGTAGTAGTAGCCCTCCATGAAGGCCCGGCTCGACAGCTGGATCAGGTTCTTGTAGCCGGTGTTGTTCTCCGCAAGCGCGATCAGGTGGTAGTAGAGCTTCTTGCCACCCTCGGTGCTGCCGCCGGAGTCATCAAGCCTGCCGCGCCTGCTCGGCCGCTCGTGGCGGCTGTCATCGGCCTGGTACAGCTCACACCCGATGATGGGCTTGATGTCGTGGTCTTTGCATGCCCGGTAAAAGTCGAGCACGCCGTACATGTTGCCGTGATCGGTGATGCCGAGGGCCGGCATGCCGTCTGCCGCGGCTTTCGCCACCAGCTCGTCAAGCCGCGACGCCCCATCGAGCATCGAATACTCGGTGTGCACGTGGAGATGCGTAAACGACGAACTCACGCCTGGTTCTCTTCCCTGATCAGCTCAGAGCGGGGTGCCCTGAAACGGTCTGAAACGGCGTCATTCCGGCCTGGCCGCCAAACAAGCCCTGTCCACAGGGCCATCAACAGCCTTTGTCCACATTCTGTGGACAAATGACACCGATGTGATTCCGTTCCTCGATGCTAGTCACAACACCGATCAGGGCCAAGCCAAACTGGCGCGATCACCCAAGAATTGGTCGAACTAGAAGCGCTCCAGATATTCGGCCATTGCCCAACCCCAGGCGATGACGAACTCGCCGTCGCTCAGATCTTCAGCGTTGAACGCGTCCGCACAGTCAAAGGACCCGCTGGGCTGGTGATCGACAACGAGATGCTCGCCGTCGCCGGTCGCCACCATCGTGCGATCGTCGAACTTGGATGCCCCGTAGCGCTTGGAGAGCCGACGACCCCATGCTCGCTCTTCGCCATTGACCCGAACCCCTGGGCAGGGCCGGACATCTGTCAGCTTGTCGAGTGCCTCGAGACCGCCGGGTGCGTCAAGACGAACAGACACCAGCACATCCTCATCGGGAAACGCCATAAGCGCCCGGTGGTACTGCTCGTTCATCAGGGCCCGCATGACGGTGGAACTGGACTTGTTGGCAACGACTGACGCCAACCCGATCACCATGGCGGGAGTACCGCCGATGCGCTCGAGGGTGGCAAACATGAAGCCCTTCAGCTTCCCGTTCTGCATTGCCTGACTGACAAGTACCCACTCCTCCGCCTGTTTGCCCAGCTGACCCACTTCCCAGCCGACACCGCTTGCGGTCAGATCCGCCATCTCGGCTAGCTCAACATCATCAAGAGCTACACAGTCCTTGGTCGTGACTTCGATTGTCACCCTCGAACCCCCCTGTTTTCAGTGCGCGAGGTCCTTGTAACCTCCGTCGCCAGAGGACGGCCGCAAAAGTGGCCGTCCCATTTCCCCTGCGACCATTTTCGCTTCCTTGGCGACGTAAATCAAACCGAGCCACAAGACTGACATCCTTGGGACCGATTGTGGCTACTGATGGGCCCTATAGGCCGCTGGTGGCCCCCCACCGGGGCGCGCTACAACAAGCCATCGCCGCCGTTGCGCTTCTCAGCGTCTGACCGCCGAGGGCTCGGCAGCGTCGGAGCCTGGCTGCTTAGCTGTAGAGGCCGTGGCGCCTAGAGGTAAACGCCGCCACCCTGGGTCTGCGGAGGTCCGCCTGCGCCCGGCGGTAGGCCCTGTGGCTGCTGGATCTGCTCCAACTGCTGGCGGGCGGCGTTCTGCTGGGCGAACAGGGTGGCCTGAATACCGTGGAACAAGCCTTCGAGCCAACCGACCAGCTGCGCCTGGGCAACCCGAAGCTCTGGTCCGGTGGGGATGTCATCCTCGTCGAAGGGAAGGGCCAGACGTTCAAGCTCGGCCCGCAGGTCTGGTGAAAGCGCCTGTGACAGCTCTTCGACGGAGGTCTCGTAGATCTCCTTGAGTCGATCACGGCCCGGCTCATCGAGCTCGGTTGCCTTCACCTCTTCGAGCAGCTGGCGGATCATGGTGCCGATCCGCATGACCTTTGCTGGCTCCGACACGGTGGCCGTGTTCTGCGAGGGCTCACCGGCGTTCGCCGCTTCGTCAACGATTTCCGGGGTCTCGGGCGTTGGCTGATCACTCATAGTTACCGTTCTATCTTCAGGGTCAGGCGGTGGCTACCACGCAGGGGACATACATCTCGGCGCCGGTGAGCGAGCCGTGGCGGCCGATGAGGTCCATCGGGCCGGTGTCATCGGGGTCATCGAAGCCGATTTTTTCGAATGGCAACAGCGCGACGTCACCAAGCCGGGACCGTACTTCGGCCGAAACGGTGTGACCGAACCACTTTTGGTCGAGCATCTCGTCCAGGCTGTGCACCCACGCGTGGTGGCTGTGGTGTTCTCTCGCCGCATCGACCAGTTCTTCGGTGCCACCACCGGAGGCGTGCAACCAGCGGAACCTGGCTTCGCCGGACAGCAACTGGACCTTGCCCAGCACGTCGGGGTGGATATCGACCAGGCCCTTGCCGCAGTCAACCTGACCGTGGTCGGCGGTGATCATCAGCGTGGTGCCCGAAGGCAGTGCGGCCATCAGGTCCGAGACCAAACGATCGACGAACTGTAGCTCCGCCCGGTACTCCGAGCCCAGGCCGTACTCGTGTGCGACCTTGTCGACCCCGTCGTAGTAGGCGTAAATCGCCTGCTCCCCGTCGCGAGCCAAACGGGCCACCTCGTGCACAAGCACAGCGGTGGTGCGGTACCCGGTGAGGGTGCCACCACGAAGGTGAGCGTCGGTGAAGCCGGACCGGCGGAACTCGGCCTTGGTCACCAGGGCCATCGGCCCGCCGAGGAACGGGTCATAGGGCTGCAGCATGGTCGGCGGAACCGTCCGCCGAGAATCCGGCCGAGCGTTGCTCCCCCACCGCAGACAGTTGAACACCTCATCATCGACGACCATCCGGTAGCCGATGAGACCGTGCTCGCCAGGCGGCAGCGCCGTTGTGATCGATGGCAGTGCGGCAGCGGTTGTCGACGGAGCGACGGTAGTGATCGGTCCGCCATGGAAGCCGTCGATCGTCGGCAAGATGTCTCGATGTGAGTTGAGCTGTTCCCAGCCGAGCCCATCGAGGACCAACAGAACCCTCGGCCCCGAGCCAAACTCGGCAGGCAGGATGCCAGAACCGTCGGTGTGCCCGAACACGGCCGGCATCAGGTCGGTGATGCAGCCATTGCCGAACGCTGGAGTCACTAACTGCTCCACCGTGGCTCCTGACCGACGTCGCCACGTCGTTGTTCGAGGCTGAGCATTACTTCCAGGCTAGGTGCCAGGAGACCAGCGGCAACCGCTACCGGCGCCAAGCCGAAAATGACTTCGAACCGTCGCCGACGGCCCGGTAGCGCTAGTGTGAGGCCTGCGTTCCACCGTCGATTCGCGTAGTCCGGTGGGGAGAACAGTGCCGGAGAGTTGAAAGAACAGTGATCGAGACAATCTGCGAGCGGCGACCGGGTATCTCACCGATGTCGATCCGGCCCTTCGGGCTCCCCCTGTCGGCCCCGGCGATCGGGCTCCGATGAGAGTCTCGACGCGCGGTGACTACGCAAGCCGGGCGTTGCTTTCCCTCGCCCTTCACGGCGCTGAGCAGGGCCCGACGACGGTGCGAGACATCGCCGAACGGACAGGGCTCCCCCAGCCGTACCTGGAACAAATTCTCCTTGCGCTAAAGGGAGCGGGCCTTGTCAGGTCAAAGCGCGGTGTCGGAGGCGGCTACGTGCTCGCCAGGCAGCCGTGCGAGATCAACCTGGCCGAGATCGTGCGGGCGGTCGACGGACCGATCGCCCTCGGCGACTTCGGCGAGCCACACACCGACGGCGCTTGTGACCATGAGGGTCAATGTGTGCTCCTTTCGGTGTGGCACACGGTTGGCGACGAGATGCGATCGCTGCTTGAGAACTTCTCGCTAGCCGACATCGCCGAGATGGCATCGGGCAACCGAGCCTGGCCATCCTGAGCACGACGTAGTCGTGGAGCTGTAGCCGTGGAGTTACAACAGGCCATCCGCAGTCGACACATGAGTCGGGCGTTCGCCGCCGAGCCGCTCGCCCCCGGCGTGCTCGACTCGATGTTGGATTTGGCAAGGCGGGGGCCGTCGGCAGGTAACACTCAGGCCACCGGCTTCGTCGTACTCGACTCACCCGATCTGGTGGCGCGCTACTGGGACACAACGCTTCCCGGCGATGACACGAGCGGACCGAGGAGCGGTTTTCGCTGGAAGCAGATGCTCGACGCACCAGCGCTGGTGCTGGTCACGACCGAACCGGGTCAGTATCTGGATCGCTATTCCGAGCCGGACAAAGCCCGAGCCGGACGGGGTGGGTCTGTTGACCACTGGCCGGTGCCCTACTGGTGGGTCGATGCTGGCGCCGTGGTGCAGAACCTTCTGTTGCTGGTCAACGAGGCCGGTCTTGGCGCCTGTCTGTTCGGACCGTTCGATCACGAGCCGGCGCTAAAGGACCAATTCGGACTGCGGCCAGAGCTACGGCTGGTGGCCACGATCGCGATCGGCCACGTACTCCCGGACGAACCTGGCCGTTCGTCAGCCCGACCTCGACCAGACCTGGACGAGGTGGTTATTCGCCCGGGTCCGGCGCCGGGACGGGGATCTGGCGAAGCTGCTCAAGCGCCGCGCTGAGGTCGTCGGGCAGCGCCGACTCGAAGTGCAGCAGCTCACCGGACTCAGGATGTTCGAAGCCGAGCTGAGCGGCATGGAGAAAGGGCCGATCGAGACCGGCGGTTGACGTGCCGCCATAGCGTTCGTCACCGACGACGGGATGCCCGATCGCCGAGAGGTGGGCCCGGATCTGGTGGGTTCGGCCCGTCTCCAGTCGACAGGCGACCTGGCTGCAGTCGGCCCCGACCAGCCGGTCGAGCACCTCGTAGCGGGTTCTGGCCGGCCGCCCGTCGGCCACGACGGCTCGCCGGGTCGCGTCACGAGGTGATCGGCCGAGGGGCGCGTCGATCAGGCCGCTCTCGGCTTCGACCAGTCCGTGGACCACGGACTGGTACACCCGCTGCACGGTCCGCATTGCCAGTTGGCGGCCGAGCGATTCATAGGCAACGGCGGTCCTGGCCACCATCAGCAAACCGGAGGTCCCTTTGTCCAGGCGATGCACGATGCCTGGCCGGTCGGGCTCACCAACGTTCAGGATCTCGGGAAACATCGCCAGCAGGCCGTTGACCAGGGTGGAGTCCCGGACCCCGGACCCCGGATGGACCACCAGGTGCGCCTGCTTCTCAACAACGACGACGTGCTCGTCGACGTGAACTACGGCGATCTCCACGCCGGGGTCGGGCTGCACGCCCTCGTCCGGTTCAGGAACCTCGATGCGAATGGTCGTATCGGGCTCGACCCGAACGCTTGGCTTGTCTGGATCGCGTCCATTGATGGTGACGCCACCCGCCTCGATCAGTGCAACCGCTTTGCTCCGACTGATATCTGCGATGATCGCAACGACGCGGTCAACCCGTTCGCCGCGAAGCGCGTCGGGAATGACCTCGGTGATGACAAGCGGTTCGCTCACTCGGTCCGTTCGGCCTGCGGATGGGTCTCCCCGTCAGGTGACAGATCCTCATCAGGCGACTGATCTTCGCCAGCCGACAGATCCTCGTCGGCACTCATCGAAGCTGCATCAGCGTCGGATGTCTCCATGTCCGACGCCTCGGATGACGACTCCTCGGATGCTTCGGATGCCGATTCCTCGATCTCGGCTGCGTTTGGGTCCCCTTCGAAAATCGTCAAAACGATGATCGAGATAACGCCGACCACAATTGCCATGTCGGCAACGTTGAAGACCGGCCACCAGCCAACATCGATGAAGTCGACGACGGCACCGCTGAACAAGCCATCGTCGGCACGGAAGATCCGGTCTGTCAGGTTGCCCGCTGCGCCTCCAGCGACAGCGCCGAACAGCGCAACGCCGAGGCGGTCCTGCCGCCGTGTCGCCAGGTACAGCAAAAAGCCGCTCATGAAGAATGCCAACACGGCCAGAACCGGGCCGAACCCGCTGCCGCGGGTGAACGCCGCTCCGGTGTTGAAGATGAGATGAAACTTGATGCCTGCGAACAGGTCGATGCAGTTCCCGGGGGTGCTACACGGCCCGGCTTCCAGCGCGTTGAGCGCCCACCGCTTTGTTATCTGATCTGCGATGACGATGACGGCCGCCACCGACAGGGCGATGGCGAGCGGCCGGGTGACCGATGGCGCCGGCGCCTCGTCTAGAACATCGACGTCTTGTGCGTTACGCATACGGCTGCCTCCGGAATGGCCTCGAGCCGTTCACGGGGAATGATGTCAT
>CAZSTV010000283.1:0-7131 GCA_964609665.1 uncultured Acidimicrobiaceae bacterium
GGGAACGGACCTGTACCGCAACGCCAAGGTGGCTACGCTCACCACGTGGACCCAGCACTTAGCGCTCTCAAACAGAATCCGTTCAAAGCCAAGCTTGCCGAGCCCGGCATGCACTACGGCATCTTCGTGTCGATTGGTGACGCGGTCTGTGCCGAGATAGCTGCGGCATCGGACATGGACTGTCTCATCATCGATACCGAGCACGCGCCGAATGACATGGGCGCAACGCTCGCCCAACTCCAGGCCACCCACGGGTATGACACCGACATCATCGTGCGGGCCACCGAGGGCGACAAGGCGTTGATCAAACGTCTGCTGGACATCGGCGTGCAGACCCTTCTGGTGCCGATGGTTGATACGGCCGAACAGGCCGCCGAGATTGTCTCCTACACCCGCTACCCGCCGGCCGGGGTCCGGGGTGTTGCGAGCGCTCGGGCCGCTCGATGGACCAGGGTCTCCGGCTACTTCGAGAGCGCCGATGACTCCCTGTGCCTGATCTGCCAGATCGAATCGAAAGAGGGTCTGGCGAACCTCGATGCCATCTGCGCAGTCGACGGCGTGGACGCGCTGTTCGTCGGCCCGTCCGACATGGCCGCGGCGCTCGGTCACCTCGGTAATCCCGGCCACCCCGAGGTGCAGGAAGCCGTGCTTGGGGCACTGGCCCGCATCACGGCAAACGGCAAGCCCGCAGGGGTGTACGGCGCCACCCCCGACGCTGCCGCTCGCTACGCCGAAGCAGGCGCGACACTGGTCATAGTCGGGGTGGACACCATCATTTTGAGCAACGGCATCAACCAGCTGGCGGCCGCCTTCAAGCAGTAGGCCCCTCTCCGGGAGATGAGGGGGCGGATCTAACCGAGAAGGCGAGATGCCAGCAGACCGCGGCGAGATTCGCTGTCGGAGCTGTACTCGCGGCGGTCCGCGCCGTTCATGACTTTGCGGGTGCCGGCGATTCCAAGCCAACGCACCGGTTCCGGCTCCCACTTGCGTGACGCCGCACCAACCCAGGGCAGTGTGACCAGGTCGGAGTCCGTCTCGGTGATGAGGTCGGCCAGGGTCTGGCCTGCCAGGTTTGCCGCGCAGACCCCCTCACCGACGTAGCCACCCGCTGTGGCGTGACCGGTCCTACGGTCAAGGTCCACCGACGGTGTCCAGTTGCGTGGCGCCCCAAGAACGCCGCCCCAGCGGTGGGTGATTAGCACGTCTGAGAGCGTCGGGAACAACTCGACGAGGGTGTCACGGATGAGGTCGTGGGTCGGGCCGTGCCGCTCGGTCGTCGGGTCGATCCTGCTGCCGAACAGGTACGGGACACCACGCCCGCCAAACGCAATGCGATCATCCGCGGTTCGCTGACCGTAGATCACGCTGTAGCGGTCATCGGCAAACGTCGGTCGGCCGTCCAGGCCAATCTCCTGCATGATCGACTCGCCCAACGGCTCTGTGGCAATCATCAGCGAGTACAGCGGCGCCAACGTGCGGCGGTGTCCGGGTAGCGAACCGGTGTACGCCTCGGTTGCCCGAACGATGTAGCGCCCTCGCAGCACTGCGCCGCTTTCAGTCTGCACGGCGTTGTCGTCGATGGCGGTCACCGCGGTCTGCTCGTGGATGATGACGCCGCGCTTCTCCAGCACCTCGGCCAGACCTCGAACCAACTGTGCGGGGTTGATGGCAGCGGTCGGGGCGAAGTAAATGCCGCGCCGAACGTCGGTGGCGTTGACCATGGCGGTCGCCTCATCGGCGGTCAGGTCACGGATCTCCTCTTCGGTGAAGCCTGCGGCCCGCTCATCGCTCATCAGCTCCCGCTGCCGCTTCTCCTGAGCGGCGTTTCGAGCAAGGTACACCGCGCCCCCCTTGCCGTAACCACAGTCGATGCCTTCGCTCCGACAGACCCGTCCGACCTCGTCCACTGCGTCAAACAGCGAGCGGTACAGCCGCATGGCATCGGCGTGGCTGCTTCTCGCGGCGTACTGTTCAACCCCTGCAGCAAGGCCACCTTCACACCAACCGCCGTTGCGGCCGGACGCCCCGAATCCGCAGATGTCACGCTCGAGCACAACGATGCGTAGATCGGGGTCCCGCTGGTTGAGGTAGTAGGCGGTCCACAGTCCGGTGTAGCCACCGCCGACGATGACCACGTCGGCCTCGCCACTGGATTCATCGCTAGTGAATTCATCGCCAGTGGATTCATCCCCACCGACGCTGACAAGGGGTTGGCGGGGCGTCAGGTCGCCGTCCAACGTGTTGAGCCAGAGGCCCAACGAGCGGTACCGCTCATCGGTGTTCGACATTGACGCTCCCCATTCGATGCAACTTAGCCGTCATCCGGGGTTAGCGTTTCGAGCATGTCAATCTCCCGCGACGAGGCCCGAGAAATCGCAATCGTCGGTTTGTTGGCCACCGTTGCGCTACGGATCGGCGCCGGTGTGTTTCAAATGATCCAGGAACTCACCGGCGACCTGTGGACCGTGCAGTCGCTGCTCGGCAGACTCTTTGCGCCGATCGGTTCGACCGTCGGCATGTTGATCCTCGGCGCGGTCCTGCTTATTGTCCTCTCCCCCGCCGGCAGCATCACCCGTTCAGTCGTCGGCGTCACCAGGAAGGCGGCGGCGACAGTGGCCGCACTTGGCGTCGCGTCGTCGTTCCACACGCTGGCCCTCAGCCTCAGCCCGCTGCTGGCCAAGATTTGGATCTCGATGATCAACGGCCTTGCAGCCTCCGCGCTGGGCCTGACCGCCTGGTGGATTCTGCGAAACTTCGACGCCGACCGATAGTTGTCAGACGCCGTCGACCTTGGCCATCGCCAGTCGGTTGAACAGCCATGGTTTGCGGCCGTAGCCGATCATCTTGCCGGTGAGCGCGGCCTTGATCTGGCTGGTCCGTTCAAGACTGAGTAGCAGGTAGGTCGCCGGATCGGCGATGAGGTGACAGTCGGCTCGGGCTGGCTTGCCGAGACCGACGGTCAGCGTGCCATCCTCGCCCGCCGCAAGGTTGCCCGCCGTCGTGGCCTGTCCGTACAGCGTCCACGGGGTGGTGCCATCCGGTCCAAGCTCATCCAGGAACCGGTCCAACTCGGTCAGCAACTGGTCAGACAGCTCCGACAGGTCGGTGCTTGTGATGTGCGCTCTGGCCTCTCGGGAAAAGTCCGCCCAACTGTCTGGCGGCGTGAACGGTTCGGGGAGGCTGTTCTGCGCCCGATACACATCCGGTAGCGAAATGATGTGGGCCGTCAGTTCGGCCACGTTCCACTCCAGGTTGGGTACCGGCGTTGTCCCGGCACGCTCGGTCGCCTCGATGGTGCGCAGTTGTGACACGAACGCTTCGGCCGCGTCACGGACCTCGCCGGTCAACCAGTCCCACGCCACGTCCACTTGGCCATCTGCGCCCATCGCGACCTCCGTTTTATCGACATCTCCAACACCATCGACAGTTTCGACCGTAGCGCATTTCGGACAGGAGCAATTTGGAACCGAACCAACCGCCCGGGGGTGGATATGGGTAGGCGGCCCGACGGAGGCCGCATCGACAAAGCACCAGGAGTCCACCAGTGAAACGCCTTTCCGCCGCACTTGTTGCGGTCATTTTGACGAGCCTGCTCACGGCGGTGACTGCAACCGCCGCGTCAGCGAGTTGCGACTACTCAGCCGCCGATCAGAACAACGGGTGGGGGTGGGATGCGGCAACCGGAACCAGCTGCGCGCCACTCCAACAGGCCCCGGTCCCAACCGACGGCTGTGACTACTCCGCCGCGGCGCAGAACAACGGCTGGGGGTGGAACCCGACAACCGGAACAAGCTGCGCGCCAACCCAAACCCAACAGCAACCAGCGGTGGAAAGCGACACCGAGGATCTGGTTCAGCCTCGAATCCTGTCCGGCGTTCGGCACCTGACATTTGCGTCGCTGAGTTGGGACGCCAGCGGTGCGGACAGCTTTGTGGTCGTCCGCAACGGCACGCAGATTGCCGAGGTCGCCGGCAGCGAGTTCAACGACGTCGGCCTGAACGCCGGCGTCACCTACAAATACGCTGTCTTCGGCAGACGAGGCGTCACGGTCATGCCGAACCCCGGTCGACCCCAGCCCATCTTCCCCCCGAGCTGGCCAACCGTTGAACTTCCGCCCGGCACCAGTGGAGACGCCGCGGGAGCACCGACCACCTCGGCCGGGGAAATCTATGACCGGCTGCAGGCAATCGACGATGCGTTGATCGACTGGGTCATCGGCATCATCAACCCTGCACCTGGCCTTCCCGGCCAACGAAACGCTCCGCCGGTGGTCATACAACTCTTGACCGTCCTCCTCGGAGCGAATCCCACGGCGACCCAGGAAGCGGACGCCACAGCGGCCATCAACTCGTTCCTGGCCGCGAGCGGCTCAACCATGCGAGTGCCGAACCCGGCACCCCGACCGGGCTCAACGCCGTCGGTGCAGTACGGACTGGCGGAAGGCCTGCGAAGCGACATCAAGGACGACATCGACAATTTCCGGGACTTCCACGGTACGGACCCCGATGACGTTCAGACGATGGCCATCGTCCGCAGCGCAATCAACGCAGCGGTGCGCCAGGGTCTAAGCGTGTCCGACACGGGCTATGACGGCACCCTTGGCGAATTCGGTGGAACCGACAGCGTGGAGAATGCCGCCGCCGATGCCGCGGCGGCCGCAGCGTCCCAGTCCACCGCTCAGCAAGCAGCGGACACCTACTCGAACGGTGACCTCGGCGGCGAGTTCGGGTCATCGAGCAGCGGCGGCGGTGCCGACGATCGCGAAGGCTCCGACAATGACTCAGGCGGCCACTCCTCCGGCGGTTCATCTGATTCGTCCGGTGGACAGTCGACGGCCGAGAGCGCTGCGGAGACCTACTCCGGCGGCGACCCTGCGGGAGAGTTCGGGTAGTCCAACCCGAACATACCGAGTGATGGCGGTTGTTGCGTCGGGACCATCCGGTTGGTCCCGACACGACGGCTACGCTCCAACGCCGCCGTAGGCGATGCCGGTCAGCTTGGCCATGTCGCCATCAAAGGTGGTGAGGTCGTCGGTGCAGAATTCGCTCAGGTTCGTGTGACCACAGGCCCTGGCCAGTACCGCCATCAGTTCCACGGTGGCGCAGAAGAACTTGTGGAGCCGCTCCGCCGCCTCGTCCACCGGGAGCCGGGCCCGCAACTCGAGTTTCTGAGTGGCGATGCCGACCGGGCAGTTGTTTGAGGCGCAGGCCCGCATGCCGATGCAGCCGATTGCCTGCATGGCCGAGTTGGAAACGGCGATGGCGTCTGCACCGAGCGCCATGGCTTTTGCGAAGTCGGTGTGGGTCCGCAGGCCACCGGTTATGACCAGGCTGACGTCTCGGCGTCCCCGGGCATCCAGGTGCCGTCGAGCGCGAGCCAAGGCCGGAATTGTCGGTACTGATATATGGTCTCGGAAAAGCACCGGCGCCGCCCCGGTCCCGCCACCGCGACCATCCAAGATGATGTAGTCAACACCCACCCGCAGCGCGGCGTCGATGTCGTCCTCGATGTGCTGGGCCGAGAGTTTGACGCCGATGGGGATCCCGCCGGACTCCGCCCGGACCTCGTCGGCAACCCGCCGGTAATCGTCCTCATGGTTCAGGTCGGGAAACGTTGACGGTGAAATGGCGGAGGTGCCCGGCTCAAGGCCACGGACATCGGCGATCTTGCCCTGGACCTTGTTGCCCGGCAGGTGTCCGCCGGTACCGGTCTTGGCTCCCTGCCCGAGCTTGAAGTGGAACGCCTGGACCCCGCCGTTGTTCTCGGGGTTCATCTTGTCCAACGACCAGCCGAACCGACCGCTCGCCAACTCATAGAAGTATCGGGAGTTCTCCGCCTGTTCCTCTGGCAACATACCGCCCTCGCCAGAGCAGATGCCCGTCCCGGACAATTCGGCCCCCTTTGACAGCGCAACCTTCGCCTCTTCGGACAGTGCGCCGAAGCTCATGTCGCTGACGAAAAGGGGAATTTCCAACCGGAGCGGTTTGTCGGCGTTTGGGCCGATGACCACGTCGGTCGCCACGGGCACCTCATCGAGCTGCGGTTTGCGGGCAAGCTGCGCGGTGACGAACTGAATGTCGTCCCACTTGGGCAGCTCGTCGCGGGAGACGCCCATCGAGGTGACCGGTCCGTGGTGGCCAAGGTATTCGAGGCCCTCGTTTGCGAGCTTGCGGATCAGCCCGACGTGGGGCTCGGTCGGCTCGCCGTGGGGGTCCTGGAACGAACCCTGGTACGCGCCGCGGTTGTATGGCTGGGGGAATTCCTTCTCCCAGGCGAGGATTTCATCGAGGTCCACCAGCAACTCGTCGTTCTCGACCCACGACGAAAATTTGTGGAGCCGCTCCGCGTTGTCGTAGCTGGAGACGCCGGTGTGGAACACGTAGTCCCACCCGTGCAGGCCACAGATGAGGTTGTCACCTTCTAAATGTCCGTCAGACATCATGGCGCCACGGTGCAGGCAGCGGCCGTAGAGCACCGAATGGTTGTCGTCGAAGCGGACAATGACCAGGTCCACGTTGCTGACCAGAGCGCCGATCGGCTCTCGGTCGGCGACCTCTGACCAGGTGGCAATTTTCGTCGGCTGCATTGGCACTGCTCCCTCGGTGGTGGCTGACGCATCTCCGCCGGACGTGAGCCGGCTTCGTTAGCTACAACAGACTAGGCGGGGCGATGCGGTCGCCATTGGTCGAAGACCAGTGTTTACCAGACCGCGCTGCTGGGCGATGCTGTGAGCGATGATTGAAGACGTTACGTATGCTCAGGCCGCGGCCTCGTTGGTGTTGATCGCGGTGGCGGTGCTGCTTGGCCTGGTGATGAACCTTGGCCTCACCCGCCAGTTGATGGTTGCGGTGGTCCGGGCCGCGGTGCAGTTGCTGGCGGTCGGTCTGGTGTTCGGCTGGATTGCCACGTCGGATCAGGCGATGGCGCTGGCGTGGCTGTGGGTGGCGGTGATGGTGGCGATCACCTCGGTGGTGGCGCGACGCCGAGCGCCCGAGCTGCCGGGCGGCGGACCCATCGCTGCCGCCGCCGAACTCGAAGAGGCGTCATTCCATCTCTTCGGCCAATCGGCAGCGCTTGCGAAGGAAACGGGCGCCGGTGACATTGTGCGGATGCTCATAGATGAAACGCGTG
>CAZSTV010000284.1:0-7041 GCA_964609665.1 uncultured Acidimicrobiaceae bacterium
CGAACCAACCGGCCCCGAATCGATGCTGGTCCTGGCCTGCGCCGCCAACACCACCAGCAAGATGACAGCGGTGGAGAACACGACCCCGAGAACCGCCCGCGGCCGAGGGCCGGAGAGGAGTTCAAACCGCTGTAAGGCATCGCTACAGAACAGTGCGAAGAGGGGGAGTCCAGCAACGGCGATGCCGATGGGAATCCACAACGTCGGTCGTGGCTCCGCGGTGGCGATTGGCCACGCCGCGGCGAACGTCAGCACCACGAGGACGCCAAGGCCGACAGTCCGTGCGATGTACCCGCCGACAAGGCCCGGTCCGAATCGGCTTGGTCGTCTGGCGTCGAGGGAGAACCGCACCGTCTCGTGCACCACAAGCATGGTCAGGGCAAGAGCGGTCAGTTCCGCCAGGGTCACGGTCTCGTCACCGACAAAGGCTCCGACGCCCAACACCACAAGGCCGAGGTACATCCCGACCGCCGAGCCGGAGACGACGGTGGCGAGGACGCAGGCCCCGGCGAGCAGCGACCAACTCCACCCTCGGCTCTCCGACACCACCCCGGCGGCAGAGCTACCTACTACCAGAATGACTATGCCAAGAAACCCGATTGTGGCTGGCAATATCGACAGCCGTCGAGCGATGGCCGACCGTTCCTCCTCATCCGCGTAGACCGATCCCACTACGACACCGCCCGCTGTCTCGCCAGTGCCGCGACCGGCAGCTCGATCGGCTGGTCCCCGTTCCAGATCGTCACCGGAACACCGTGGCTGATCAATTGCTGGCGACGTTGCAGTCGCACCAGGCGCCAAAGTCGCGACGCCAGGTCAGCCGCCTCATCCAGCGGTTCGAGCAGGTGGTCGTCCGCCAAACACTCGAGGACGGCAACCTGCAGACCGTGCATGCGCATCTCGATGGGGAGCCTGGCCATATCGGGATCGGTCAGCCCTGTCAGGAACACCACCATCGTTCCTGCGTCAAGGTCATGGAGGGGCAGCTGCGACATGCTGGGCGCCCGCAGGCCGGGCTCGACCTGTGATTCGAGCAGCGCATCGAAGAGCCGAGCCTTTTGTAGCCTGCCCTGGCGGGGCCGGTACCACTTGATATGGCGTCCGACGTCGAGCAGACCGACGCGGTCGTGGGCGTCGAGGTTGCTCTCAGCAAGGCTCATAGCGGCACGGACCGCCCGCTGAACAAGACGGTTGCCCTCCGGGCCAAGGTCTCGAAACGTGTCGAGCAGGAATACCAGGTCGCCGGACTGGTCGGGGTGGCGCACCGTGACCCAGCGCTCCTGACGCCGGGCCGACACTCGCCAATTGACCGATCGCAAGGTGTCACCCGTTCGATACGGCCGGACCTCGGCAAAGTCCGACCCGTCGCCGTGACGTCGTGACCGGTGGTCTCCGACCCGGGCTCGCAACCGGGCGGGCACCACAACCGACTTCCTGTTGCCATCACGGGGATGGACCCGGATGGCAAGGTCCGGCTGGTGAACCTTCGACGCGACGAACAACCCGAACGGACCTCGTGCCAACGTTTCGATTCGCCCCGGGCTGGCGACGCCCCATCTGGTGAGTTCCACCGGGAACCGCACCACGGCCTTGCGGCCGGCCGGGATGGACACCACCGCGTGACGGATGCCGTTGACCGGCTCCATGTCAACCGGAAACTCCATTCCAACCTGCAGCCACGGGACCCAGGTCTTCGACTGAACGGTGACCACCAGGTCCACACGGTCGCCTTCGACCGCCCGGGCCGGGCCTTCGACCGACACGTGCAGCTCGGGCCGGTTGTGCACCAGCGCTGCGATGACCGCCACGAAGATGGCGGGAGCGGACACCATGGCGAGCAGCGGCAGGCCAATGACAACCGACGCAAGCAGGCCGGTTACCCCGCTGAGCAGCAGGATGAGGAAACGGGGACTGGTTTGGTGGTTCACCCGGTGCCGGCGTCTCCGACCGGTTGTTGCCCCACCGCAACTTCGACGTCTCGGTCGGTCAGGGTGTTTGGCGTCGGGACCGTGTTGAGGCACTCCGCGATCACATCGGCCTCTCGCACCCCGCGGACCCACGCTTCGGTCCGCAACACCAGTCGGTGAGCGAGCACGGGCGAGGCCAGCGACTTCACGTCGTTCGGGGTGGCGAAGGTTCGGCCGTCGAGCGCAGCTCTGGCCCGAGCGGCTCGCAACAGCGCCAACCCACCGCGGGGACTGGCCCCGATTTCCAGTGACTCGTGGCTGCGGGTGGCCTCGACGATGGAAACGACGTAGTCGATGACGTCCTGGCTGGCCTTGATGTCTTCGACCGCACCCTGCATGTGGAGAATCTGTTCCGGGGTGACGATCTGGCGAAGCTCGGGCTGATCGGTGCCGCGCTCGACCCGTCGACGCAGGAGTTCCCGCTCGTCGCCGGGATCCGGGTAGCCAACGCCTATCCGCATGATGAACCGGTCGAGCTGGGCCTCGGGCAGCGGGTAGGTGCCCTCGGTCTCGATCGGGTTCTGGGTGGCCAGAAGGAAGAACGGCATCGGAAGCTGATGTGATACGCCGTCGACGGTGATCTGTCGCTCTTCCATTGCTTCCAAGGCTGCGGCCTGTGTCTTGGATGGGCTTCGGTTGATCTCATCGCCGAGCACCAGGTTGGCGAACAGCGGCCCGGGGGCGAACACCGGCCTGTCGTCCGGCCCGGGAATGATGGAGCCGGTGAGGTCCGAAGGGATCAGGTCCGGCGTGAACTGAATACGGGAGAAGGAGAGGCCCGTGACGTCGGCCAGCGAGCGGGCGATGAGGGTCTTTGCGACCCCCGGCACGTCTTCGATGAGTACGTGTCCGTTGGCCAGCATTCCGACGAGCACCATCTCAAGAACGTGGCGTTTGCCGACCACGGACCGTTCGATCTCTGTGATGATCTCGTTCGCCCGCTCAGAGACGTTGATGCCCGCTCCGGCAGCTAGTTGCTCCGAGGATCCTGCCGACTGACTGTGGTTTCCGCTCACGCGAAGGCAGGGTAACCCATGGCCGAGATTCGGTCACACCCGTACGTGCCCCAGAAGGTCAGCCGGACTCCGATTGCCGCTGATCACGCATGAATCGAAGCAGTTGACGGTCGTGCCTGGTCAACGCGCCGATGCGGTCCGGGCGCCACGGATCCCACCGGGCAGGTTCCCCGGTTGGTACGTCGCCGGTGACGGTTGCCCGCTGGATGATCCGCTCGCCCTCAAAATCATGGAGGACGCTGTGTTGGGTGCAGCGGTTGTCCCACATCGCAATCGTGCCTGTGGTCCAGCGGTAACGGACGGTGAAGCGCGGCTGGGTCACCCAGTTGGTGAGCAAGGTGAGCAGCGCTTCGCTCTCGTCGTGGCTCATCTCCACGATCCGACGGGTGAAGTGCTGGTTAACGTACAGAATCCGCTGGCCGGTCTCGGGGTGATGGCGAACCACGGGGTGGATGGCCATGCGGTCCGAGCGGTCATGGGGGTGGGCGTCATGCAGCGCAGTCAGCCCATCGCAGAGCTGCTGAATCGGCGCCGAAAGCGCTTCATACGCCAGGGCGAGGTTGGTCCACATGGTGTCGCCACCAATATCGGGACAGGCGACCATGTTCAAAACCGACATAACCGAGGGCGATGCCAGGAACGTCAGATCGGTATGCCACTCGTCAGCGACACCTCCTGCACTCGCCGCCAACTCGAAGATCTCCGGGTGGTCGAGGTTGGGGTTTGTCAGGTTGGGATGTGACTCCAACGGCCCGAACTGTCGAGCCAGCGAAACATGGTCGTCGAGGGCGAGGTTCTGGCCGGGGAAGAACAACACCTTGTGTTCCAACAGCATTGAGGTGATGGCCTCAACCTCGGTGGCCCCCGCGGTTGCCAGGTCAATCCCGGTGACCTCGGCGCCCAGAGCGGGGGAGAGACGCTGGACGTTCAGTGCGGTCTTCGGCTCATCGATACTGGTCATGACACGTCCTGTTCGGTTCTGCTGTGCAACAGCCAGAGTAGAGCCGCAACTGCCTATCGGCGAACTGTCGGCTTTCGCTCACGATGGGGTATCTCATAGGCTTGAGCCGTGGACGCAGCCCAGATCGAACGACATGTGAATCGCATCGAGGCGGATGGCTATTCCATCGTTGAAGATGCCATCGCCCCTGAGCTGACCGCAGCGCTGCGAGACGGCGTGCGTGATCTCTTCGCCGAGCTCGATGTGCAACCAAAGGGCAACCGGGCCGAAGGCTTTGCTACCAAACGGCTCTACAACCTGGTCCCGCAGGCGCCGGTCTTCGAAGAGCTGCCGGTGCACGAGAACGTGCTTCCGGTGGTGGAACAGCTTTTGGAGCCTGAGCTGCTCCTGTCCGGAACAACCGCCATGGACATCGGCCCGGGTGAAGAACTCCAGGGACTGCACGCCGATGATGGTCTCTTCAAGATTGGTAGGCCGCACCGCCCGATGATGTCCACCACCATCTGGGCGCTGACCGACTTCACCGACGAGAACGGCGCCACCAGAATCGTTCCCGGTTCACACCGCGAGCCAGGGCACCCCAATCCCGATGACGAGTCCATCTCAATTGCGGCCGAGATGCCCGCAGGCAGCGTGATGATCATGGACAGCCAGCTCTGGCACTGCGGTGGTGCCAACACAACGGCAGACGAGTGGCGGCTCGGCTTGAACGTGCAGTACGTCCGTGGGTTCTTTCGGACGCAGCAGAACCAGTACCTGTCCATTCCCCACGACCGGATCCCGGCCTACTCCAAGCGGCTGCGAGAGCTGCTGGGGTTTGAGCTGTACCGGGGAATCATGGGCCACGTCGAGGGTCAGAGTCCCGCGGCGCTGGTAGGTGCGGCGAGCGACAAGGCGTCCGCGTATCAGAACAGCTCGCAGGCGAATCCCTTCGGCGACACCGAGGTCGGTCGCTAAACGTACGGCAAGATGTGCTGCCCGACGGTCTCGAGCACCTCGAACCGCGGATCAAACGGTGGCAAGATCATGACCTGGTCGAGACCGGCATCGCTGAGCCCTCGAAGCCGTTCGACAAGTTGATCAGCGGTGCCGACCAGGCAGGTCGCTTCAATCAACTCCTTGGTGAGGAAGCGCTCTTCTTCTGGCATGACCCAGCAATTGTGTCCGGCATGAACTCGCTGATGTCGACGTTCCGGCTCGGTTTGTTCGACCACGGCCCGGTACTCGTCCCAGACTGCAGCTGCCGGGCCTGCAGGCGGTTTGCCGTAGTTGCGGAACTGGGCGTAGCTGTAGTGCAGCGAGGCCATGGCAAAGGCCCCACAGAGGTGCTTTACCCGGTCCGAGTCGGTGGCCTCGCCGGGCTCAAGCACGACGATGGTGGTCAGACTTGTCGTCAGGTAGTCGGACCGGTCCAAGGTCACCCCCGCCTCGACTGCGCCGCGTTCCACCGAGGTCCAGATCCGCTCCATGAACGCCGGGTCGGGTGGAATCGACAACACCGCGCCATCACCATGTTTACCGGCAAGCCCGAGCGAGCGGGGGCCGAACCCGGAGACGTAGAGCGGGATGGGAGTGGAGAAGTCAACGAAGCCGTCGTCGGCCATGATGTGGCGTATCGGCGACGTTCGACCCCGCCATTCAAAGTCCGCTTCCTGCCCAGCCAGGAGCGGGCGGAGCGTGGTGAGGTATTGGTCAAACTCAGCGATGCGCATTGGCTTGTGACCCATGATTCGCATCGCCGTGTTTCCCGTGCCGATGCCGAGGAACGTCCGCCCCGGGGCGACGCGATTGATGGTGGCGATGCTCGCGGCAGTGACCGGGGCTGGCCTGGTGGCGGCCACAGCGACACCGGTGCCCAGGTTGATTCGTTCGGTCCGGTGAGCGGCCAGGGCGAGGCAGGCGTAGGGGTCGCTCCAGATCATGTGGCTGTCAGCGAGCCAGGCATGGGAGTAGCCAAGCTCCTCTGCTCGCACTACGTATTCGATGTCGTCAATCTTTGATGCGACGCAAATTCCGATGTCCACTACGACCGTCCTATGTACCGATACAACACCACCAGCGGCAGCACGGCCGTTTTTATCATCATCTGTTTGATGAGTGGAAAGTCGTCACGCCAGCCAGTGTCCTCGGTCAGAGTGATGACCCCGTCACCGAACCGGGTCGGGTTGCCTGCGATGCCATGTCCAGGGGTGGCCGCAACCGAGTTACCTTCGGTCTCTGGGACGAGCGTGGGGTCGAGGCCTGCGCCGGTGAGGATGGCGGCGATGGTCGGTTTGGCCGCCCGACACAGATCTTCGTAGCGAATCAGCGGACCCCTATGCCAGAAGCGAACGTAGTGGACCGCAATGTTTGTCAACGCCCAGCGGACAACGACGACCGGGGCAGGATGCGGACCCATAACGCGCTCGCCGGTGGGGTCGTGGGGGAGTGGTACCCGCTTGGACCAGGATTTGGCGACGCCACACGGGTCTCGAACGAGCTGCACCACCGACAACTGCACGTCTGGTACCTGGCTGGCGATCGCGAGGTGCATCGGGTGTTTCGACGCGTCGACCACCACGTCGACTCCGGCCTCCTCAGCGATTGCCCGGTAGAGGCTGCCGAGCAACTCACGGACTCGCTGTAGCCGGCGTCGAGAGTGTGGCAAGACCGGCGTCCAGAAGGCGGCGAACATCCGCCAGTTGACCGACACGGTCTCGTAGTCGGCGAAGAGTCGCCTAGCTTCGGGGGAGGTAAATCCTTCATCGCCGAACATGCGGTGCCCGACCGCCGACCAGAACTTGCATTCGGGGACGGGATCGCCGCAGGCGCACAATTCGTTGCGGCCGATGCCCCACTTCCACAGGTACTTGAGTTCTCCCACCGCTACGACGTTTGGATGGGCCGCCAGTGCCTTCTCCAGAACCGTTGATCCTGATCGGCCTTCGCCCCCGATGTAGAGGACGCGAAAGTCCTTCTGATCCGTAACATCTGCGCTGGGTTCACCGGCGCTGTGACCCCGCTGGTTGCGCGCTGAACTCATGACGATCGAGACTCCTGCCGACGAGCATCGCTCAGTTCAATTCTCATGGGCTATGCGGCCGAGGATATCTCACCT
>CAZSTV010000285.1:0-6987 GCA_964609665.1 uncultured Acidimicrobiaceae bacterium
CTCTTCGTCGGCCCGTCCAACGATGAATGCCCGGGTGCCGTCGGCAAGCATCTCCTTGACGGAGACCACTTCACCGGAACGCTCCGGGCCGCGCACCTTGACGATGTTCAGCGATTCGTTGAGGACCACTTCGGCCCCGCGGACAAGCTCTGGTTCCTCGATAGCCGGGTGGGTCTCCACCCGCATCTTGCGCCCGCTGGAGTACACGTCGGCCGAGCCGTCGTCGTTGATTCCAAGCAGCGTGCCATAGGCACTCGGCGGCTGGGTCAGCTTGTCCACTTCTTCGCGCAGCGCTGCGATATGTTCACGCGCTTCGCGAAGGGTGTAGGTGAGCTTCTCGTTCTGGCTTACGGCCTGGGCGAGTTGGCCCTTGGTATCCAGAAGTCGTTCTTCAAGGGTCCTGACCCTCTTGGGTGCGTCCTGAAGGCGGCGGCGGAGGGTAACGACTTCTTCCTCCATCGCTTTCAGCTGCGACTGCAGCTCGGCCATACCGGTTTCGTACTCGGCTAGCCGCTTCTCATAGTCGGGAGTCTTGACGACCACCACCTCCTGGAACAGATGTTCTCGTCTAGGGACCTAAAGCGGACCCTACACCTACCTTCGGCAGGATGGAGAACGGTTCAAGCGGCAACCGTGCTCGACGAGGCGTTTTGTGCGGTGAATTTTGCGATGTACTACTTGGTGATTCCTGGTGCGATTCTGCTGGTTGCAGTATCGGCGACCACGTTGTCGGCGATTCTTACACTAGTTGGTTTCGGGGCGTTGGTATGGATTCAAACTCGGCTTCTACTCAGCTAAACCAACAACCCACAGGATGTATGCCAAGATCCGCGCTTCTTCTCGCCACGCCTCGTAGCGACCGGACGGGCCACCGTGCCCTGCGCCGAGATCTGTCCACAACAAGATCGGCCCGGTTCCGGTTCCGAGGTGGCGGAGCCGCTGCACCCATTTCGCCGGTTCCCAGTAGTTGACCCTGGTGTCGTGGAATCCGCCAGTAGCGAAGATCGACGGGTAGTCCTGAGCCACAACGTTCTCATAGGGCGAGTAGGCGAGCATGGCGTTGAAAATCTCTTCACTCTCCGCCGGATTGCCCCACTCCTCCCATTCGGTCACCGTGAGGGGTTGCGTGGGGTCGAGGATGGTGTGGAGGGCGTCGACGAACGGGACGTGGGCGACAACGCCGGCAAAGAGCTCCGGCGCCTGGTTGACGACGGCGCCCGCCATCAGACCCCCGGCCGACCCACCTCGCAGTACAAGCCCCTCTGGAGTTGTCCACCCCTCGTCGATCAGGAGTTTTGCGGCTGCGATGGCGTCGGAGAACGTGTTCTGCTTCTTTTCGAACTTGCCATCGGAATACCAGCGGCGACCCATCTCGCCCCCGCCTCGCACATGAGCGATAGCGAACGAAAACCCTCGGTCGAGCAGCGACAGGCGAGCCGACGAGAACGCCGGGTCGGTCGATGACTCATACGCACCGTAGGCATAGAGCACGCACGGGCCCGGGCCGCGCATGGGTTCCCCGCCGCTGTCCGAATCACCGTCTCGCCGCCAGACGATGCTGACCGGCACCTTCTCGCCGTCGGCCGACGTCGCCCACAGCCGGGTGGTGTCGTAGTTGGCGGGATCGAAGTCACCGAGGACCTCTTGTTGTTTGAGTAGTTCACGTTCGCCGGTGACGGTGTCCAACAGGAAGACCGACGGCGGCGTCACCATTGACGTGTAGCCGTAGCGCAGGGTGACGGCATCAAAGTCTGGGTTTGCTCCCGGCCACGTTGTTGAGACCGACTCCGGTTGAGCGGTGGTCGTGAACGAGCCATCGGCCCAGGAACGAAGCCTGATGCGGGTCGTACCACCGGTCCGCTCAAAAAGGGTGAGAAAGTGGGCGGACACATCGATGTCACCAATGGTGATGTCGTCCGAGCCCGGGATCAGCTCTTCCCAGTTCTCCGGGCCGGGAGCATCTTCGGGTGCGGTAACCACCCGGAAGTTCTCGGCGCCGTCGTTGGTCAGAATGACAAAGCGGTCGCCAAAGTGGGAGACCGAGTATTCAACGCCTTGGCGGCGTTCCAGAATGACCCGCGGTTCGGCGGTTGGCTGATCGGCAGGGATGACCCGCAGTTCGTCTGTCACCTTCGACGACGACCCGATGTAGATGAATGAATCATCTTTGTCTCGTCCGATGCCGACGAAGAACCGTTCGTCGGTCTCACGGTAGATCAGGACGTCATCGGCAATCGCTGTGCCCATCTCGTGACGCCACACCTCGAACGGGCGGCTTGCATCATCTTGGCGAACATAGAAGAAGGTCTTGTTGTCGAGCGCCCACACCGAGCCGTAGCTGAGGCCTTCGAGCCCGTCGTCGGTTTCGGTCCCGGTCTCCAGGTCCCGAACGACGGCGTTGAAGTGCTCGTCACCGGTTCGGTCGGCCCCCCACAGCAGCAGGCGGTGATCCGGGGACACGTCGAAGAGTCCGAGGTCGAAGAACTCCGAGTCGCCGGCCTCAAGGTTCTCATCCAGCAGCACCTGCTCTGTCCCCTCAGCGCCCGCGCTGCCGTCACCGACGGACCGCCGACAGTGGATGCCGTACTGGTCTCCCTCGTTCGTCCTGGAGTAGTAGGACCAGCCGTCCTTCACGACCGGGACCGACATGTCGGTCTCCTTGATCCTGGCCTTGATCTCGTCAAACAGCGTTGAACGCAGCTTGGCGACCGGCTCGAGCACAGCCTCGGTGAAGGCGTTCTCGGCCTCGAGGTGTTCACGTACCTCGTCGGACTCCTTGTTGTGGAGCCACCGGTACGGGTCGACGAGCGTCCTGCCCCACACCGTGGTTTCGAACGGTTCCCGTCTGCCCACCGGGGCGTCGAGTGGCGTTGCTTGCTTCGGCGTATCACCCTCGATTGTCATCTGTGCAAGCCTAGGTTCGCAGGGCCCTCTCCCCTCCCGCAGTGCCCGCTGCTCCGACGGTTGTTCAATTGGCTCAACGATCGGCACGGCGGGTAGTTGTACGGGTACTTGTTCCGCGGTCACTCGCCGCGGGTAGTGTCGGACGCAATGGCTTCTACATCTGAGGGTGGCGACTCTGACATGAGCGAGAACGCAACAACCACGTACCCGCAACACTTCTTTGAGCCGCCGCCAAACGCCGGCCAGGTGCTCCTTATCAGGCACGGTCAGTCGCAGCCGTACAACCCGGCGTCACCGTTCCCACTGGTGGACGGCCACGGCGATCCGCCGCTGTCGCCACTCGGCGAATTTCAGGCCGAGTTGGTTGGGCAGCGGCTCGCCTCTGAGCCAGTCGCTGCAATCTACGTGAGCAGCCTCACCAGAACCCACCAGACGGCAGCCCCGCTTGCCGCCAAACTTGGCATGACCCCATCGGTCGAGCCGGACCTGCGGGAGGTCTTCCTCGGCGATGGCGAGGGTGGCAAGTTCCGTGAGATGTCTGCCAATGACCATCCGGCAGCGCTTGAACTCCGCCGCACGAGCGAGTGGGGCTCGGTCCCGGGGGCCGAAACCAACCAACAGCTGACCGATCGCACGGTCGGGGCGGTGCGACGTATCGCTGCCGCCCACCCGGACGAGCTTGTGGCCGCCTTCTGCCACGGAGGCGTTGTCGCCGCCGTACTCGGCTATGCGATGCAGGTCGGGGCGATGGACTTTATTGGGGCGCGCCACACCTCAGTCTCCCACCTCGTCATCGAGAACCCCGGCGACGATCCCCAACAATGGACCCTCCGGCTGTTTAACGATGGCTCTCATGCCGGTAGCCTCACCGGGGATGCACATCCAGATGGTTGAGCGACGATTGGCCTCCGACAGGTCACGGTTTGCGGGCCAGACTCAGAATTGCCCACCGATGAACTGCCAAACGACCCTCACGTAGGGTACTGTTCATGACACACCCTGTGGTCGGTATCCTAAGGTCGACGAGCTGCCCCGTGCAGTTGCTGTCAATAGTGAGGTTCTGAGCAACGTGCTTTGGCGAGAGAGATACCGAATGGCTGCCGGTGCCCTGCTCTCCGGCGCGGCGATTCTGGCCGTCCTCGACTACGTCGCTCGCTCCCCCGAAGCCCGCGGTCCGTCCATCCTCTACCTCGCGCTGGCCCTCGAACTGGCCGCTGTCTACTTCATCTTCATCAACTGGAACAAGATCAAGACGCTGTGGCGAATCATCCCAGCGCTGGTCTTCGTTGCATCCATTGTCGCCGCCCTGGTGCTTGCCGGCACCGGAGACACCGACCACGCACTCATCGGACTTGCGGCAGCCGCCATCATGGTGATGGCCTACGTCGGGTTTGCGTTGCCGCCGGGCAGCGCGTTGATGTTCAGTCCGATCGTCATCGGCGTGATGTTTTGGGCCTACCAACTCAACACGTTCAAGATCAACCTTGCGCTGCCACTAATCGGTGTGCCCGTCGCCGTCGGGCTCGGCGAGTTGATCTCCGCCCTGGTCGACCGCAGTCTGCGCACCCAGAGCAGGTTCTCCTCACGCTCGGTTCGCCTCGCCAGACTTGAGGACGTGCTGCGACGGTTCCGGCGTCCCTCCTCGCTCGAAGAGGCAGCGGAAGAAGTGGCGCTCGCTGCATTGGAGATCTTCGAAGTTGAGCGTGCGACCGTTGTCCTTCGTGACACCGTCGGTGGCTTGATTCCCATCACCCTCGGCCCGTCGAGCACCGAAGAGCCAGATCCCCGAACGGCCGAGCTTGTGGTCGACACCATCGGCGGAGACGAACCCCGGCTGGTACCGAACGTCGATGAGACCCTCCTTGTACTGCCGCTGCCCGCCACCGACGTTCCGGCCGGCGCAGTGGTGGTCCATCCCATCCGAGAAGAAGACCCCGGCTTCACACTCGACCTGGCCCGGCTCTTCGGCACCCAGGTCGGCATCGCCATCGAGCACCTTTTCGAGATCAACAAGCTGGAACGCGCCACCACCCGCGACGAACTCACCGGCATCGGCAATCGCCGCCACGCCGACTCGCTGCTCAACGCCCTCGAAGACGGCGATGCGCTGATCCTTCTGGACCTCGATGGCTTCAAGGCGGTCAATGACACCCTCGGCCACGCTGCCGGTGACCAGGTGTTGCAGGACCTGAGCAACCACCTCCGAGATTGTCTGCGAGACTCCGACACCTCCGCCCGCCTCGGCGGAGATGAGTTCCTGGTCGTCGCTCGCCGAGCCTTCGCAGACCCGGTTGCGGTGGCGCAACGTATTCTTCGCGGCTGGGCAAGCTCCGGGCGCTCCACCACCATCAGCGCTGGTGTTGCCCTTCACGAGACCGGCGTCGCCGTCGACGAAACCCTGGAGCGGGCCGACCAGGCGCTGTACCGGGCAAAGTCAGCGGGCAAGAACCGTGCACAGATGTGGGTGCAGCCCAAGAACCGTGACCTGCAGGGCGGCGAATCCGTCGCCTGAGGGTTCTCAGTTGGGGTCGATCCCTTCGCCTGCCGTAGTCTTTGGACACGTAGCTCGAAAGGCCTGACATGACCGACACCGCAGTTCCAGAAGCTGAGACCGCTCCTGCCCCCGAGGCTCCAGACACAGAGGCGCTGGGCATCACCGGCCCGCCAACGTTCGACTCGGTTGAGGCGGAACGGCTCCACCTCAAACAGCGCCTAGCGGCGACGTTCCGGATCTTCGGCCGGTTCGGGTTTGACGAGGGCGTTGCCGGCCACGTGACGGCCAGGGACCCTGGCGACCCCGAGCGGTTTTGGGTCAATCCGTTCGGCATGAACTTCAAGCACATCACGGTGTCTGACCTGATCTGCGTCGACCACAGCGGGGAGATCGTCGAGGGACACCACCCGTTGAACCAGGCTGCGTTCGCCATCCACTCTCGGGTACACAAGGCCCGTCCTGATGTGGTCGCTGCGGCCCACGCCCATTCGATTTACGGCAAGACCTGGTCGGCGTTTCGGCGTCCGCTGGAACCACTCACCCAAGACTCCTGTGCCTTCTACGACGACCACGCCGTGTTCGATGACTTCACCGGCGTGGTGCTTGAAACGTCCGAAGGCGACCGGATCGCCGAGGCGCTCGGTCACCGCAAGGCGGCCATTCTGTCCAACCACGGCAACCTGACCGTCGGACACTCCGTCGACGAAGCGGCCTTTTGGTTCATCACCATGGAGCGGACCTGTCAGGCCCAGTTGTTGGCGTCAGCCTCCAACTTGGATCCGGTCCTCATCGATCCCGGGCAGGCAAAAGCCACGAGCGAAATGGTGGGAAGCAACCTTGCAGGTTGGTTCAGTTTTCAGCCCCTGTGGGACTGGATCACCCGGGAAGAGCCAGATCTGTTCGAGTAGTTGCGGCCGGGGCCTGAGCGGCGGGCTGCAGTTCAACGATCTTGGCGTCAACTTCATCTTTGATGCCGGCGAGTGGCAGGACGTTCAATACGCCCTGACCCTTGCGGACGAGGTCGATGAGTTCTTCACCGCTGCGGGTCAGCACTGACTTTGAGCCGTGGATGACCAGGTTGGCGGAGGCGACATCTTCGCCGAGGTGCTCCTTCATGAAGGAGAACACTTCGCGGACCGATTCAAGCTTGATGCCCGCATCGAGCAGGGTCTTGATGACCTTCAGCTCGAGGAGATCCTTGTAGGAGTAGCGGCGCCGTGAACCAGAGCCGTTCGCATCGGCAAGCGACGGACGCACCAGATCGGTACGGGCCCAATAGTCGAGCTGGCGGTACGTGATACCGACAATCTCTGCTGTTCGCTTACCACTAAAAGATGTCTCTACTGACATTGCGCCTCGCGCTCCTCAAACTTTGGTCCGACCGAAAGACCACCGTGGAAATCCCCCGCCACGTAATTACGTCAGAGGGATTTGCCTGGTGCTGATCGTAGTGAGCTGCGCGCGAAGAGTCAACGATTCGCGCGCAGGGCGCACATTGTCTTAACAGTTCCGTCGCACTTCTCCCCCATGCTTCTCTCCGCACGGGCACGCTACGGTCTAGAACCGTGACGGAGACCGTAACAAACGAG
>CAZSTV010000286.1:0-4538 GCA_964609665.1 uncultured Acidimicrobiaceae bacterium
CACGGCAACCGGCCTGTCCGGATACGAAGGGGTCAAGGCCCATCACAACGTAAAGACCATGCGCCACTCCCGGTCGTTTATGGATCAGGACAACTCGGAACTGCACCGTTCAAACTGGCGCCAGGGCGAGATCATCAAGCAGAGCGGTCCCCGCATCTTCCAGATCGAGTCGACGCTGAACACCAACACGTTCGGCCACACCGGCCCCATGTCCATGCTGCAGAAGCGGGAGTGGGAATGGTCGATGGCCGACAGGGCCGCGTTCACCGGCATGCAGGCTGGGCTCAAGCGGATGACGCCAAATGCCAAGCGCAAGGCGTTTCACTCGTGGAAGGCACCGTATGAGATCACCTCAATTCAGGCCGGTGAGGTGGAAGCGGTGCACCGCAAGACCACCGAGGCGGTCCACGCCCAACACCTGGTCCCGGTCACCGGGCAGACCGACATCTGCACCATGGGTCTGCCGTATCTGACCCCGTACAACGTGAACTCGATCATGAACCCGATCCTGGTCATGGTCCAAGGCCTCGGGTACTTCTTCAACCTCTACCGGGGCAAGCCGGTAGTCCGTGAAGGCGGGGTGCTCATCATGAGCCACCCAACCCCGTGGGAATTCCACCCCGTGCATCATCCGAGCTACATCGACTTCTTCGAACAGGTCCTCGCCGACACCACCGACCCCGTGGAGATCGAGGCGAAGTACGAAAAGCAGTTCGCCGAGGACGAGTGGTACCGCCACCTCTACCGGACAAGCTACGCCTACCACGGCGTCCACCCCTTCTACATGTGGTACTGGGGCTCACACGCAATGCAGTACCTCGGGCAGGTCATCATCGTCGGAGGCGACCCTCGGGCCGTGCGCCGGATGGGATTCAAGCCCGCATCGACACTCAACGACGCGCTGGAGATGGCCGAGGACGTGGTCGGGCCAAAGCCGACCATCACCCACGTGCACAATCCGCCGATCCTTATGGCAGACGTCAGTTAGGTTGGCAATGCGATGGCGATGAACTGGCTCCGATTTATAACCCAACCGCCGTCAACCCCAAAGGGTGTTGACAAGCGCCTCGATCCGCCGAGCACCGGGGTCTACTACGACACCGAGTGGGCCCACAGTCCGCTGGCCCGATTTGTGCGCCGGGTAGGTGTATGGGGATTCTTCAAACCCGCCATCGCCCTGTACGGGTCGCCCCGCGTCATCGGAACCGACCGGTTGGACAGCCTCGAGGCGCCGGTCATATTCGCGGCCAACCATCACAGCCACGCTGACACCAGCCTGCTGCTTGCCACCATGCCCGCGCATCTTCGAGAAGACCTGACCATCGCCGCCGGTGCGGACTACTTCTTCCCGAACAAGCTGACCGCGGCGCTGTCCGCTCTGTTCATCGGCGCCATTCCCATCGAACGCCAGAAGCTCTCGAAGCTCTCGATCAAAAACACGCTTGGTGCGCTTGAGGACGGCCACAACCTGCTGATCTTCCCCGAGGGTGGACGCAGCCCTGACGGATGGAGCCGTAAACACCGCCCCGGCGCCGCCTTTCTCGCCAAGCAGTCGAGCGCCCCGGTGGTGCCGGTGTACCTGGACGGCACGGGCACCGTTCTGCCGAAGGGTAAGAACTGGCCGAAGAAGGCACGCTGCGCGGTGGTCTTCGGCGAGCCGATGACCATGACTGAAGGCGAAGATGCACGTGACTTCGCTGAGCGGGTCGAGAAACGCATCAACGAGTTGGCCGACGAGTTCGCCACCGGCTGGTGGCAGGCCCGCAAGAACGCCTACCGCAAGGACACCCCTGACATGAACGGCCCCCAGGCCGGTGCCTGGCGCCGCCGGTGGGCCCTTGGCCCAAAGCCAGGGCAACGGCGTCAGTCGCCAACAAAGAAGACCTGGCCCAACCTGTAGGCAGCTGGTCGCCGGTTCTCGTTGCCCAGTGCCGCGTGAGCCGATGCCGCGCTAGCCAATGCAGCGTTAGCCAGTCCGCCGTCAGTCGGTCTCGTCCAGTATCACGTCGAGTTCTTCGCAATCGAGCACGTCATCTCTGCCACCGCAGGTGACACCGAACTCCTCGTAGTCGGAGCCGACCGGCGAGGCGTCGAAGAGCTCATCGCACGCGGAACCGGTGCCGGCATCGCAGGCGTCCCATAGCTGGTCGAGCAGTGGGGAGTCCCCATAACTCCACACCGCCGAGGTCATGGCCAACTCCGCGGCGACCCGGTCTGTGGCGCCGTCCGTGGGCGCTTCGTCCCTGCCGAGAACGGCGTGTGCAGCACGACAGTTTGTGAGCAACTCGTCGATGGCGGCATCGCTCAGCATGGAGCGTTGCAGTTCAGTGCGACCGACACGCAACACGCAGTCCACCACCTCGGGAGCGATGTCATCGGCAATGAGCTGCGCCGCTGTGGCCGCTGCGTGATCCTCACCGGCCAGGTCCACTCCCCCGCTGCAGCCGGAAGCGATCAGCGTTGCGATGGCGAGCAGACCCGCACATCGTACCGAGACAGCAAGTCGTGACGAGACAGCGCGATCTACTGAAACAGCGCGATGTACCGCGACAGCGCGATGTACTGAGAGAGCGTGGCGGCGCCGAAGATGCGACATGGTCAGCCTGTCGGCCGTGGGATGTGTCGCGTGAGCCGTTCGGCCTAATTGAGGATGCCGCTCCTGGCCCGAATCAGCTCGATCCAGGTCCGGCCCGGGGTCAGCTCGATGACCGCTCCCGAGGAGGTGGTGAGGGTTGCGACACTCCGCAGGGTCGGTCTGGTCCAGACGCCATCGATGCGCTTGCCGTCGGTGAACACCGTCGCCGAGCCGGTGCCGACAAAGACAAACTCGGGCACGTTCGCTCCGGAAGAGTCAACCATGCCGGTCGACACTTCTTCCGCTTCGATGACAACAACGTTTGCTGCCGATACCTGTTGGCCAGAGGCGGTCATATGGGCGCTACCGCCCTGGCTACGCAGCCAGGCCGAGCCGTCCCACGCCCAGGCCGCCTTGGATGACCGGTAGGACACATTGAAGGCGGTCACGTCGGTTCCGGCAGACTGCGTTCCGACGGCGCGGTAGGCGAACTGGGGCGGTGGTGGACCGCCGGTGGCCGACGCCCAGTGAGGGGCGGTGTCGCTGTACAGGTTGGACGGGGCGCGGCGAGACGAGTTGCGCCAGTATCCCGATGAGGTGCCGGCGTTGCGGTTCTGCACCGATGACTGCGCCCGGATCAGTGCGTCGGTGACCTGGTTGGCGCCGGAGTACATCATGAGCGGGCTGCCGAGGCCGTTGAGCACCCCGATGTCGGTGGTCCGCCCGGAGCGGATCGGTCCGACGATGCTCGGCGTGCTGTGAAAGATGGCGGCGAACCGGGTGATCCCGCCCTCCACCTCTTCCTCGACGACGATGTCGGCGGCGTTCAGCCCGGTTTGGGGTCGAGCCGGGCCACCGTTGTCAATCTTGACCACCGCCGCCGGGTGGTTTGGCACATCGCCTGGGAGGCCGGTCAGCGGCATGATTCCTGCGGCAACCGTAGGCGGCGGAACGACGGCGGGGGCCATCACTTCGTCGGGTCCGATCGCTCCGAGGAGTCCGGTGTATATGGAGGTGTCACCACCACCGCCTCCGCCCGAGGTGGTGACAGGTTTACCGCCACTTCCCGCGGTGGTTGTCGAGCCGCCTGCGGTCGTCGTTGTTGTCACCATTGTGGTGGTCGGAAGTTCGCCTGCGGTGAAGGCCAACTCATCGACGCCGGGCTCGTAGGTCAGGCTGTCATCCTCGACGATGACCGTCGCAGTGGTGGTCGTTTGCTTGGCTGCGTCGACGGCGTTGATGGCGGTGCCGGCGTCGGTCTCTGTCCCGGTTTCCACACCGGTCGCGCCGCCATCGCCGGCCTCGGTGGTATCGCCGTTGCCACAACCGGCGGCGATGAGACCCGCTGCGACGAATACGGCAACGAAGCGTGTCGAGCCGAGTGTCGGCGTGGAAGGCCGCCGCGACATGGGAGCCGCGGCCGCGCCGAAGATGGATATGTCCCGTGGTGCTGATGACATGTCTGTCCTTTGCGACTGGTTACTTGAGCTGCCCTGCGCCGGATTCCACAAGTTGGATCCAAGTCCGGCCCGGCGTCAGCTCGATTGGCGTTCCGTCGCTGTCGGTCAGGGTTGCGACGCTGTTGAGGGTGGGGCGAGTCCAGGTGCCCTCGATGCGATTGCCGTCGGTGAACACCGTGGCCCGGCCGGAGCCGACGTAGTAGAACTCGGGCACCGCGCCGCCGGAGGAGTCGACCATGCCGGTTGCAATCCGCTCCGCTTCGATCACCACAACGTTTGCGGCGTCAACCTGTTCGCCGGACACCAGGAGGTGCTCTTCACCTCGCTGCCAGCGCAGCCAGCGTTCGCCGTCCCACGTCCACTTGGCGATCGAGGCCGGGTAGCTGACGGTCAACTCATCATCGCTGACACCCGCCGCGGCCTCGACGAACGTCCGGTAGTGGAACTGAGCCGGTGGCGGTCCACCCGTGGCCGAGGCCCAGTGCGGAGCGGTGGCGGAGAAC
>CAZSTV010000286.1:4548-6933 GCA_964609665.1 uncultured Acidimicrobiaceae bacterium
GTGTCGGAGAACAGGTTGGACGGGGCGTTGCGGGCGCCGTCACGCCAGTACCCGCCGGGCGAACTGTCGTGGCTGCGGTTCTGAATGTTGGTGTTGGAGCGGAGGATGCCCTCGGTGATTTGATTAGCGCCGGAGTACATCAGCAGCGGTGACCCGAGGCTGCTGATGAGCGCAAGGTCGGTCGTGCGCCCCGACCGGACGGGACCGACAATGCTCGGCGTGCTGTGGAAGATGGCCGCGAAGCGAGTCACTCCGCCCTCGACCTCCTCCTCAATCACGATGTCGGCGGCGTTCAATCCCTGGTGGGGAGTGGCAGCGCTGCCGTTGTCAATCTTCACGACCGCTGCTGGACGGTCGGGCACCGTAGCGATTTCGCCCGTGAGGGGGAGCATGTTCGGCGAAAGGTCCGGAGGGACCACCACCCCGGGAACCTGGGGTGCGTCGGGGTCGAGGGTGCCCAGCTTCCCGATGTAGATCCCATCGGGATCGCCGCCGGAACCGACGGCCACGGTGTTGATTGGGCTGAGTCCGCTACCGGCGGTGGTCGGCGGCGTCGAGTCGTCTTGGTCATCGGCACCGGTAGCGACGCCGGACGTATCCGATTCGTCACCGGAATCACCAACATCGGGAACGGTCGATGTTGTCGTCAACACCGACCCTTCGTCAGAGAATGGCAGGTCATCTGAACCGGCCTCCGTGCGGTCGGCCGCGGTCTGCGACTCTTCTGACCCACCACCACATGCGGCGGTGATGAGTGCGAATGCCATCAGCACGGGCACGAGACCAAAGATGGTCCGACGGTGCTGGGGTGCGGGTTGTGCGGTCTGCTTGACGAGCTGAGCGATCATGATCGATGAGCCTCCAAGGCAAACCCATCGGCCATTCGACCTAGTCGTTTAGCCTTCCTCCACCAACCGCAACCCGGGAGCGCCGTTGGCATCTTCTGCCTGCGCTCGGGACAGCTCGGCGACGAACTCTGTCAGGTGGCCGGGGAATCGGTGCTCAGACATCAGGATCGCCTGGTCGTCGCCTGCAAATGTGGTCCGCCTGACAACCAGTGCCGCACTGGCCGCGGGAACGTGCAGCCGTTCCGCGTCCTCATCCGACATCAGCTCGGCACCGATCGTTTGGGTTGCTCGCGTGGCCACGACGGGCAGCACGTCATAGAAGCTCGAACGGGTCACCTGGGACCGCGACAGATCTATGCCAAGGTCTTCGCGACACCACACCACAACGATGCCAAAGGGCTGCCCATCGGCCAGGTTGACCCTGGCCACCTCGAGCACCCGCTCGCCGAGGACCGGCCCAACGTGGGGTGGAGCGTCGACGAACTTAAAGTCCAGGATCTCCCGTTCGGGTTTGCGGCCGGAGTTTGAGAGCTGCCGCTCAATCGATTCCAACTCGTCGAGAGACTGCGGGAACGGTTCGGTCGCTACCATCCAACCGAACCCTTGGCGGGACTCCACCAAGCCCTCCGACCGGAGCACCTCAAGCGCCTTGCGGATGGTCACCCGACTGGCGCCATGGGTTTTGCCCAGGGTCGCCTCGCTGGGGAGTACGTTGCCATCGCTGTACTCACCAGAGTCAATCTTGCGCCGAAGGGACTCGGCGATTTCCAGGTAGATTACTTTCCTCACTTGTATTATAGTTGTATCATACATCGGCGGTAGTTTCGAGTCGTTCGGCCCAATTGGGCGTCCGAAGCCACCGCAGTCGGGGAGACCGAATAGCACCGGAAAGCCCCCCACAGGGGTCTACGGCGAGATTCGTTCCGGCACAATCCCCCGACATTTCCGATCACTGGTCAGGTCCACGGCACTCCAAGCAGTTCCGAGCCGCACCGATCGGCAATTCGAATTCAGTAGCCACCATCAGCAATCGAGCATCAAGAACAGAAGAGGCATTGGCATGGCAAACGTAGGTCCAGAGACCCCCATCGAACTCATCCGGAACGTCTACAGCACCCTCGACGAACGGGTCGGCGCCTTCCGCCAGCGCCTCGGCAGACCGCTCACCCTGGCCGAGAAGATCCTGGCCAACCACCTTGATGACCCCAACGCCGAGGTCGAGCGGGCGGTCAGCTACGTCGACTTCCGCCCCGACCGGGTTGCCATGCAGGACGCCACCGCCCAGATGGCGTGGCTGCAGTTCCAGACCGCAGGCCTGACCGAGGTGGCGGTGCCAACCACCACCCATTGCGACCATCTGATCCAAGCCCGTGAAGACGGCAAGAAGGATCTGATGGCGGCGCTGGACAACAACGAAGAGGTCTTCAACTTCTTGGAGTCGGTCTGCGCGAAGTACGGCGCCGGTTTCTGGAAGCCGGGTAGCGGCATCATCCACCAGGTCGTGCTCGAGAACTACGCCTTCCCCGGCGGCATGATG
>CAZSTV010000287.1:0-6923 GCA_964609665.1 uncultured Acidimicrobiaceae bacterium
CTACAAGCCTGACCAACGCTAGGTGAAGTCTGCGGTGCGCTTTTCTTTGATGGCCGAGACACCCTCATGGACGTCTGTGCCTGCGAAGCCGAGCATCTCCAGGGCCGCGGATGCATCGAAGCTCGGACCCGCCATACGAAGCCAGTTGTTCATCGATAGCTTCGTCCACTGAATTGCCTGCTGCGATCCGGCGGCGAGCGTGCGGGCCACGTCGAACGCCTTGCCGATCACCTGATCATCGTCGACGGCCATCGAGACAAGCCCGATGCGCTCGGCCTCTTCACCGTTGAGCGGCTCGCAGGTCATGAGGTAGTACTTGGCCCGAGCCATGCCGCACAGCAGCGGCCAGATGATGGCGGCGTGGTCACCGGCCGCGACGCCAAGCTTGGTGTGCCCGTCGATGATCTTCGCCGAACGTCCACAGACTGAAACGTCGGCGAGCAGCGCTGTGGCCAATCCGGCGCCGACCGCAACCTTCTCAATACCGGAGACGATCGGTTTCGAGCAGTTGATCATGTTGTAGACGAGGTCTCGGGCCTCGCGGAACGTCTCGGCCCGAACCGCAGGATCAGCGATGATCTGTTCGATCATGGCCATGTCGCCACCGGAGGAGAACGCGCCTCCCTCACCGTGAACCACCACAACCTTGGTGTGGGGGTCACGGTTGACCACGGTCCACACATCGGCAAGGTTGGCATGCTTGACGGTATCGACGGCGTTCAGCTTGCCAGGGGTGTCGAGCACGATCCGAAGGATGCCCGGCTCGGGACGATCGATCCGAAGGCCGGTGAACTGTTCGTAGCGGGAGAGATCATCACTCATGGGCCGAACCTACCCCTCTGCCGTCCCGATCTCCAGTTCTCGCGACCGACGGCCACTCACAGCCCTAAGACGGCAGCTGATCGGTTATCCCGTCGAAGTACCCAAGGGCGCCGGCAGAGCCGATGCCGTTGATGATCATGTGGGCGATGATTGGCGCAGCGAGACGTTCCGTCTTCACCGCGGCGATCGAAAGGACGGCACCGAGCGAGGCGATCGATGCCCACAGCACCAGCTGGCCCCCGGTGAAGAGGCCACCATCCGCTATGTGGATGGGGACGAAGATGAGCAGCGACCCGATGACCCCGGCCACGACACCCCACCGCTTCTGGATGGAACGCATGATCAGCCCTCGGAACAGAATCTCCTCGCTGAACGGAGCGCCGACCACGACGATGAACAAAAGGGCGTACAGCCATGGCGAATCTTCGAAGTCGGTCAGGATCTGGGTGTTCTCGGCAAGACTCTCGTCTTCGAGGCCGACGAGCGCACTGGTAACGGTCGCTGCGATGCCTGCAACGAACAGGGCGATCATGGCGGTCCCGACCCCAATGCCAAGGTCAACCGGTTTGAATGCCCATCCCCAGTCCTTGGCCGGACCGAGCCCCTTCCACTTCGACACGATGAACGGCCAGCCGAACCATGCGAACTGTTGAATGAGCGTTGGGATGACCAGCATCGACGCTGGAAGGTCCGCCGGATCGTTGCCGAGGTCTTCAAACCCGACACCTTCAAAGATGGCGAGGACCGCGATGACCCCAAAACTCACCGCTAACACCAGCGCCATGATGGGCACCATGAGCAGCGCGTCGCCCATCCCCCACCAGGGCCGTACCTTCTCGCCTGCCGCGTTCACAGCGCCCGCGCCAGCGCCGGGAACGTCACCGGGAGCGGGAAACGGTTGCGCCCCGGCCGCCGCGCTCGGCGGGGTGTCACCGAAGGTTGCGGGGGCCCCCGCCCACCGAGGCCCCGGCGGCGCCTCCCATCCGTACCCAGGAGTTGTTGGTGGTCGTCCGCTGTCGCTCATGGTTTCTACCGCTCCGCTCCGGCCAGTATCGCCGCAAGTTGCTCAAGCGAACGATACGAATGGCCTTCGACGAACAAATCAAGGTGTGGCAGCGCCGCCGCCATGCCCGCGGCGAGCGGTGCGTAGCCGGGTGTCGCCTTCAGCGGGTTGACCCAGACCAGCTGGTTCGTCACCCGATGGAGCCGCTCCATCTCCGAGCCGAGCACCGCGGGATCTCCACGGTCCCAGCCGTCGCTCAAGATGGTCACGATGGCACCGCGTGCCATGCCGCGAATCGCCCACTCGTTGTTGAACTCCTGGATTCCGTCGCCGAGCCGGGTGCCACCGGCCCAGTCCTTGACCTGCGGCATGGCGGTTCGAATCGCCGAGTCCGGATCTCGACTGGTCAGATGTTTGGTGAGCCGGGTGAGGCGAGTACCGAGCACAAAGACCTCAACCTTGCTGCGGGCGACGACGGCTGCGTGAGCAAAGCGGATAAGCGCCCGGGCGTAGCTCTCCATCGACCCGGAAACGTCAACCACCAGCACAAGGCGACGGGGTCGCGTCGCCGGGCCGGAGAACGCTCGCTTGATTGGCTCGCCCTGGTGCCGCAACGCCCAGCGCACTGTGCGGCGCAGATCGGGTCTGTCACCAACGCCCTTCACCGGCACGTATCGCCTGCTCTGACGTCGATGGGTGGTGAACTGCAGTCGAGACATCAGCCGAGTCAGCTCGGCCAGCTCCTCCTGGGTGCAGTCCGCAAGGTCCTTGTTGGTAAGCACCTCGGTGCTGCTGAAGCGGACCGGCTGAATATCGCCAGCGGGTTCCGGCTCACCGTCATCGTCGTCGTCATCCTCATCGGAGATGTCCAGTGCGAGGGTGACCGGCGGCGGTGTGCTGTCAACAACGAACGACTCTCCGAGCCGCTGCTCCCAATAGACGGCGAAGACTCGGTCGTACAGATTGAGGTCTTCGGGACGGTGGACCAGGGTGGCGCGGCCAGCCCAGTAGACCGAGGCCCGATCCTCGAGCCCGAGCAAGCCGAGCGCCTCGCTGAAGTTGATGGTCGCGGTTGCCGGGACACGCAGCCCGGCCCTACGCAGGACTCGACAAAAGCCAACGGCGAGACGTTCGCCGTCGTCAAGTGGAGGGGACGGCTCCGCCGTTGTGGCCGTCTCGCTCAAGCATTGCCTCCTCGAAGGACGGCGGCGCGAACCATCTCCGGGATGCCCTTTTCGGATACCCGCTGCTGATCCTCACGATATTTGAGCACGGTTCCAAGCGTTGCCTCCACCGATGCGTCGTCGATGGTCTCCCGGCCAAGGGCGGCAAGCGACAGCGCCCAGTCAATGCTCTCGGCAACGCCCGGCGGCTTGTAGAGGCCAAAGCCCCGCATCGCCTCGGTGGCCGCGGCAACTTGGCGAGCCAGCGGGTCGCCGACGCCGGGAGCCCGGAGCTTGACGATGTCCACCTCCCGATCAAAGTCAGGGTGCTCAACCCAGTGGTACAGGCAGCGACGCTTGAGTGCATCGTGCACGTCTCGGGTTCGGTTCGAGGTCAAGATGACGAACGGCGGGGATTCGGCCTTGATGGTGCCCAGCTCAGGGATGGTGATGCTGAAGTCGGACAGCGCTTCGAGGAGGAAGGCCTCAAACTCGTCGTCGGCCCGGTCCACCTCATCGATCAGGAGGACCGGTGGCGGTCCGTCGGTTGGGCTGAGCGCTTCGAGCAGCGGACGCCGGATGAGGAAGCGAGGGTCATACAACTCCGACTCGAGCGCGGCGGCGTTGCTGGCCGAGGCTTGTCCGGTCGCCTCGCTCGTGCGGAGGTGCAGGAGCTGTCTGGCGTAGTCCCATTCGTAGACGGCCTGGGCAGAGTCGATGCCTTCGTAGCACTGCAACCGGATGAGCGGACCGCCGAGCCAGCGCGACAGCACCTTGGCGACCTCGGTCTTACCGACGCCTGCTTCACCTTCGAGGAATAGCGGACGACGCAGCTCGAGTGAAAGAAAGACCGCCGTCGCAAGACCTTCATCGGCCAGGTAGTCGTTCTCGCCGAGGGCAGTCAGAACATCGTCAACAGACTTGGGTTGCTTCGCGTCGCTCACAGCAACTTAGGCTACTGGGCCGTCGGCTGGCGGCCCCATTCGAACCGGCGACGGTCACGTTCCAACAGGCGGTGGTACTGCTGAGAACCGATAACGAGAACCGACAACCGATGCCCGGACAAAAAAAATGACCGTTCGTGGACCCACTCCTTACCTCTCCCCGGGAGTGAGTCCACGAACGATCTCCGAGTAGCTTAATAGTTCCCTCAGACAACCACACCTACGCCGTAAGACTGTGGCGATCCTGTTTCGAAACCTCACTGTTCAGTGGCGTTTTGGCATCGATAGTTGATTTGATCTTCGAACTACAGCGCTCTTTGACAGAAACGTCGTGACGGTTCTGCCGACCCCATCAGTTTCGAGGCGGCCCCCGGTTTCGTAGTAGAAAGTGCCATGCGAGAGATTGCCAACGGACTCAAGTTCCCCGAAGGTCCAATCGCCATGGCCGACGGTTCGGTGCTGCTCGTCGAGATCGCCCGCGCCACGTTGACTCGGGTGCACCCCGACGGAACCACCGACGTGGTCGCCGACTGTGGCGGCGGTCCGAACGGTGCAGCGATCGGTCCCGATGGTGCCGCCTACGTGTGCAACAACGGCGGCTTCGCCTGGCGCGAGGTTGACGGCATGTTGCTACCAGGGGTGCAGCCAGCGGACTACCACGGCGGTTCGATTCAACGGGTCGATCTCACAACAGGCGGCGTCACGACGCTCTACACCGAGTGCGACGGTTGGGCGCTCAAGGGACCGAACGACCTGGTGTTCGACCGGTCCGGCGGTTTCTACTTCACCGATCTTGGCAAGGGGCGCGAGCAGGACTTCGACCGCGGCGGGATCTACTACGCCCAGCCCGATGGATCGCACATCCAACCGGTGGCCCGACCGCTCATCACCCCCAACGGCATCGGGCTCTCTCCGGATGAGGACCGGTTGTACTTTGCGGAAACGATGACGGGACGCGTCCGCTACTGGGACCTGGCCGAGCCCGGGACGGTCGCTGCGCCGGGTGCGGCACTCGCCTCATCATCGGGTGTTCCGTCGACACTGCTCGGCGTTGTGCCTGGCGACGGCAGGGTGGACTCGCTGGCGGTGGACAGCGAAGGCAACGTCTGTGTCGCCACACTGGGGACCGGGGCGGTCACTGCGTTCGCACATGACGGGTCGATTCGGGCCATCGTTGCGGTGCCGGGGGACCCAATGGTCACCAACGTCTGCTTCGGCGGCGACGACCTGCGAACGGCGTTCATCACCGCCTCGGCGTTCGGCACACTGCAGGCCCACGAGTGGCACTGCCCAGGGCTGCCGCTGAACTTCCTCAACACCTGAGCGGCGCGAAAAGGCCCGGGCCCCGACCTGGTGTGGTCGGATACCCCGGCCGCTTATCACATGTACAGCTGACGTGCTAGTCAGCAGCGCCTCGGAGCCCTACCCCACTAGCCTGCCGCTTCGGTCAACGCTCGCTTGACCAGGACTTGCGCCAAATGACTGCGGTACGCAGCGTCACCGTTCAGGTCATCCGGCGGCGAGGTACCTTCGGCCGCTACCGCCGAGGCGGCATCGATGTCGGCACCGGACGCAAGCGCATCCTGGACCGCCGAGGCAACGATTGGCGTGGACGCCATGTTGACCAGCGCAACGCCGGTGGAGCCGTTCTGTACCGCAGCGACACCGACGATGGCCCAGTCCTGGGCCCGACGGTTGAACTTCTGATACGACCAACCGGCGTCGGGAACCTTCGGTACCCGAACCTCGGTAATCATCTCATCAGCTGCAACGGCCGTCTCGAGGAACCCGGTGAACAGGTCGGCGGCGGCGATGACCCGCTCCCCTCCCGGCCCCTTCGCCACAACCGACCCGCCGAGGGCGAGCAGCGCAGCCGGTAGGTCCGACGCGGGGTCACCGTGAGCGATTGACCCACCCAGGGTTCCCCGGTGTCGCACCGACGGGTCGCCGACCTGCGACGCCACATGAGCCAGGATCGGGACCTGGGTCTTCAGCATGTCGCTGGTCTCCAACGCCCGATGCTTGGTCAGCGCCCCGATGGCGATGTGGTCACCGGCGTCGTTGATGTAGCTCAAGTCCGAGATGCGACCAATGTCAATCAGCACCGACGGGTTGGCCAGCCGGAAACGCATGAGCGGGATAAGGCTGTGGCCACCGGCCATCAGTTTGGACTCATCACCGTGTTCTGTCAGCGCGGCGATGGCTTCATCAGCCGAACTCGCTTCGACGTAATCAAATGGTGCGGGTATCACTGGCCGCCTCCGTTCTTCGCTGCCTGAATGGTCTTCCACACCGTCGCAGGCGATGCGGGCATCGCCATGTCGGTGATTCCCATCGGCGACAGCGCATCGCAGATGGCGTTGATAACAGCGGCGGCCGAACCGATGGTTCCCGCCTCGCCAACGCCCTTCACACCGAGCGGATTGCTGGTGCTTGGGGTGGTGGTGGAACCGAGCTTGATGTTCGGCACCTCCATTGCGGAGGGGACGAGGTAGTCGAGGAACGACGGGTTGCGGCAGTTGCCGTCTGCGTCGTAGTCGGCACCCTCGTACAGCGCCTGGGCCACACCCTGGACGATGCCGCCATGAACTTGACCTTCAACGATCAGGGGGTTGACCTGATTGCCGCAGTCATCGATGGCGATGTAGTCGAGCAGCTCAACGTTTCCGGTCTCCTCGTCTACCTCGACGACCGCCACGTGGGTGCCGAAGGGGAAGGCGAAGTTCGGCGGGTCGAACGTGACCTGCTCCTGGAGATTCGGTTCCATGCCGTCCGGAAGGTCGTGTGCAGTGAAGGCGCCGAAGGCTACACCCTGGATGGGCATCTCCTTGTCCGGCGAACCCTTGACGCTGAACACACCGTTTGCGAAGTCCAAGTCATCGGGATTGGCCTCCATCTGGTGGGCGGCAATCTCCTTGGCCTTGTCGATCACCTTGTCACAGGCCATCGCAATGGCGACACCACCGACCGACAGCGAACGAGACCCGTAGG
>CAZSTV010000288.1:0-424 GCA_964609665.1 uncultured Acidimicrobiaceae bacterium
GGGTCATGGTAAGGAGAAGGTCAACAGTTCAATTCTGTTAGGAGGCTCGAAGTAAGGGCTGGGTTGGCTGTCTGTCGTGCCTCGCATTGTGACGCAGGCCCGGCTCTACGTGTTCCTACGAGTGCGTTACAGTGGGGTCATGGCAACGGTCGACAAACCAGCAGGACATTCCGAGGCCGAGACGTGGTCTATTACTCAGGTTGACGCAGAGCCATCGGCACCGGTCTTGATGTGGAAGTCGTTGTCGCCGGTCAGACCCATTTCGGCGTGTCCGACAAAACCCTCTTGATAGAGCAAACTTGCAGTGTCGGTCTCGGAGGCTTTGTTGACCGTCAACCGGTGGTCTGTGCCCTCGTGATTCAGCAGGGTAGAAGCGGCAGAAACCGACAGACGGTTTGTTGCGTCAGCGCTTGCATTGATACCG
>CAZSTV010000288.1:434-868 GCA_964609665.1 uncultured Acidimicrobiaceae bacterium
GTCTTGATACGGTCGATTTCTGCTGAGTTGCGTGCGGACCGTCGAGCAGAGGTCATGGCTTGGAGTTCGAAACAACCGTAGGCTCTGTCGATGCCAAGGGTTTCGTCGGCTGTCTTCGATCAGGTAGCCAAGGCGTTCGTTGGCCGAAGCGATCGGCCGATTGGTCACCATGTGTTTCTTGCCGATGTATTGCTTCCAGCGCTTGAGCTGGTTGGAGTTACCTTCGACGGTTTGACGATGCGGGAGCCAGGTAAGCCGAATGTTCGGACTGAGGTCATCGAGTGGCCCGGTGGTGAACTGTGGTTGAAAGCGAATCGTGACCGGAACGGTTTGATAACCGTGACAGCTGTCGAGGTTGTCTTTCGCTGAGGCGACGTGTGTGGACTGTTGATAGCCCGAGTGATCGCTGTCGTCACCTCATCGGCAGCGGGTGG
>CAZSTV010000288.1:878-6898 GCA_964609665.1 uncultured Acidimicrobiaceae bacterium
GGCTAGATCAGTCCGGAATGACACTGTCTTCGGCTGTTCCCGGGTCATGGTAAGGCGGCTGTCCTACGACAGCTCGGTCTGCATCGCCCTGACTAGAGTCCAAGTGGTGTTTCAGGCTGCACAGGTCTACGTCGAGAGCGAATGGTACGACGGCCCGGTCCGCGGGGTAGCGGACCTCGGCAACCAACCGCACTATTTTGAGCGACTTTGGGATGAGCGGTCAGACGACTATGCCGAGGTCTTTGCTCTGTGGCTGATTTCACCAGAGAACCTAAAGCTCGAGATCGAGGCGTGGAGACTCTTCGTGAAATGGAACGAGCAATACGAGGATGGAACGGTGTCGGTCGAGAGCCATCCGGGGCAAGGCGGCATCGATGAGCGATACGACGAGCTTCAGGAGATTCTCACTCCAGCCCGCAGGATGCCTGCTCTCTACGCCTCGTTCGGTCTAGAACTGGTTCGTGTCGAGGAACGTCGGCGGTACATAAACTCCGGGCCCAACTATCGAATTCGGTGGATCCCGGTCGAGTAAGCAGAGGCTCGCCTCATTTTGCTAGCGGCGAAGGCGTAGCCCGAACCGTAGCCAGGGCCACCCGACCGACCCCGATGGATGCCGACTGGAACGGTCCAACTCCGGTGAAAGTACGCCGGTCCATGGCCTTCCTCTGCGCATGGTAAGGAGAAGGTCAACAGTTCAATTCTGTTAGGAGGCTCCTGAATAACCCCAGGTCAGGGGCCTGCCGTTGCGCCAGTTGCTCGCGGAACTGATGGTGATAGCCCGCTGATAGCCCGTCGGCGTTGAGCTTCTCCAATTCGTCAGCCCGGCGCTGTATCCTCGGGGAAACCGTCAGGCCAGACGTCGACTGCGTAGGCTATGAGCGCGTCTGGTCTTGGGTCCAAATCGTCTTCGGTCACAAATACGTGGAAGGCACCGACGGTGAGGCCTTCAACTGTGAGCCGCCGCCCGCCCCCGTGTTCCGGCAGCGTGTCCCAGACACCATCTCTGGCCAACAGTGAAAGTGCTGCCGCGAAATCATGCCGCCAGAAAAGGTCGGCCCGATCGGGGCCAAGCTGATCAGTGATGTCCTCGTCGACAGTTGAGCCAATCCGGACAGGGCGGTTCACTTCGACAGGGCTTGGCTACGCCGCCGCTCCAGATCGTCTTCAGAAATCCGCTCGAGGGCTTCAATTGGTAGTTCGGTATCGGGGATTACCCTGAGCCGATCGGCGTGCTCCTCAATTTGTTCAGCGGTCGGGGAGGCTGGCAACTTGTTGCCGAGTCGATCGGTGGCCTCGGATGCTGTCGGTGTCTCCATGGGATCAGCGTAGTCGGCACGAGTGACACCGGGCTCGTGATAGCCCAACTGATAGCCATCGGGACCTTGTAAATAGCGACCCGAGCCCACAGCTATGTACGAACACCTCGCTCTGCGAGCCGAATTCCTGCCGAACGACAAGACCGAATAGGGCATGGTCGTCGAGCAGGAACACCGCTCAGCGATCTATGCCGAGACGTTCTCAGCCAGACCTGTCGAAGCGCTCGGTAGCTCAGCTGAGCAGTCTGCGATGAGCGCCCGCCAGTTGAGTTTGGTCACTCGGTGCGGGCTGCGATCCTGGATTTGGCTTCGTCGAGGTTTGGCTGGTCGTTGGTCCAAGCTGCGGAGGTGCGCAGCCTTTGCCGCCTCGGTCCAGCCAAGAAGGTCGGCGACTTCGTCGACGCTCATCGATCGACCGAGTCGTGCCCTGGGGCCCATCGTTCCATGTTACAACGTGGAGGCCGAGCAGCGCTTGTCGGTGGTCAGCACCGAGAGTCGCACGGCCACCCGAACGACATCGTGCTCAGCATCGAACCAACCGGTGAGGTGAGGCGAGGGACCGTTGGGGCTAACGACGACGCCGGTTGGGGCGAGGTGTTCGATTGCCTCAACAACGTCGACAACCTGATCACACGCCATCCGTCCATCCAAACAACAGGCGAAGGCTGGAGGATCAGTATCGCTGTCATATGGACGGCTGGGGCTTTGGAGCCGGCCTGTTCCTCAAGGCCTCTGGCGGCGATGAGTGGGACCTGGAGAGCTGGCGGCCTGCCTACTCTGGCTACACGTCGGACTTCACCTGGGGCCGATGCAATTGGAATACAAGGAGATGGCACCTGGAGGTGGCCGTTTGCGTGGTTGATAGATGCGAGTCGCTTCTTTGGCCGTAGGTTCGACCGATAGAAGGCAGAGGCGGCGAGAGGGCCAGGTCGGAAGGCGCACTGCTAGGTCTCGCCGTTGCACGGTCCGGGCCGACGGTATACGCAGCACGAACCGACTGTTATGAGAATGATTCTCAACTGTGCTACGCTCGGTTGGTATGGAGCGCATCATCAGCCGCGACAAGGCCACCAGCCGCATGCGACCGAGCTGGACGCCCGGAACACCAAGCGCACCGGGACGATGGCATGAGTGACAACGACGGTACTGAGATTGATCCCCGGCGTGCTTTCTGGCGCCGCGGCTCTTACGAGATCGTCGGCGACTGGATACGCTCGGCATCGCTGTCGGTGCTCGACCGTCTTGTCGAGGTGACCGGGCGCCCACTCGAAGGCAGTAAGGTTCTTGATCTTGCGACGGGAACCGGCGCTGTCGCCATCGAGGCGGCGCGCCGTGGTGCGACGGTCGTCGGAGTGGATCTCACCGACGAGTTGATTGAGATTGCTCGGCCACGCGCGTCGGCTGCTGGCGTCGAGGTGCACTTTGCTGTTGGTGACTTCGACCATCTCGACGATGCACTTGGGGAATCCCCGGCTGTGGAGGAGCAGGTCGACGTGATGACATCGGCGTTCGGTTTGATCTTCTCTCCGGACCCCGCAGCGACCCTGGCGCAGCTCGAGCCTCGGCTCGCCGTCGACGGGGTGATTGCGGTGGCCGGTTGGGATCGCGACGGGGTCTTCGTGGTGCCGGAGTCGCTCCTTGAGCTGTTGCCCGAGCGCCCGATGATGCCCGACATGGGGGCGTGGACCACTGGCGCCGCAGCGTTGTGCGCTGGGAGCCCGTTCGACGTCGCCGGTTTGGCGACCGATGAGTTGCTGATCCCCTTCGAATCGGTGCCGGATGCGGCCGCGCAGCTGGAGCGGTGGTCGGGCGGATGGGCGCAAATGTTCGATGGGTTCGACGCGCTCGGCGTTGGCGGCGACGCACGGGCTCGGTTCGTCGACCACCTCGAAGCGTTCTCGACTTCAACAGACGATGGCATCGGGTTGCGAGCGACCTATCACGTGAGCGTTCTACGTCGAGCGGACGTCCGGGAAGCCGACGGCGGCTGACGGCCTGTCGCCTAATCCCGAACCTCGGGTGGCAGGGTCCTGGCGTCAACGCCAGAAGAAGCCGGCTTCTGCCAGCGTGCGGTGGCTGGTGCGCGTCGGTCGGGATCAGCGAGTGCCGATATCGAGTGGTCGACGCCTGAGGAGTAGGAGGCGACGAACCCCAGACACTTCCAGGCTTTGACTGCCCGCTACTCGCCCGAAGGCCTTAAGCGAGCCGATGCTTGCACGGGGAACCCTAATAGGGGTCCTCGCCCGGGCAACCGATCTCGGATGTTTCGGCCGCTGGCGTCGGTCTACAGAAGTGATCCTCGGCGGGATTCGGCTCGCCGCTATCGGCGGCGAGGCTGGTGTCTGAGGTGAAGACGGCAACGTTGTTCCTGCCGGCGAGCTTTGCCGAGTACATGGCGGCGTCGGCTTCGATCAGGAGCGCCTCGGCGCTGCGGGTCTGGCCGCTGGCAAGGCTGGTCACACCCACACTGGTTCCGACCCCGATCGGAGGGTGGCCGGGAAGCGTGATCGTTTGGCTGATGGCCGAGGTCAATCGGTACGCAAGCTCGGTCGCATGATCGGCATCGGACAGGTCCGGCGCCAGCACAACGAACTCGTCGCCGCCGAGGCGAGCCACCACATCACAACTGCGGGTACCGGCCTCCAGCCGATCGGCGACAACCCGCAACAGGTCATCGCCAGCGGCATGGCCCCGGCGATCGTTTATGAGCTTGAAACCGTCGAGGTCGAGAAACAACACACCGAGCCAGGTCTGACTCCTCGGTCCAGCGTTGAGGATGGACTCCAGTTCCGACATCAACGACGACCGGTTGAGGAGGCCAGTCAAGGAGTCGGTCGCTGCCTGCTCAGCCAACTTGCTGTTCAGTGAACGCATCTCGCCCGATGACACTTCCATGGCACGCTCAAGCAGCGAGCGGTCACTGTCGTTGTCACGGTAAACATCGCTGACTGCGGCCAGGAACGCCCGCCACTGCTCGGCCGTCGGGGCTTCCGTTGCGGCGAGCTTGTGGCGGCGGAGCTGCCGGGCGAGCGTCGGGTGCGCCGCGGGATCGTGGCCGCTCCGATCGGTCACCGTTCGGCTTCTCCGAGCAGAGCCAGAGTCATCGTGTAGTTGTAGAGGCGACAGGATGTCGTCCCCGAGGTCGAGAACTCCCCCATGCCGTAGAGCCCGGCGACGCTGACATTGTCAGGGAGGGCTTCTCGGACGTAGCTCAGCTCATCGGCGGTGCGGCTGCCGAGGGTGACGCGTCGACCGAGACACGACGTGACCAGAGCTAGGTACGAGCTGCTATCAACCGTCCCTAGATCCTGGGCTGCGTTCTCGGCCGCCTCGAACAGTTCGCCGCTGAAACCTCGCAGCATCTGCACAACGTGTCCCTCCGGGATCTTTCGGATCAGCTGAAGGGATCGGTTCTCTTCGTCGACGCTTAAGACGCCAGCCGGTGCCCAGTCGCTTGCTGACCCCGTCGCCGGCCTTCCTGCCAGCGGGAAGACTGAGGCCACCGCAGGCAGCTCCGATGCTCGATCACCGAGATAGTCCCGGTAGAGGTCGAGCGCAGGTTGGCCGTCAAGCTCATAGAGGGTGTTGCCATCGGCACTGGTGGCGACGCGTTCCGGCCCCAACGGCTTCCATCCACCGCGCGCTGCCGAGCGGAAGATGAGCGATGGGCCGGAGAAGCCAACGATGCAGGCCGCGGTCTCTGACGGACGGCGGTTCTGGTCCAGTACCCAGGTCGGAGCGAACCCTCCGTCGGCGCTCGGCAGGGAGCCGGCGAGCCCGCCTGCCACCACCAAATCCTGGTCGGCAGAATTCAAGGCGGTAGCGAGGGCATCGCCATCGGCCGATAGGCCGCTCGCGAACAGGAGTACCCCGGCAACAGCCGGGTCGTTGGCGTGCAGCTTGCGCCACAACTCCTCGCCGATCTGCTCCTGATCATCGGTGGGTGGCAGGTCGCTGGCGACATACGAGATGCCAACGTCGTTGAACCGGGAGATGACGACGACTAGGTCATCATCGACGATGTCTTCCTCCATCACCGATCCGGAGGTCGAGCAGCCGACGACGATAGACGTCGGATACATCTCGTCGACCTCGACGATTGGTAGCGGGTCCAGTAGCAGCGTCGACGGACCGTAGACCTGCACCAGAGTGGACAAGCCATCCCAGTCTGGCAGTGGAGTCGTCCACACGCCGTCGGACGAACGTTGCGTTGTCACTAGCTCCATCGGTCTACCTCTTTCCGTCGATGCGGCACATCTCCTCGTCGCGTCGGCAGATGAGAGCCAAACATGAGCGTTGAAGTTGTTGGCAGAGTAGGTTTTCAACTAGCTGCTTGCCCGACGGCGTGACGCTGTCGAATCGCCGCTCCCTCTCGTCTCGGACCGGACGGTCAAACGCAGCCCCGAGGAATAGACCGCCAGCCGGCAGACCTTAATCGACGCGGGTAATTGTGAGATGACCGGCGTAGCGCGCCTCCGCTAGGGGCGGTGCACTAGCAGATGGTGTTGTGGTTGTTGCCGTCGACCTGCCACCAGCTATCGAGGTAGTAGCGCTCGATGTGGCCATTCTGCTGGTAGAAGCTGATTTCTTCCTGTGCGTCTAGGAGGGTGCACGGCTCGTCGATTCGTACGCCCTGAGTCACAGAGAGATGGATCGGCAGGTTGGTTCCAAAGCAGTAGCCATCGCATGCGATGACAAAACCGC
>CAZSTV010000289.1:0-5755 GCA_964609665.1 uncultured Acidimicrobiaceae bacterium
AGCCCGAGTCCCCCACCACCTCCGCCCCCGAAGTGGATGACGATGACACCGTGTCTGATGACACCGAGTCTGACGACGATGCCGATTCGACAGACGACGACTCGGACGATGGCGACTCAGACGATGACGACGAGTCGGAGAGTGATGAACTCGACGACGATGAGTCCGAGGACGAAGACGAAGACCGCGATGCCGACGAGGGCACCGACAGCGACAACACCGACAGCGGCAACAGCACCGCCTTGGCGCTGACCGGACCGGGCAGTGCATCGGCGGCATCAACCAAAACCCTGTATCCGGCCGCAGCGGGCGACAACGGCGAAAAGGTCCTTGCGCTACAGAACCGGCTCGCCGAGTTGGGCTTCGCTCCCGGCACCCCCGATGGCGACTACGGCAGGCGCACCGTCAACGCCATCACCGCCTTCCAGGACCTTGTTGACCTCCCGACCACCGGCGATGCCGACGCCAGGACCATCACCGCTCTGGTGACCTACCGCTACGACGGCCTGGTGCTCAATGCCGGAGACGAGGGCGACGACGTCAAGACACTGCAACTCCGCCTAGCGGACGGCCCGTTCGACCCCGGCCTGGCCGACGGCGAGTACGGCACCGGCACCGTGCAGGCGGTCTGGGCATTGGAGAAGATGGCCGACATTCCCGTCGACGGGAACTGGGGCCCACTGGACGAAAAGGCGTGGGAACGCCTGACCGACGGCACGATCGGCACTCCTGAAAAGGAGCACGACACCCGCTGGGTCGAAGTGGACCTGTCGCAGCAGCTGATGAAGGTGTACGACCCCGGCTCGACCACGCCGACGTTGGTCAGCCACGCATCGAGTGGCAGCGGCATTGCCTGGGAGAACGAGGAGCACAGCGGCTCATCGATCACCCCACTTGGCGACTTCCACATCAACCGGCGCATCAACGGGTGGCGGGAATCCAGCCTCAACATCGGCAGGCTCTACAACCCGCTCTACTTCAACGGCGGCATTGCCTTCCACGGTGCAACGTCCGTGCCGCTCTACCCCGCCAGCCACGGCTGCATTCGGCTGCCGATGCACATCGCCGACTACCTGCCGGGTGAACTCCCGAACGGCACCCCGGTCCACATTCTCAGCTAGTCGGCTTAGCGAGTCGGCTCAGCTAGTTGGCTCAGCTAGTCGGCCCGGTTGGTCCCCTCAGCTAGTGGGCCCGGCTAGGCCGATCAGCTGACCACCAGGTAGCCGTCGAGGCTGTGCAACAGTCGAGAGTCCGGCTCCGGCGGCAGGTCCTTCCCGTGGACCTCGTTGCGGACTTCGCCGATCCATTTGTCGTGCTGATACTCGTGGTTGATGACGGCGACGAGCAGCGTCTTGGCGATAGCCCGCAGCTGCGTCGGCGCACCGACATCGCCCGACTCGATGTTGCCGATCCGGAACCGCAGCCGTTCAGCAACGCCATTTCGGTACTCGGCCAGGCGCCCAAGGTCCGGCAGCTCACCACGGTCCGCCTCGGGAGTGGCTGAATCCATCAGGGCGTCGAGGTCCGCGTCGAGCGCCGGCTCTGCTGCTGTCAGGTTGCGGACCATGAAGTGGGCAACGGCGGGCTGATGCCCGAGGTGCCAACCGATCGCACTGGCCTCGGCAGACTCCCGCCAGTGCACTTCCTCGGTGCTCAGGTCGGCCCAGAGCATCTCGGTGTAGTCGAGGGCTCGGTCGTACTCGACGAGCAGCTCAGCGATGGTCGATTCGCTCATGATTGTCCCACTGCTTTCTCCGTGTGATCGTGTTGTTGAATGGCGGTGACGGCTCGACCGGCGGCGGCGATCGCCCCTTCGATGTGTCCAGGGCTGACCGTCGCCGTTTCGGTGGAGGCCCAGTGCAGGCGGCCGTCCATCGTCGGCGTCTGGTAGAGCTCGTGACCATAGGTCTGATAGGCGTTCAGCCGCTCAACGCCAGGTGGCGATGTCCAGGCTTCCGCTCGCCAGTCTTTGATGAAGACATCGGTTGGTGCTGCCGCTTCCTCGCCGAACAGCTCCACCATCTGCTGCACCACTTCAGCGGCGTCTGGGGCCGGCTCGCCCGCGGCGCGGCCGGGCACGAAGCCGAAGATCGCGGCCGGCATGCCATCGGGACCGCTGATGTCGTGAAGCTCTCGCATGGGACCGATGTGGCTGATCGCGGAGCCAGACAGGCCCCGATCCCGCCAGAACGGCCGCTCGTAGGCGACCACCACCTTGATCGTCGCTCCCATCCACACCGGTGTGGCCGCCGCCAACCCGGCGATCCGTTCTGGCAGCGACGGTGTGAACATGATGCGCTCGGCGACCAGAGCTGGCGGCACGGCGGCAATCACATGTGCCGCATCGAACTGAGCGCTGCCAGCGCTCACCCGCAGCCGCTCCCCACCTGACTCGACCGACTCGACCGCGTGATCGAACCTGATGGTCTCTTCGGGAAGGGTTGCCGCCACCGCTTTGGCAAGAGCGTCGGCGCCCTCGACGAAACGACCGCTCGGAACGTCGAGCGGGTTGCCATCGATTCGCGATGCCCCGTCCGGCTGCTGAAACAGCGCGTCGCCGGCGAGGTGCTGAGGATGGACGGCCACGCCAAGCTCGGAAATCAGTTGTTGCACGAGGGGCTCGTTGGGCCAGAACCACGTTGCGCCGAGGTCAACCCGACCGCCGCTGCGATACTCGGCCGAGAGCAGCCGGCCGCCGACCCGGTCCCTGCTCTCCAGGACAACGACCTTCCGCCCTGCCTCGGTGAGTGCTTTGGCCGCGACCACACCGGCAATCCCGGCGCCAATGACCACAACGTCAAGCTCTTCGAGGCTCATACGAAGAGTCTATCACCTCATAGACTCCCCATCACGGTCAACAGCAGAGCTGTCCTGTCAGCGACGTCCACCGTCGATCAAGAACTGCTGGGCAGTGCAGGCCGCGCCATCATCTGCGGCCAGGAAGAGCACCATCTGCGCAAACTCGGCCGGGTAGATCCGCCGTTTCAACGCCTGGTCGTTCAGCGTGCCCTCCTCCCCTTCCGGGCTCCACCACTTGGTCAGCTGCCGTTCGGTGGCAACCCACCCCGGCAGCACCGTGTTCACTCGCACATTGTTTGGGCCAAAGGTTCTGGCCAGCGTCCTGGTGATGCCTTCTACGCCAGACTTGGCGATGGCGTATCCGGGGAAGAAGTCTTCTTGCATCATGTAGCTGCTGGACCCGATGTTGATGATGGACCCGTTTCCCGCGTCGATCATGGCGGGCGCCACCGCTTGAATGGCGAAGAAGTAATGCCGGAGATTGGTGTTGAGTCGGTCGTCCCAATATTCGGGCGTCATCTCCTGCCAGGTGTGGCGGTCGTCGCTGGCCGCGTTGTTCACCAACACCGTGATGCTGCCAAGGTCCTCTGTTGCCGTGACGATGGCCTGCCGCAGCGCGTCGATATCGACAAGATCAACTTCATAAAACCGCGGCTCGTGGCGAGGACCGGCTTCGGCGCATCGGGCCAGTGTCTCCTGGGCCTTTTCGGCGTTGATATCGGCAAAGCCAACCTTCGCTCCCTGCGCGGCGAACTGCTCCACCATGCCACTGCCAATGCCGTCCGCTCCCCCGGTGATGAACACGGTGCGGTCCACCAGCGATGGATAGGAGGCGTAATCGGCGGGCTGATCTGTCATAGCAATCCTCGTGTGTTGTTGATTTCAGAAACCGTAGAGGTCGACCGGATTGTCGACCAGGATCTGGCGGCACAACGATTCCGTCGGCAACCACTCGTTCGACAGAGCGGCAAGGTCGGCCACGCTCGGGGGTGCGGTTTGGCCGGGATGGGGCCAGTTCGTTGCCCACAGCATCCGGTCCGGCGCATGGGCGATGAGCTCGTTGACCAACGGCAGCACATCGTCATAGGCGACAGGTCCGCTGACCGATGATTCGTACGGCGCTGAGAGTTTCACCCGGGCCCCTGAATCGACCAGGGACAGCAGCGCGGAGAACGCCGGATGATCGATTGGCACCGGCGGCATGAACCGGCCGACGTGGTCGATGACAAGCTCGACCGGCAACCGCTGCAACAGGTCGAGCCGCTCCGCCAACTCACGGCCGTTCAGCTGCAGCTGTATGTGCCAGCCGAACGACGAGATGTTCGCGGCAACCTGCTCGATGATCTCCCACGGCACGGCTCCGCCCGGCAGCATGTGAAAGCGGGCGCCACACACTCCGAGGTCGGTCAATCGCCGCAGTTCGTCCGATGTTGTCTGCTCGTCCACCACCATGACGCCCCGGGCCCTGTCGCCGAACGCCGCCATCGCGTCGAGCTGACAGCTGTTGTCACGGCCGTAGGTCGTTGGCTGCACCACCACGACCCGGTCAAGGCCCAGTGCTTGCTGCACAGCCCGGTAGTCATCGACGGTGGCGTCGGGCGGCCGCAGGACCGCTTCGGGGGCAGCCTCGTAGCGCCGGTCGTAGAAGTGCATGTGGGCATCGCACGCCCCGACGGGAAAAGCGGAGGTCATCGTTCCCAGAACGACCTGAGCCTGGTGGCATCGTCGGGGTTGACCGAGCGTGGCGGCATGTCGCCTGCGAGCATGGCCCGCACCTGTTCGACGCTGCTTGCGGCCTGCGCATCGGCGTTCTCGGGCGTGAGGCCGCCAAGGTGGGGCGTTGCAACAACACCACTGCGCCCGGCGAGGTCTGGAGATGGGCGTTGGTCGGGGGCCCGCCCCACGTCCATCGCCAACGCAGCGAGATGTCCCGAGTCCAGCGCTGCGGCTACCGCCGATTCATCGAGCAGTTCACCCCGGCCGACGTTTACCAGCATCGATCCCGGCTTCATTTTGGCGAGCGCATCACCATCGATCAGGTTCTCGTTGTCCGGTGTGCCGGGGACCAGCGGAAAGACCACATCGGAGCGGGCGAGCAAACTGTCGATGTCGACCGGCTCAACGTGAGAGATGCCGGCCGCCAGGGTGTCCGGTTCGCTGTCGGCAACGCACACCGTCATCCCGAGCGCCGAGAGCAGATCGGCCAGGTACCGGCCGATACTGCCGTAGCCGATGATGCCTGCAGTCTGACCACGAAGCTGTCGGCCGGAGCGCTGCGCTGGGGCCACGCCGGACCGGTAGTCAACCACCGAGGCGCTGATGTTGCGGGACGCATCGATCATCAGACCAACCGCAAGCTCGGCAGTGGACGCAATGAAACTCTTGTCCGCTCGGGCTATCAGCACGCCGTGGTTCGATGCTGCGGCAACGTCGATCGTGGAAATATCGACCGCGCAACGGAGGAAGGCGACCAGCTCGGTGAGCTGCTCAAACATCGCCGCGTTTCCCGGGGTGGCCCGGTGGGCGACAATCACCTGGCAGCCGGCTGCGGCGGCCACCACTTCATCGGTCGTAAGGTCCCGGTCGAGTGGGTTGCGCACCACTTCGGCGATGGCCTCGAGTTCTGGCAGTGACCGCCCGTAGTACGCATCGAGATCTTCGGGATTGTGGGTGACGAAGACGCGCACCAGGTCGAATCTATCCGGCGTCGGCTGTTCCTGAACCCGGTGGACCTGGTCGGTCGATGGCCATGTGCACCCAGTCCTCGCCGTCTTCCATCGACGTATCGGTGACGACGAAGCCAGCCTTTTCATAGGCCCGCCTCGCCCGCGGGTTTCGAGCCAGCACCTCGAGCACGATCTGGCGTAGACCGACCTGCTCGAACCCGTGGCCGACGATGAGATCGGGCGGCGCTTTGACGGTGGCAAAGATGCTGCTGGTGGCGATTTTGAAGAAA
>CAZSTV010000289.1:5765-6863 GCA_964609665.1 uncultured Acidimicrobiaceae bacterium
GTCCCCAACCCGCGCCCGAACCATGCCGGCCCTCGCAGCGATATCCGAAACGATGCCCGAGCGGCTTCCGGCTCGTATTCGTTGAGGACCACTTCACCAGCCCACTCACCGGTCGCGTTCTCGGTGATGGCAAGATCGAGCCGACCGTCGGCGTCGTTGCGGGTCCGATACCACTGTTCAATCTGTTCGAAGGTGAAGACCTCGTCGGTAGCGGTCAGGTCATTGCCCTCTGGGTCGTTGACCATCTCCCATATGGCGTCGATGTGCTCCGGGACAAACGGGCCAAGGGTGACCAGTTGCCCAACGATGACCGGCTTGGCCCACCGCCCCGTCACCATCTCAAGCACCGTGTCCCGATTGCCATGTCCCGAGCTTCGCCGTTTCTCGCCGCTAGGCCGACCAACGCTGAACGCCTCCCATCCCGTACTGCTTCAACAGCAGCGCCCTGGTCGGGGTTATGGCCATAAACGCTGTTTCCGGCGAGTTGTCCGGACCTCCCGGCGCAAAGGCATTGAGGTCATAGTCAAACACGGCGGTCCACAGCCGACGTTTGGTCTCAACGTCGGCGAACAGCTCTGCGGTGCCCCATACCTCGACGCCATCACCAACCTCGGTTACCTGCCAGTGCAACGCAACGTGCTGGTTCGCTTCAACGTTGCGGGCCTTCACCGAGCCAGTGCCCAACATCGTCCAGAGGGTCTCGCCCTCCCAGCAGGGATGGACCGGCACCACGTCGGGTTGGCCATCCGCTCCGACTGTCGCCAGGTGCGCCCAGGGACTCAGTCCACTGGCGAAACTCTTGATCTCTTCCAGGCTGATCTGATCGCTCATGCGTGCACTCCTCGAATCGGCGGCCCACAGGGCCTCAGGTCAGCAACGCTAGTCCCAACCGATGGTCGGTGGGGCCGAATACGGCCCGCTGCCGCCTCATCTGGCAGGCGCCGAACCCCGAACCAGGTAGGGCTACCCCTAGGGGCGAGTCCGGGTATTTCGGGGGTTACCCCCAATGTGCGGCCTCGGGGTCGCGTTTTACGTTTGAGTCATGTTCAAATCAAAGCGCAATTCCCGTCCAGCCCGGGGGTCGCACGCTGACATGCC
>CAZSTV010000290.1:0-6859 GCA_964609665.1 uncultured Acidimicrobiaceae bacterium
GCATGGCGGCGGTCGAGACACCTTCGCCTCTTGCGGCGGCAGCGTCGATAGCAGCAACCGCCGCTGGGGTGTCAAGGTCGTTGTCCAACGCTGCTCTGACCTCTTCGAGCGCACCGTCGCCCTCGCCAGCGTCGAGCCAGCGGACCAGGCGGTCTGCGGCGTCGGGCATGAGCTGGTCGTTCCACTCCCAGGCGTCGCGGTAGTGGTGGCAGACAATTCCAAGCCGGATCGCCCGGGTGTCGTAGGTCTTGCGAAGCTCACTGACGAAGACGAGGTTGCCGAGCGACTTCGACATCTTCTCGCCATCCATCCGGACCATGGCTTGATGCATCCAGTGTCGAACGAAAGGCTCGCCGGTCGCCGCGGTCGACTGAGCGGCTTCACACTCGTGGTGAGGGAAGATCAGGTCGGAGCCGCCGCCGTGAAGGTCGATGGTGGTGCCCAGTTCTCGCAGTGCCAAGGCCGAACACTCGATGTGCCAGCCGGGGCGTCCCGGGCCCCACAGCGAATCCCATGACGGCTCACCCTCGGTCGAGGGTTGCCACAGGATGAAGTCCAGCGGATCGCGCTTGTTCGGGTCGTCTGGGAACCCACCGTGCTCTTCGGCGAGCGCCAGCATGGTCTCGCGGTCGTAACCGGAGATCGAGCCGAAGTCCGGCCACTTGGCAACCTCAAAGTAGACGGCGCCGCCGGACTCGTAGGCGTACCCGTTGTCGAGCACCATGCCGATGAAGCCGCGGATGTCTGCGATGGCCGACGTGGCCCTGGGTTCGCTCCAGCTGGGGATCATCCCGAGGGCGACCATGTCGTCGTCGAAACGGGCCGTCTCAGCGGCGGCAAGGTCGAGGTAGTGCACGTCGAGCTCCCTGGCCTTTGCCAGGATGCTGTCATCGACGTCGGTCACGTTGCGCACACAGCGGGTCTCGTGACCGAGGTCTCGGAGCCTGCGCTGCAGCACGTCGTAGCCGACATAGACCGTGGCGTGCCCAAGGTGGGTGGCGTCATATGGCGTGATCCCACAGGTGTACAGCGTCACCACTGGACCCGGTTCAAAGGGGACGATTTCATTGCGTGCGGTATCGAAGAGCTTTATCACCAGCCCGCAGCGTATCGCCCCTGCCATGGTGGAGAACAAACGGGGAGGCGCACTGCACATCTCGGGGGCATCCGTCACGCCTTGGAGGGCTCGGCGGACGAGAATGACAGAGCGGATCGGGCTCCAGGGTGTAACGGGTCAGATCCGCCGATAGTCAGACACGTATGGCCTTACTCACTGGCAAGAAACTTCTCATCACCGGAGTCCTCACCGACGACTCGTTGGCGTTCGGCGTCGCCAAGTTGGCGCAACAGGAAGGGGCCGAGGTGGTGCTCACCGGTTTCGGTCGAGCCCTCAGTCTGACCAAGCGGGTGGCACGAAAACTGGACCCCGTTCCCGATGTTTACGAGCTCGACGTGACCGACCTGGAGCAGGGCCAGGCGTTGCAGGAGGCACTGCGGGAACGCTGGGGCACGGTCGACGGTGCGCTGCACGCGGTTGGCTTCGCTCCCGAGAACTGCCTTGGCGATGACTTCATGGCCCCCGATTGGAACGACGTGTCGGTCGCCATGCACGTGTCTGCCTATTCGCTTCGGTCGCTGGCAGACATCGTCACACCGCTCATGTCCGATGGCGGCTCGATCGTCGGTCTGACCTTTGACGCAACGGTGTCATGGCCGGCCTACAACTGGATGGGGGTTGCGAAGGCCGCGCTCGAATCGCTCAACCGCTACCTGGCGCGCGAGCTCGGCCCGCAGGGCATCCGCTCCAACCTGGTGGCCGCCGGACCGATGAAGACCATTGCCGCCAAGTCCATTCCGGGCTTCGCTGCCTTTGAGGACGAGTGGGTCAAGCGGGCCCCGCTGGGGTGGGACGTGACCGACTCCGAAGGTGTGTCGAAGGCGTGTGTCGCGCTGCTGTCGGACTGGTTCCCCCACACGACCGGGTCCATCATCCACGTCGACGGCGGCTATCACTCCATCGGAGCCTGAAGCCATTTCGGGTTGTTGACCGTCAACCGATCGATCACCGAGGCCTGTACCGCCTCGGTGACCTCGTCGATCCGATCATCGAGTTCGCCTGATCGAATGGCCGCGGCCAGGGCCCGCTCCGAGGCGAATCCCAGCGTGGCCAGCCGATGGCCGCGCCGCTCGGCGATGCCGTCGGCCCGGGCGATCTCCCGCCCCACGGTCGACAGCGCGTTCGACGCGACGAGGGCGTGAAACCGTGTCCGCCCCTCGGTCGCATCGGAAACGTCATTGAGGAGGTAGCCCCGGACCGCGTCGATGAGATGCTGGGCTGAGGGCCTGCCTCCTCCCTCCGCGGCACCGGTTGCAAGCTCGCTGTCATCTGACGAGGAGTCCACGCCGACGGGGATCCCGGCATCAGCCGGACCGACGGGGCCACTCGGGTGGATCAGTCGCAGGATGTCGTACTCCTGCTCGGCCACCCGTGGACCGATCGAGACCAGTTCGACCGACACGTTGTCGCCCGACAGGTGGCGGTTGCTCTGAGTCCCGCACATGATGCCCCACTTCAGCGTCCCGAGCGCCTCCCACCAGCGGACCGTGTTTCGATCGACGGGGGTGCCGCTCGCCGCCTCGTAGGCCTCGAAGAACTCCTCGTACTGGCCAACACCTGCAACCGGGGCCGGGCCGCCAAAGCGCCACGCTCTGACGCACACCCAGCCCAGGTCCTCCATGGGGTCGCCAAGGTGACCGAGTTCCCAGTCGATGACGGCTGCCAGACCGCCCTCATCGATGATGAGGTTGCCGAGGCGAAAGTCGCCGTGGACCACCCGCGGCTCGGGCGGTGCCGGCGGACGGTTGGCCTCAAGCCAGCGAAAGCCGAGCTCGAACGCAGGGCTGACAAGGTCCAGTTCGTCGGCCACCTCCCGGTACCTGGCCACCTCATCGGTTACTTCGAGCCAGGTGACCTCGCCGGGATCAACTCCTGTGTGGAGCGCGGCGAGCGCCCGACCGAGCTGGCCGGGCAGCGCGGCTCGGGCGTCGGAAAAACGATCGTCTCGGAGAATCCTGCGAGCGATGGTCTCCCCGGGCACCACCTCGGTGATGAAGAAGCTCTGACCGACGTCGCTGCTGTCACGGTTGCTGGCGACCACCACCGGGGTTGGCACCCCGGACCGTTTTGCGGCCTGCACCAGGTCGGCCTCGTCGGCCATGCCGCCCGGAAGCCGAGGTTCAGGAGCGACCTCACGTTGCAGGATGAAGCCGACGTCGTGCCGCTCAGGATGGACCGCCGAGACGGCAAAGGTCTGCCGACTGGCGCCGCCGCTCAGCTGATCGACCGATGCCACCGATGAGGTGCCCGCGTTTGTTGCGAGCAGGGTTTCGAGAGCGGCCGACTCCTCCGGTTCCAACGGCATCGGCCTAAGTTAGTGCCGGGCCACCGCTGCGGCGACTTCGGTTCTGCCTGCGATAGTCGCGAGGCACCCTGCTAGTACTGGACGCCCTCGCACACCGCGGCACTGTCGGCGAACGGGTTGATCTGGTTGCCTCGTCCTCCGGCGTGGATCTCGAAGTGGAGGTGAGGAATACCGGCGGCGTTACCGTCGTCGCCGACGTAGCCGATGATCTGCCCTGCTCGGACCTCGCCCTGGGTATCGCCATAGGCGGAGAGGTGGGTGCCGTAGAAGTAGTTGCCCTTCTCGTCATACAGGTGGAACGAGCGACCACCGACGCGGTTCGAACGGAACTCGACCGTGCCCGCCACCGGAGCAACGATGGGCACGCCGATATCGGCGAGGATGTCGACGCCCTTGTGGCGGCGACCACCGGAGCGGGGAAAGCCCCATGAGTCGATGAAGCTGTGCGCACCGTTGACCGGACAGGTCCGCAGGTACAGGCCCTGCTTGGTGCCGAGCAACTGGTCCCAGGTCGACTCACGGATGGAGTCGGTGTGGGCCTTGGTCTGGATGTGGCGCTCTTCCATTTCGGCAAGCCACGACTGCTCAGACTCGAGCCGCTCTTGCAGCCAGCCAAGCTGCGCAGACAGCTCTTCGTTCTCTTCGACCTCGGCCTCGAGGTTGACTTCGGCGAGCTGCAGATCTTTTGCCTTGTCGCGATACACCTCGAACGTTTCGGTGTCCGCGGTGATGGCGGCATCGCCGAGCGCATTCGCCCGCAGTCCCGCGTTCAGGTCCTGTAGCTCGAGCAGGCTCTGGTCAACATCGGTCTGGCGGTAGTTGGTGATGGCGTTCTCGACCGTGTCCTCGGCAATGACGAGGGTCTCGGTTCGCAACTCCTCGACGGCCAACTTGGCGCCGGCAAGGTTCCGGTCGTCGCTGCGCTTTTGCAGCTCGGTCACCCGGAACTCAACCTGGGTGTCGTTTACCCGTTCTCGGGCCTGCTCCAACGAGAGCCCGTTGAACGTTGGAATGTCCAGAGACGTTGCGCCCTGCTCGTCGGCGATCTGCTGTGTGATCGTGAGCGCCCAGAGGGGCGACGTGGAGCCGACAGGAGCGGTCGTTGCATCGGTGCCGGTGGGCAACCAGGCCAGTGCTCCCAGTGCGAGTGCGAATGCAATCGCGCTGTAGTGGATACGACTACGCACGGGTGCAAACGATACATCCGGTCATTGTGAAACGGCGAACGCGTCGTGACATCGAACCCCTTGAAACGGGCCGATTCCGCCAAAAACAGGCCATTCGACCTAGCGAAATTTCGCGGTTATTCGACCGGCTCGACCGCTTCTGGGCTCGAATCCGAGGTCTGGTCGCCACCTTGATCAGCGCCCGGCCCTCCGCCGTCGCTAGCGGAAACGTCGTTGGAAGACTCGGTCGGCTGGATGATTGCCCGCACCACCTGCTCCTGAGAGACAACACCGATCGGGCCGTCGCCTGATTCCACAACGGCGAGGTGCCGCTTGAGGCTCCGAAGCTGGATCAACACATCGACGAGCGAACGCTCGCCGCTCACGACAGCCATGTTTCGAATGTAGGTCGGAGGAAGCGGCGCTGTCCGACGATCAACGTCAACCTCAAGGAGGTCTCGTACGTGGACATAGCCAACCGGCGCCGATGCGCTGCTGGGATCCAAGACTACGATTCGACCGTGGCCGGTGGAGGAGACCGCCCGCTCCATCTGACCAACGGTCGCGCCGAGGTTGACCGACGGATGGTCCGGCAGCGGGGTTGCAATCTCGCCCACCGGTCGCTGGGCAAATTCGAGTACGCCTCGCAACATCTCGGCGTCATCCGCGTCGATCGCACCGCCCTCGGTCGAGTGGGCAACGATTGCCGCCAGCTCCGAGGCTGTGTGCACCGACCGAAGTTCATCGCGGGGCTGGATACCGACCGCACGGGAACAGAGGTTGGCCATGCCGTTGAGCATGGTGACCACCGGACGGAAGATGAACAGGTACATCCGGTACGGGATGACCAGCCAGCGGAGGGTGGCGTCGGGAGCGGCGAGCGCGATGTTTTTCGGGACCATCTCGCCGAACACCAGGTGGAGAAAGGTGAACACGCCGAGCGAGACGGTGATACCAATCGCTCTTCCGACCTCTTCGGAGACCGACCCGCCGAGCACGTACTCGATGGTGCCTTCCAGCGCAGGCTCGCTGATGCGGCCGAGCGCAAGCGACGCGATGGTGATGCCGAGCTGGGCCCCGGCAAGCTGCATTGAGACGTCGGAAAGGCTGGTCCGGGCCGCAAGCGAAGTTGGTCGGTCATCCTCAAAGTTGGCCCGTTTTGCGGCAAGAACGGCGAACTCGTAGGCGACGTAGAAGCCGTTGAGCACAATCAGGCCAACGGCGGCGAGCAGCGCAAAACTCACCGCGACAACGTCGAGTTCTTCCGCCGCGAAGCTCACGGCCGCCACGGCGGTCATGTCGCCACCTCGGCTGGCCCTGGTGGCGGTTCGACAACGCGCAGCGAAGCGATGCGCAGTCCGTCCATCTCTGCCACTTCGATGCGCCAGCCCTCGTAGGTCAGGCCATCGCCCTGATTGGGAATGCGGCCGAGCACGGCAAGAACAAACCCGGCGATGGTCTCGTACTCCCCCACCGGCATGACCAGTCCGCAGGCCTCTTCGACTTCGTCGGGGTGCAACGTGCCGGCCAGAAGCGACACCCCGGGTCCGACACCGACGGTCAGGGACGTCGCTTTGTCGTACTCGTCGTCCACTTCTCCGACGATCTCTTCGAGCAGGTCCTCGAGGGTCAGGATTCCTGCCGTTCCGCCGTGCTCATCGATGACCACCGCAAGCTGCGCTTCCGACGACCGGAAGTCGCCGACGATGTCCACCAGGTCACGGGTCTCCGGCACGATCAGCGGCTCTCGCATGAGCTCGCCCGTGGTTCTGACCGCCCGCTCGTCGAGGGTCAGCTCGAAGACCGAGGCAATGTCGACCACACCGCGGACGTGGTCCAGGTCCTGTTCGAAGACCGGGAACCGGCTGAAGCGGCTCTCCCTGGCCTGGACGATCAGCTCCTCGACCGTTGCGTCGGTCCGAAGGGCCGAAACGTGGACTCGCGGGGTCAAGGCATCTGCGGCGGTCTTGTCGCCGAAGCGAATTGTTCTGGTCAGTAGATCTTGGGCGGCGGGGGTCAGCGCACCGGACTCGCCGGAGGTTTGGATGATGTACTCCAGTTCCTCGAGCGAACGGAGATCCTCCAACTCCTCCTGCGGTTCAAGACCGATCCGGCGAACCGTCCAGTTGGCGACACCGTCGAGGGTTCTGATCAGCGGACTCAACACGCCATGGACGACCAGAGCGATGGGCGACAGCGCCAACGCGGTCGGTTCCGGTTTTGCCACCGCGATGGTCTTCGGGATCAGCTCGCCAACGATCATCTGGAAGA
>CAZSTV010000291.1:0-6844 GCA_964609665.1 uncultured Acidimicrobiaceae bacterium
CGGCATTACCCGCTCGATTACTAAGCACAATTTCTTGGTAACCAAAGCCGAAGATATCCCACAGACAATCGCCGAAGCATTTCATCTTGCTACCACTGGTCGACCGGGTCCAGTTCTCGTTGATATTCCGAAGAACATCACAGCGCATAACAATCCAGACTCCTACTTCGAGTGGTACTACCCGGAGTCGGTAGACCTTCCCGGTTACAGTCCACAGCTCGCTCCGAAGTCGGACGCTATCGATGAGGCGGCCGAGCTGATAAGTAAGGCAACTCGACCAGTCCTCTATGTCGGTGGTGGCGTTCTAAAGGCACGGGGTGCCGAAGCGCTAATCAAGCTCGCTGAAATGTGCGAGATACCAATTGTTACGACGCTGATGGCTAGGGGAGCGTTCCCAGATAGTCACCCGCTGAATCTTGGAATGCCGGGTATGCATGGCAATTACACGGCGACTACTGCAATTCAAAAGTCAGATCTTTTGATTGCGATGGGCTCTCGATTCGACGATCGCGTAACTGGCAAAGTTGGTGCCTTCGCCCCGGATTCGAAAGTGATTCACGTCGATATCGATCCAGCAGAGCACGGCAAGATTAGGAACCCAGACGTATCAGTTGTTGGGGATTGCCGTTTGGCGATGGAGGCTTTGATAGAGAAGCTTTCATCGGCTGGCTGCGCTGATACCGGTGAATGGAAAGCTCAGGTCGGCAGCTGGCAGGAGCAGTATCCGCTCACGTACGAGCAGTCTGAAGATGGCGAGTATCTGAAGCCTCAGTACGTGATTGAGCGACTTCGTGACCTGAGTCCTCCTGACACAATCGTAACTGCAGGAGTTGGTCAACATCAGATGTGGGCTAGCCAATACTGGAACTTTGACTACCCGTATACATGGATCAACTCAGGTGGCCTCGGAACGATGGGCTTCTCCATCCCGGCCGCCATTGGCGCAAAGGCCGCCTTCCCCGATCGGACCGTTTGGGCCGTCGACGGTGACGGCTGTTTCCAGATGACCGCCCAGGAACTGATCACCGCCGCGGTCGAGAAGATCCCGGTCAAGATCGCGTTGCTGAACAACGCCCACCTCGGCATGGTCCGTCAGTGGCAGGAGCTGTTCTACGACGAGCGCTACTCAGAGGTGCACCTGGGCTATGACCTGCCCGACTACGTGAAGTGGTCCGAGTCCATGGGCTGTGTGGCCTTCCGGGTGGAAGACCCCGACGAAGTTGAGCCGACCATCGCAAAGGCGAACGAAATCAACGACCGTCCGGTCGTCATCGAGTTCCGCTGCCTCAGCTCCGAGAAGGTCTACCCGATGGTCCCCGCCGGCGGATCGAACGACGACATATTGGTGGATCCCTCGCAGAGGGATCCACAGACAGCGACAGCCAGCAGCGAAGAAGGAGAGCAGCGATGACCACCTGGATCGGTGAAGGCGTTGCAAGCGCCCAAGACTTTGCCCATCGCACCATCGTGGTGCTCGTCGAGAACAAGGCCGGTGTCCTGGCCCGGGTGGCGGACCTGTTCGCCAGGCGGGGCTACAACATCGTGTCGCTGGCGGTCGCTCCCACAAACGACGATCGCTTCAGCCGTCTCACCATCGTGGTCGACCTCGAATCGGCCCCGCTCGACCAGATAGTGAAGCAGCTCTTCAAGCTGGTCAACGTGGTCGAGATTGCCGAGCTTGCGCCCGATGACGCAGTGGAACGTGAGCTTTTGATCGCCACCGTCGAGGCCCCGAAGGAAACCAGGGGACAGCTGGTGGAGATCGTCGACATCTTCGAGGGCAAGATCCTTGCGGTGTCTCCCGGTCACCTCACGGTTAGCCTCGATGGCAGGCCGAGCAAGCTCGACGATTTTGAGGCCCTCCTCGAGGACTATTCGATCGTTGATCTGCAGCGTTCCGGCCGTATCGCACTGCCGAAGATTGGCCGTCAGGTCCCTCGGCTCCGTGCGGTCTGAGTTCGGTATCACCAAGTTCGGTTAATTATCTAGGAGAGAGTAATTCCCATGGCCAACATCTACTACGAAGCAGACGTCGATCGGTCGCTGATCGCAAACCGCAAGGTGGCGATTCTCGGCTACGGCTCGCAGGGGCACGCCCATGCGTTGAACCTGAAGGAGTCCGGCGTCGACGTACGGGTTGGCCTGCGTGAGGGGTCGTCATCGGCCGCGAAGGCTGCCGAGGCCGGACTTGAGGTTCGCTCCATCGCAGAGGCCGCGGCCGAAGCCGACCTGGTCATGATGCTCATGCCAGACACCGAGATGGGCTCGATCTACACCGAGCACGTCGCCCCGAACATGAACGACGGCGATGCGCTGTTCTTCGCCCACGGCTTCAACATCCGCTTCGACCTCATCACGCCTGACGCCGGCATCGATGTGTGCATGGTCGCCCCAAAGGGCCCCGGCCACCTGGTGCGTCGCACCTACGTCGAAGGCGGCGGCGTTCCCGCTCTCATCGCCGTTGAGCAGGACCCGACCGGCAACGCCAAGGGCCTCGCCCTTGCCTACGCGGACGCCATCGGTGGCGCCCGGGCCGGCGTTATCGAGACCACCTTCACTGAAGAGACCGAAACCGATCTGTTCGGTGAGCAAGCCGTACTCTGTGGCGGTACCACCGCTCTGGTACAGGCCGGGTTCGAGACCCTCATCGAAGCCGGGTACCAGCCCGAGGTTGCCTACTTCGAGTGCCTCCACGAGCTCAAGCTCATCGTCGACCTCATGTACGAAGAGGGCATTGCCGGCATGCGGTACTCCGTATCCGACACCGCCGAGTACGGCGACCTGTCCCGGGGTCCTCGCGTCGTCAACGCCGCGGTCAAGGACGAGATGCGCAAGATGCTCGGCGAGATCCAGTCCGGCCAGTTCGCCGAAGAGTGGGTTGCCGAGTCACGGGCCGGACGCCCCAACTTCTTGAAGCTGGAGCAGGCCGGTCACGACCACCCGATCGAGAAGGTCGGTAAGGAACTGCGTGACATGATGCCGTGGATCTCCCAGGGCAAGGCGTCGGTCCGCGAGACCTCCGGCGGCCAGGGCTAGCAGCCTGCGGCCGGACCCGAGTTCGCCTAGCGGCGAACGTCGCTTGGTTCGGTCACGCCAAAGAATCTGCTGACCTCGGCCATGCCGGGGTCAGCGGCAAGGTCTTCCTCGCTGCGGATGAGAGCAATCTTGGTCCGCCTGCGAAGGAAGTCCTCGACAGACACGATCATCTCCCGCTGTGCAAACAGCGGGAGCTCTGCTTTTAACACGTCGGTGTCGGCCAGGACGGGGTCGCCAAGCGACCCGTCGTCGGCGACCATTTCCACGATGGCGTTTGCCGCAGTGCCATGGCGCCGCCAGAGGACTTCGGCCATCGACTCGGCGTGCTCGACCGATGGTGCACGGTCAAGGCCGACTGTCGCAGCGGCAGCGTAGAAACGGTCCCGGTCGGCCTTTGGCGGCTCGCCGTACCAGTTGCCGCCGTCGGCTGTAACGTCGAGACCCAGCGTGGCGACGGCCTCGGCAACCTCGTCGCCAACGTTGAGGCAGTCGGTCAGTTTTCCGCCGAAGATCGAGACGACCATCCGTTCGGTGTCGGTCTCCATCTCGTGCTTTCTCGACAGCGACGTCCAATCGGACTCGCCGTGCTTGTCATCGCTGGCGGTCACGACCAGGGGCCGAACGCCGCTGCGCTCGGCGATGATGTCGCCGGTGTTGAGCGGCTGGTCCAGGTCGAGCCTGGCGTTGATCTGCGTGAGCAGGAACTCTCGGTCAGCGTCGGTCACCGGCTCCTGTGGCTCGGTCGTTCTGGTGTCGGTGGTGCCGATCACCGAGCGGTTGGCCATGGGAATCACGTAAAAGAGGCGCTGCGTGTCATCGAAGAACGCGAGTACCCGCTCCGACGCCGTGAGTCGGGGGACCACAAGGTGGATGCCCTTGGAGTAGACGATCTTGTGATCGGTGGACACCTCGAGTTGATCGTTCATCCCGTCGACGAACGGGCCCGCCGCGTTGACGATGGACGTTGCGGTTGCGGTCATCTCCCGGCCGCTCACCCGGTCCTTGAGCTGCAGGTGCCAGCGGCCGTCTTGGCGATCGGCCCGCTCCACCGACAGGTAGTTGGCCGCTGCGGCGCCGCGGTGCAACGCCGAGCGTATGAACGACCAAACGAAGCGGGCGTCATTCTCTTTGAGATAGGCGTCGGCGTAGTCGATGGCGGCGTTGGCGCTTTCGGTGTTGATCACCGGCTCCATCTTTTCCAGCGTGGCCGGCCGGTAGAACGATGGACGCCGGGTGAAGAACGACCCGATGCCCCAGTAGCCGAACGATCCGAGCGCCGCGAGCCAAGAAGGGAACGGCGCCGTGCGATCGAGGGTGGCGAGGAAGCCGACTTCGGTCACGTTGGTGGGGTAGGCCCGCATGAGCTTGTTCCTGGACCGGCACAGTTTGAACACCAGCGGGAGTTCATAGTTCTGCAGATACTTGAACCCGCCCCAGACCAGGTTGGATGACTCCTGGCTGGTCACGGAGGCAAAGTCACCCCGTTCGGCCAGTCCAACCGACAACCCACGGTCCGATAGTGATGACGCCGCTACAGCGCCGTTTATGCCGCCACCGATTACGAAGACGTCGAAGTGCCCGCCGTCGAGCAGATCCAACGTGGTCTGACGTAGGTCAACGTTGGCGTAATCAGTGCGGATGCCTGCGCTGTGATCTTCCACACCCCCACCGTACCTACTCTGAACCGGGCCAGGGGCATCAAATGAGGTTCCGCCCACCGTGTCTGAGTCGCAGGATGGCACTGCTCTGCGGCTGTGCGGCGTTTCTCCGGTGCTGAACGGGCGCCAGACGCCAGCGGTCTGCTATGCATTCCGAGGCAGTTGCTTGCAGCGATGATGAGGAGTTACCAATGGCCGAATTTGTACGGATTGAAGAAACGTCGAATAAGAAGGTGGCGATCCTGCGGTTGGAGCGACCGAAGGTCAACGCTCTGAACGGTCAGGTGAGCCAGGAACTGCTGGACGCGGCCACCGAACTCGACGGGCGGAGCGACATTCGGGGCGTTGTGCTGTGGGGCGGGCCGAAGATCTTTGCCGCTGGCGCAGACATCGCCGAGTTTCCGGTAAACGAAGGTCATCGTGACCCCACCCCGGCTGTCGACATCTTGAACGAGGCAATCTTCAAGATCGAGAACCTGTCCCAGATCACGGTTGCCGCGGTCAACGGTGTCGCCCTCGGTGGCGGCTGCGAGCTTTCGATGAGTACCGACTTTCGTATCTGTGGCACCAAGGCGGCATTTGGCCAGCCGGAGATCCTGCTCGGCATCATTCCCGGCGGCGGCGGCACGCAGCGTCTCACCAGGCTTGTCGGCGTGACCAAGTCAAAGGAAATCAGTTACACCGGCCGGATGGTCTCCGCCGACGAGGCGCTGGAGATCGGCCTGGTCTCGGCAGTGCACCCCGACGATGAGGTGCTCGACAAAGCACTGGAGATGGCGGGAGCGTACGCCGATGGGCCAGCGGCCATCGCCAACGCAAAGAAGGCAATCATGGACGGTCTGCACCTCCCGCTCGACGAAGCGGTTGCGGTGGAGCGCCGGGAGTTTGTGAACGCGTTCCAGACCGATGATGCGGTGATCGGCATCGAGAGCTTCCTTGAGCACGGGCCTGGCAAGGCCACCTTCACCGGGCAGTAGAGGGAACTCGATGGCGCTCGACCAGTATCCGCCGCCCGAGGACCTCGGTGAAATCCTCTTCACCACCGAGCAGATCGACCAGCGAGTCGCCGAACTCGGCCAACAGATCTCCGAAGACTTTGCCGGCCAAACGCCGCTTCTCGTCGGTGTCCTCAAAGGGTCGGCAATCTTCATCGCCGACCTGATGCGGGCAATCGCCGGTCCGGTAGAGGTGGACTTCCTTGCGGTGTCGTCCTACGGCGAGGCCACCAAGTCCAGCGGCGTCGTGAAGATTCTCAAGGACCTGGACCAAGACATCGGCGGACGCCCGGTGATCCTGGTTGAAGACATCATCGACTCCGGTTTGACGATGCGGTTCCTGGTCGAACACCTGAACGCCCAACAGCCATCGGCGCTGCGGACGTGCTCGTTGCTGGTCCGAGACAGCGCCCAGGTCGACGGGGTTGCCCTGGACTACGTCGGGTTCACCATTCCGCCGTCGTTCGTGATCGGCTACGGCCTCGACGTGGCGCAGCGCTACCGCAACCTGCCCTACATCGCCACCTACCGTCAGGCCTGAGCCGCCGATCGGCGTGTGCCGCCGCCAAACCCTTCTCGTCAGGTCAGGCTATTCCCGATAAGGTTGATCGGGAATTGCCTACCCAGGAGGATCCATGAGCGAGTCATGGGGTTTTGAGACACGTCAGATTCACGCAGGTCAGGAGCCGGACACCGCAACAGGTGCTCGAGCGGTCCCGATCTACCAGACGACTGCGTTTGAATTCCGCGACGCCGCCCATGCGGCCAACCTGTTCGCACTCGGCGAGCCTGGGAACATCTATACCCGCATCATGAACCCGACCCAGGGCGTGGTGGAGACCCGGGTCGCCGCGCTTGAGAACGGTTTGTCGTCAACGGCAGCCGGCGTGCCGGGAGCGCTGCTCGTGTCTTCGGGGCAGGCTGCGGAAACGCTGGCCATCCTCAACGTCGCCGAGGCGGGCTCACACCTGGTCGCATCAGCGGCGCTCTATGGCGGCACCTACAACCTGCTGCACTACACGCTGCCAAAGCTGGGTATTGAAACCACCTTCGTCGATGACCCGGATGACCTCGACGCCTGGCGGGCCGCGGTTCGGCCCAACACCAAGGCGTTCTACGGCGAGTCGATCGGTAACCCGAAGAACAACGTGATGG
>CAZSTV010000292.1:0-6800 GCA_964609665.1 uncultured Acidimicrobiaceae bacterium
GACCAAGGCCGATGTCGAGGCCATCCGCAAGGGCCTCACCGACGGCACCATCGACGCGATCGCCACCGACCATGCTCCGCACACCTCGGACTCGAAAGAGCAGCCGTTCGACCAGGCCCCTCCCGGGATGCTCGGCCTGGAGACAGCGTACGCGCTGGCCAACACCGAGTTGGACCTGACACCGGGACAACTGGTCAACATCATGTCAACGACGCCGGCCAGGATCGGCGGTTTGAGCGACACCCACGGCGGGCCGATCGAGGTTGGTCGGCCGGCCAACCTGGCGGTGGTTGACCCGAACCACACCTGGACGGTTGACCGGGCCGACCAGTCGAGCCTGAGTAACAACACGCCATTCCATGGCCGAGAGGTGACCGGCAAGGTTCGCCACACGATCTACCGGGGTGAACCGGTGGTCGTCGACGGAAAGGCGGTCCGGTGAGCAGGCCGGCGGCAGCGGCGTTGGTTCTTGCCGACGGTTCCGTCTTTGAAGGCGAACACATCGGCGCAGTGCAGCCAGACGGCATCGCATCGGGCGAGGTGGTCTTCAACACCGCGCTGAGCGGCTACCAGGAGGTCATCACCGACCCGTCATACGCGGGGCAGATCATCACGTTCACCTACCCGCACATCGGCAACTACGGTGTTACGCCCGCCGACTCGGAGTCTCGCTCCACGTTTGCCAGGGGCATTATCGTGCGAGATCTGGCACGGCGGCACTCGAACTGGCGGGCCGAACAGTCGCTAGAGGCGTTCCTGAGCGCCAGCGGCCTTTCCGGTATCGCGGGGCTGGACACGCGGCGGCTCACCCGGGTCATCCGCAGCAGCGGTGCGATGCCAGGCGCGTTTGGTCCGATTGAAGGCACCGGCGCCGTCGACCTGACGACGCTCAAGCAGGCGGCAGCCGACGAGCCGGGCACCGATGGCATCGACCTGGTGGCGAAGGTCACCACCGAATCGCCCTACCGGGCAGCATTCACCGGTTCCGGTGCCGGGCACCGAATCGTCGCGTTCGATTTTGGCATCAAGTCGGCCATCGTCGAACACTTGAGCACCATCGGAGACGTCGAGGTGGTTCCCGCTGCAACGTCGGCCGCCGACGTACTGGCGAAGAACCCCTCCGGTGTCTTTCTGTCGAATGGTCCCGGCGACCCCAACGAGGTTCCGTACGCGGTCGAAACCATCCGAGAGCTGCTCGGCAAGGTCCCGATCTTCGGCATCTGCCTCGGTCACCAGCTGTTGAGCCTGGCCATCGGGGCAAAGATCATCAAGCTGCCGTTCGGCCATCACGGAGCAAATCACCCGGTCCGTGATCTCACCACCGAAGAGGTGGAGATCACCAGCCAGAACCACAACTTTGCGGTCGACCCGGCATCGCTGGAAGGCCGGGCCGAAGTGACGCACGTAAACCTGAACGACGGTGTGTGCCAAGGGATGCGGCTCCTGGACGGGTCCGCGTTCAGTGTGCAACATCACCCGGAAGCGAGCCCCGGACCGCACGACAGTGCCTACCTCTTTGAGCGGTTCGCGAACATGATGAGCGCCGCTGCTGGCGCCCAAGCAGACGGTGAGGCCTGAGCATGGGTAAACGTACCGACATCGAGACGATTTTGGTCATCGGGTCCGGCCCGATCGTGATTGGTCAGGCCTGCGAGTTTGACTATTCGGGCACCCAGGCCTGTCGAGCCCTGCGAGACGATGGCTATCGGGTGGTGTTGGCCAACTCGAACCCGGCCACCATCATGACCGACCCGGACTTCGCTGATGCCACCTACATCGAGCCGCTCACCCTCGAGGTGTTGACCACCATCATCAAGACCGAGAAGCCCGAGGCCGTCCTTGCGACGCTTGGCGGGCAGACCGCTCTGAACCTGGCGATGGAGCTGGTCGAGGCCGGCGTGTTGGATGAGCACAACGTTGAGCTGATCGGGGCCGACGCCGAGGCGATCGCCACCGCCGAGGACCGCCAGCGGTTCAAAGAGGCGATGATCGAGATTGGGCTCGAAGTGCCACGTAGCGGCGTCGCCCACACCATGGAAGAGTCGCTGGAGATCATCGAGGACATCGGCCTTCCCGTGGTAATTCGCCCCGCATACATTCTCGGTGGCCGCGGGACCGGCATCGCCCACACAGCCGAGGAGTTCAAAGCGGTTGCCGCCAACGGTTTGGCGGCCAGCCCCATCTCGGAGATCCTCATCGAGGAATCCATCGCAGGGTGGAAAGAGTTTGAGCTCGAGGTCATGCGTGACCATCGAGACAACCAGGTCATCATCTGTTCCATCGAGAACTTTGACCCGATGGGCGTCCACACTGGAGACTCCATCACCGTCGCCCCCATCCAGACCCTCAGCGACGTTGAGTACCAGCGGATGCGTGACGCCGCGTTTGCCTGCCTGCGTCGGGTCGGGGTGGAGACCGGCGGGTCGAACGTGCAGTTCGCCGTCGATCCCGAAGACGGCCGGATGGTGGTTATCGAGATGAACCCCAGGGTCAGTCGCTCATCCGCGCTGGCATCGAAGGCGACCGGCTTTCCCATCGCCAAGATCGCCGCCAAGCTTGCGGTCGGCTACACCCTGGACGAGATCCCGAACGACATCACAAAGAAGACGCCCTCCTCGTTTGAGCCGGTCATCGACTATGTGGTGACGAAGATTCCTCGCTGGGCATTCGAGAAGTTCCCAGGAACCTCGGGCGTGCTCGGCACCTCCATGCAGTCGGTCGGTGAGGTCATGGCCATCGGGCGGACCTTCCCGGAATCACTACAGAAGGCCTGTCGATCCCTCGAACTGGGCCAGACCGGGCTGAACGGCAATGCTGCCGAGCTTCGCTTCAACGAAATGACCAGGGACGAGCTCATCGAGCGGGTGCAGGTGGCAACACCGGACCGACTGTTCGAGGTTGAGGCCGCCATGCGAGCCGGGCTGACCGTCGATGAGCTCTTCGACCTGACCAAGATCGACCGCTGGTTCCTGGACCAGATGTCGGTGGTGGTTGAGGAACGCCAGAGCCTGGAGGGCCGCTCCATCGGCGACCTCGCCAAGGCCGACTGGCGTCGGGCCAAGCAGCTCGGGTTCAGCGACGACCAGCTGGCGTACCTGCTCGGTGGCGACGAGGCGGCGGTCCGCGCCGCCAGAGCCGACGCCGGGGTGAACGTCACGTTCAAGACGGTGGACACCTGTGCCGCGGAGTTCGAGGCCAAGACCCCGTACCACTACTCCACGTACGAGGACGAGAGCGAGATAACCGAGAGCTCACGTCACAAGGTGATGATTCTCGGCTCCGGCCCAAACCGGATCGGTCAGGGAATCGAGTTTGACTACTGCTGTGTTCACGCAAGCTTTGCGCTGCGAGAGGCAGGGTTCGAGACCATCATGGTCAACTGCAATCCGGAGACGGTCTCCACCGACTATGACACCTCCGACAGGCTCTACTTTGAGCCGATCACCCACGAGGATGTGCTCAACATCGTCGAGGCGGAACAGGCCTCCGGGTCTCTGGTCGGCATCGTTGTCTCGCTCGGCGGGCAGACCCCACTGAAGCTGGCGGACCAGTTGCCGCCCGAGTTGGTGCTAGGCACCGCCCCCTCATCAATCGATGCCGCAGAAGACCGTGACCAGTGGGCAGAGGTGTGTCGCCGGCTCGACATTCCCCAGCCCCCCGGCGGTACGGCAATCACCGTTGAAGAAGCGTTGAACGTTGCCAATAGCGTCGGGTTCCCGGCGCTGGTGCGCCCAAGCTATGTGCTCGGCGGCAGGGCGATGGAGCTGGTCTACAACGAAGAGGACCTGTCATCGGCGATGAAGGCGCTCGGTGAGACCGGGTCACTTGGTCGAGAAGGCGGCCTGTCCGCCGAGCGGCCGGTGCTGATCGATCGGTTCTTGGAAAGCGCCATCGAAGTTGATGTTGATGCGGTCCGCGACCTGGACGGCGAAGTGGTCATCGGCGGCATCATGGAGCACGTCGAGGAAGCTGGTGTGCACTCCGGAGACTCCGCCTGTGTGTTGCCACCGCCGACGCTCGGCCAGGACATCGTTGCGACCCTCACGGACTACACGAAACGTCTCGCAGAGGAGCTGACCGTCGTCGGGCTGATCAACGTGCAGTTCGCGGTCAAAGACAACGAGGCGTTTGTGATCGAGGCCAACCCTCGGGCGTCCCGAACGGTGCCGTTCGTATCCAAGGCCACCGGCCGTCCCTTCGCCAAGGTGGCGGCACGAGTCATGACCGGCGCCACCCTGGCCGAACTGCGATCCGAGGGTCTCCTCGCCGCCGAGCCGGTGACCGGCTACTGGTCGGTCAAGGAAGCGGTGCTTCCGTTCAACCGGTTCCCCGAAACCGACGCGCTGCTCGGCCCGGAGATGCGTTCCACCGGCGAGGTGATGGGCATTGACGCCACCCCGGGTCTGGCGTTCGTCAAGAGCCAGCTTGGCGCTGGCACAGTCCTTCCGCCGCCGCAGGGGTCAAAGGTGTTTCTCTCCCTGGCCGACCGAGACAAGGAACAGGGTGTTGAGGTTGCGAAGCAACTGATGGACCTCGGCTACCTGATGGTGGCCACCGCTGGCACTGCGGCCAGCCTTGGCGAGAGTGGCGTGCCGGTCGACCAGGTGATCGACCGCCTGGATCAGGGCGGTACCAATGCTGTCGACCTGATTGAGAACGGCGATGTCTCGATGGTGATCAACACCCCTCGAGGCCGGGGACCGAGAGCGGACGGGGCCTACATTCGCATTGCGGCCGGACAGAACAGCGTGCCGCTTCTCACCACTCTCGCCGCAGCTCGGGCCACCGCCCGAGGGTTGCAGGAGCTGCGGGATCAGAGTCTCGATGTGCGATCGCTCCAGGCGATCCACGCTGGCGGCACCGACTGAGATGCGCTTCAACCCACTACGGTCGCTCCGACCTGCGGCGACAGCATCGGTGGACATGTCGACCAGGGTTGGTTCTCTGACCCTCGACTCGCCGATCATGACCGCGGCCGGGACGGCCGGGCACGGTGCCGAGCTTGGCGCGTACGTCGACCTGTCAGCGCTCGGTGCGGTGGTGGTCAAGTCCCTTGCTCACTTCGTGTGCGAAGGAAACGACCCCATCCGGGTCCACCAGACACCGTCTGGCATGATCAACTCGGTGGGGCTGCAGGGCCCCGGTGTCGAGGGTTGGATGACCGACGAGCTTCCGGACCTCCAGCGGGCAAACGCTACGACCGTCGTGTCGATCTGGGGCAGGACCGTTGCCGACTATGAGTTGGCGGCCAAGGCCTTGACCGATGCCCCCGACGACGTGATCGCTGTGGAGGTGAACATCTCCTGCCCCAATACCGAGGCCGGAAACGCCATGTTCGGTCACAGCCAACAGATGACCGAAGAAGTGCTTGCTGCGACCGCCGCGTGTGGTCGTCCTCGCTGGGCGAAACTCAGCCCCAACATCGGGCCGGGGCTTGCCGACATCGCTCGGGCGGCCGAAGCCGGTGGGGCCGAGGCCGTCACCCTGGTGAATACCTATTTTGGGCTGAGCCTTGACCCGGTGACCGGTCGTGCTCGCCTTGGCGGGGGAGCGGGCGGGGTATCTGGGCCTGCGATTCACCCGTTGGCGGTCCGTGCCGTGTACGACGTCCGTTCCGCCTGTCCGGACCTGCCGATCATCGGCGTTGGTGGCGTCGCGACGGCTGAAGACGTGGTCGAGTTCGCACGGGTCGGGGCAAACGCCGTGCAAGTTGGCACTGCAACGTTCGCAGATCCTCGCACCGTTGGCCGTCTAGGCACCGATGTGGCTCGCTGGTGTGCTAATCAGAGGGTAGAACGATTCGTCGATTTGATCGGAACAGCAGTTGTGTAGGCCTGCCCACATGGGCTTGCAAAGACCTGGCAACGAAGGAGAAAACCTGTGGCAACGAAAGCCGAAACGGTGACCGAGGGGCTTGCCCCGGAGCTACGGGCCAAAATGGCTCTCGCTTTGGACGTCGATGACCTGGTGGAGGCGGTACGGCTGGCCCGTCAGCTGTCCCCCTGGTTTGGCGTGGCCAAGGTTGGTCTTGAGCTGTACACCGCCGCCGGCCCTGACGCCGTCGGGACCATGCTCGACAACGGATTCGACGTTTTCCTCGATCTGAAGCTGCATGACATCCCCACAACGGTCGGCAAGGCCGCCGGGGTGTGCGGTGCACTCGGAGCGAAGTACCTCACCATGCACGCTCACGGCGGCTCAGACATGCTGAAGGCCGGCGTCGAGGGACTGCAGAGCGGCGCAAGGAACGCCGGTTTGGAAGACCCGGTCGCGGTCGCCATCACGGTGCTGACCAGCGATGCCGATGCGCCGGACCACATTGTGCCGAACCGATTGCGTGTTGCTGTCGAAGCCGGTTGCGGAGGCATTGTCTGCTCCGGGATGCATCTGAAGGATGCGCGGGAGCTGTCGCCACGGACACTTCGGGTTGTGCCCGGCATTCGGGCTGCGGGCGCGGAGCGTCACGATCAGCCGAACCCGGTCACCCCGGCCGAGGCGCTCGACGCCGGTGCCGATCTGCTCGTCATCGGGCGGGCGGTCACCTTGGCCGATGACCCGGCCGCAGCAGCCGCTGAGCTGTTCGGAAATCTCGGTTCGTAGGTTCGGACATGCGGGAAACGGCGATCATGCCCCGGTGCGATATTCCGACCTGGTATCGACGGCGCTCCAGGTTGGTCGTGGTGGCACTTGAACCGATACGGTGCCCCCATGCCTAGTCCACCAAAATTGACGCCGGAGCAGCGTCAGGCCGCGTTGGAAAAGGCGGCGGAGGCTCGCCGTATTCGCTCCGACGTCAAGAA
>CAZSTV010000293.1:0-6796 GCA_964609665.1 uncultured Acidimicrobiaceae bacterium
CTGACCGGTGGAACCACAACCCCGAAGTTGCAGTCATCACCCTTTGAACTGACCCCGCATGTCCATGCTTACCTCTAGGTCTCGCTTCCCGTAGCACCCTGGGCGGAACGGGGTCCCGAGTGGTAGTACTTCGTTGACCACACCGCGAGCCGGTCCTCGCCCTTGGCCGGCATCCGCCACGTTGCGGTGTCGGCCTGTGCCAAGTCCACCGAGTAGAGGGCCCTCGGCTCATCATGGGTGTCCTGGAGGTAGGCGTCGGCAAAGCGCTCCGGGGTGTACCGCAGCGCAATGGTCCGGTACCGGTCCCGCCAGGCGTCATCCTCACCAAGGTCATGTTCCAGAACGGCCGTCCCACGGGCGATCACCTTGCGGACAAGACCGCCGCTCTCGTCGACCGTGCAGCACACGCCAGGATTCGCGCGAAGATCCTCGAGCCAGGCCGACCTGGCACGCGGCGTGAACCACAACTTGTTCTCGTCGTAGAGGAACCAGATGGGCACCACCCGAGGTAGGCCATCGGTCCCTATCGTCCCGAGGCGCAACAGGTGCCCGGGCTCGCTCAAAAATTCATCGCGTTCAACGTCGGTGAGCCCGGGCATTGGTTCCTCCTCTTACGGCTTCCACGCCTCGTAGTAGTTTTCGGCCCCCTTGGCTCGGACCTCGGAGAGCCAATCGCCCTCGTAGGGCCACTGGTCCTCGGCTCCCTCGACGGGTCCCTGCCAGAATCGGGTGACCGGCCCCGCCAGGTCTCCGCCACTCGGCTCCAACGACCACGCCTGGCGCTTGTAACTGAAGTTGTTCGGCGTCAGCCGGTGGGCCTCGCGGTAGTGGGGGACAGCGTCATCGTGGTGACCCATTGCTTCCAGCCGGGCCGCCAATTCAAAGTGGGCCTGTCCGGTTGCCGCATCGCCATCACGCGGCTGGGACCGTGCGATCACTTCATCTGCCGACAGCGCGAACTGGCTGTCAGCACCCTTCGCAACCCAGTCTCTGATGGCAGCTTCGTACTCGGCGGGGCTGGACTGAATGTTCACCGCCTCGCCGGCGATCTCCATGAGGTGCTGCGGTGGTTCCATCCCGGCAAAGGGATTCCTGGCCTCCCGCTCAATCGACGCCGGCCCGGGGGCGGTCTCCGATGGACGAACGATCACGCCGTCCTCATCGATCCACACGGCGTTCGGAATATTGATGAAGCCGAACAGCTCAGCGGACTTGTGACCCTGATCGATCAACGAGGGATGCTCTGGAGCGGCGGCTTCGATGTACGGCCTGCAGGCCTCGGCACCGGCGGTCTCAAGTCCGACGGTCACGATTTCCAGGCCGTCGGCGTGAAGCTGGTTGCGGAAGGTCTGCCACACGGGCAGATCAGCGGAGCAGCCTCAATAGGGGCTCCAGGCAATCATCAAGACCTTCTGCCCACGCAGCGATGACAGCGAGAACATGTTGCCGTCCAGGTCTGGCAGCGTCAGTTCCGGAGCCTGGGCCGAGACCAGGGTGGTGTTGCCGCCGCTGTAGGGGCCGAGCGACCAGAGGCCGTGTTTCTCATCGGCGACCAAAGGCAACGCCATCTGCGTCGCCATGGACGCAACGTCCACGTTGTCGCCATCGGGTGGCGAGGCCAGCGGAATGCAGATATCGCCCCGACACGCTCCTTCCGGCTTGAGTTCCCAGCCGGTGCCGGCCTCAAAGGCCGCACGCGACACGGTTAGCGATTCGGTAAGCATGAGTCCAAACGTAGTTTCTGTCGGGACCGCTGGGTAATCGATCTGGCCTGTGGGCTAGGCGCTGACGACCAGCTTCTCCCGCAGCTGCGCTACCGCTTCGGGTCCGAAGCCGAGAGCGTCGCTCAGGTACGTTTCCCGCGAGCCCCAGGTCTCGTCCACCATTTGGAGCCCGTTGCGCAGGTAGTCGCCGTGCACCATCAGAAAGGGCCGCATGATTTCAACGTCGAGGCCACGCTCGGCGTAGTAGGCGAGGCGCCCTTCGACCGGCCGGTGAATGTTGCTTGCCTCGTAGTGCTCAACCAGGGCATCCTCTTCCACCCCAAGGGCCATGCCGACCAGGGTTGACGCCCACCCGGCCCGGTCCTTGCCTGCCGAACAATGCCACATCACCGCCCGATCCTGGGCAGTGGCCTCGGCAACGGAGCTCAGGAAGCGGCCAAAGACCTCCTGGTGGTGCTCGTTCATGGCCAGGTTGGTGACGAACTGTGACGCCAGCTCCTCGGCCCGGCCGTTGCCGAAGCGTTCCTCAACCAGCGACTGGTCGCCGCTCAGCAATGTTGAGCGAAGGTCCTCACCAACCGAGTCCACGTCCGCCATTGGCATCTGGATGTACTCGGGACCGTCGGGAAGCAGGTCCGGCCCGCCATCGCCGACCCGATCGATGTCAGCCCGAAAGTCAATGACAGCCGCCAGATTGTGGCTGGCGAGTGTGGCGATGTCGCCATCGGTTGCCTTGCTCCAATGGCCGCTGCGGAACAGCCGACCCTGGCGGACCGTGCCACCGTCGACGGTGGGAAGTCCCCCCATCTCACGAAAATTCTGCACGGACTCCATGGTCATGTTCTGTTCCTCCGTGAACGGACGGACCGTTCAGCTCTCGGCTCTCAGCTTTCGGCCCTCAGCACCACACTAGGGACTATCAGCAGCGGTCAGGCTCCGGCAACTTGGCCCAGGGGAGCGGCGGGCCAGTGCCTCACCGCTCTGGTCGCTAGCCGACGGACTGGACGGTCTGATTCCGACCGGCGGCTTTGGCGTCGAGCAACGACTGGTCGGCTCGGGCCACGAGGTCTTCCATGTTCGTCGGCGCAAGCTCGGACACTGTGCCGACCGAGATGGTCACCCGACCGACCTGAAATTCCTCTCTCGCCACCGACTGTCGTATCGATTCACCGAGGCGGTAGGTCACGTCGGGAGGCGCCCCCGGGAGCAGGAGTAGAAACTCCTCGCCACCGGTGCGGTACAGCAGCTCGAACCGACGAAGGTTCCGTCGGATGGCGTAGGCAACCTGTTGCAAGACTTCGTCGCCGACGCCATGGCCGTACTTGTCGTTGATGAGCTTGAAGTGATCGATGTCGATGGCGACGACACCGATGTGGTCTGCCATCTGTTCCGCCTGGTACTGAAGCTCGTTCATGCGCATTTTCATGGAGCTGCGGTTGAGGCAGCCGGTGAGAGAGTCGAGCACCGCCTTCTCCCGGTAGGTCAGCTCAATGCCGACCATGTCCGAGACCAGCCGGGGACCGACAGCGCGACCAGGCATGCGGACGCGGAAACCAACAGGTCGGTGTCGCCGATGCTGCCCTGCCGCCAGTCGATGGCCGCGATGACAGCGATTATGGCGATGGGGTAGAGGTTCCAGAGATGCTGGTGGGCGAACAGCATGGAGGTCATGACGCCGATGACGATGGTGAACATCACGACCGGACTGTCGAGCCCGCCCGTTACTGACGCAGCGACGGTCACTGCCGCGCCGGTGGCGTAGGCGTTGGTGAGCGACCACCGATACAGGCTTTGATCGGAGTCAACCAGAAGGTGGCGCAACACCCGCATCAGCAGTGGAATGCAGGCGGCGTACACCAGCGCCGGATCGCGGGACCAAAACGGAAGGGCGAGCACCGCTGAGGCGATGCTGACGATGACCGCAGATTTGTTTACTTCCCGATCCAGCTCGACCAATCGCGAGATTGGGCTGCCGGGGTCGAAGTCCGGCATCCGATCCATTCTTGAACTGTCGGCCAATCGGATGTGATTGTGAGCGGTTCGTGGACCAGGCGGCCCGGTGTCAGTGGTTGCCCGACTCCGCTAGGGGCGGAAACTGGGCCCGGCGGTCATCCCGAGTTGAGATGCGAGCACCGATTGGGCCTGCTCGACGAACTCGTACAGGAGCATCCTGGTGTCCCGCGGGTCGATGATGTTCTCGATGTCGTAGGCGTGGGCGTTGCGGAATGGCGACGCCACCGCTTCCAGTCGAGCTTCGATGGTGGCGCGGTGTGCTGCCGGGTCCTCCGCCGCCTCGATCTCACGCTTGTAGGCAACCATGGTGCCGCCCTCGATGTGCATCGAGCCTGCATGAGTCGATGGCCAGGCGTAGCGCTGGTACATGCCCGCCTCCCGGTAGTGCAGCCCACCGGCAACGCCGTACAGCTGACGCATGACCACAGCGCACATCGGCATCCGGCTGGTGCCGAAGACGGTTGCCGCCCTGGCCCCGGCCCGCAGAATACCGAGGGCCTCCATCTCTGGACCGACGTGGAAGCCCGGTTCATCGGCAAGCCAAATGAACGGCAGGTGGAACGTGTCGCACAGCTGCACCATCCGCATTGCCTTCTCGCCCTCGAGGATGCCCATGGCGCCGCCGTAGTAGCGAGGGTTGTTGATCATCATGCCGACCGGATACCCGCCGATGCGGCCGAGGCCGACAATGTTGCCACGGCCCGACAGCTTGGCAATCTCGAAGAACGAACCCTCGTCGAGTACCGCGTCCAAGATGGGATAGGGGTCATAGATCCGCCGACGGTTGCGGGGGATGACCGACACCAGCGACTCTTCGCGACGATCGATCGGGTCATCGGTCTCGACCTTTGGCGCCAACTCCCACACGTTCGACGGGAGGTAGGACAGAAACTGCCTGATCTGTTGGAACGCGTCCTCTTCGGACTCGGCCAGATTGTCGATGACACCGTTGGGAATCTGCACCCGCTCATCGCCAAGGTCTTCTTTGGTGATGTCCTGGCCCGTACCTTCCTTGACCACCGCAGGCCCCGCGACGAACACCTGGGTGGTGTCCTTCACCATCACGTTGAAGTGAGCCAGGCAGGCCTGCACTGCCGGCAGGCCGGCGACCGAGCCGAGCACTGCCGACACCACCGGGACCTGGGAAAGCAACTCTGCCTCCAGTTCGGGGATCGGGTTTTGTGGCAGGTAGGTGTGGCCGAGCTTCTCGAACGTCTTGACGCTGCCGCCGGTGGCGTCGAGCAGCCGGACCAGTGGCATGCGATGGTCTCGGGCCAGCCGTTCCGCAGTGACGTACTTCTGGCCGACGTTGCCGTCGCCAGCGCCGCCCCGAATGGTGAAGTCGCCGCCGGTCACCGACACCCGCCGATCGTCGAGCTTCACGGTGCCGATCACATGATTGGCGGGCGTTATGGACGCCAGGGACCCGTCGTCGTTCCACACCGGCGTACCCGCCAGCGCTCCGATTTCTCGAAAGCTTCCGGGATCCTGCAGCAGATCGATCCGTTCCCGGACCGTCAGCTTGCCGCGCCCATGGTGAAAGGCAACGCTGTCGGCCCCGCCCATCTCTTGGATCAGTTGCTTACGACGTTCGAGCTCTTCAATCTCCGGTTCCCAGGTCATGGCCGCCATCCTTGCGCAAACGACCGAACCGTTCGAAATCCTCTCGTCGAAACCGCTGTTCGAAACCGCTGGGGTCAGTCCGTCACCCGAGAGGGTGAGCGGCTGATGATGTAGGTGCCGATGGCCACCGTCAGACATGACAGGCCGATGGTGGTGGCGAAGAACAGGTTTGCTCTGTCGTAGGCGTCCAGCACGTCCGGCCGGTCTGCAGGGCCGATAATGGCGACGACGGTCGACACGCCGATCGCCCCGCCGAGGTTCCGAATGGTGTTGAACGAGGCGTTGACCTCACCAAAGACCGCCTGGGGAACGGTCGAGAGCGCCCAGCTGTTCATGCTGGGGTTGGAGATACCCCAGCCGATGCCAAACCCAACGATCATCGGGAGGAACTCCCGGACGTAGTCGGGTTCGGCGCCGAACATGAAGAAGCTCCACAGCACGGCACAGGTGGCGAGCCCGGAACCGAAGATCATCAACCAGCGCTGGCCGTAGCGGTCGGCGAGGCGTCCTCCGAGCAGGGTTGCGGAGGCGGCGCAGATCGGCCCGATGGTGATGGCCAGGCCGACCCTGCTCGTCGAGTAGCCCCAGACCCGCCCCAACCACAGCGGCCAGATCAGCCATATCGAAAGCGAGGTGATGGACATGAGGAGGTTTGCCAGGTTGGCGACCGCCACCTCGGGTATGCGCAGCAGAGCGAGGTTGAGCAGCGGCGCAGGGTGGCGGGTCGAGCGGAAAAGGAAACCGACGCCGAATGCCACTGCCGCAAACAGGCAGCCAAGCGTTTGCGGCGCGCCGAGGCCCCAGCCCGGCCCGTTGCTGATGCCAATGATGAGTAGCGCAATCGATGCGGTGGCCAGCGCGGTGCCGACGAGGTCAAGGCGCTCCTGGTCCTCCTCGGCCTTGGACTTGGAGACGAACACCAGCGATGTGGCAAAGACCGCAAGCGCGAATGGCGCGCTCAGGAAGTACACCCAACGCCAGCTGCTGACCTGGAGTAGGGCTGCCGCCGCGCTCGGCGCCACCGCCGACGCGAGGGGCCCCGCCGCGGCCCAGGTTGCCACCGCAGATGACCGCCGGCCGATAGGGAAGCCCGGCAACGCCATGGCCAGCGACGCGGGAATGACGAGCGCCCCCGCCATGGCCTGGCCGATCCGGCTGGCGATGAGGACCCATATGGTCGGCGCCACCGCCGAACCGACGGCAAAGATGGCAAACCCGACGAGCCCGGCGTTGAAGACCCTGCGGCGGCCGAGCCGGTCCGCCAACCGCCCGCCCAGAGGTAGGAACGCTGCCGCGGCAATGAAGTAGCCGGAGGCGACCCACGACACGATCGATTCCGGAACGTCGGAGAAGCTGTCGGCGATAGCCCCGAATGCAAGGTTGGTGGCGGTCGAGTTGAAGCCGAACAGCACAAACCCTGCGGCGCCGACGGCGAG
>CAZSTV010000294.1:0-6389 GCA_964609665.1 uncultured Acidimicrobiaceae bacterium
ACGGTCTCCTTGATCGCCGGATGATCGGCGATGACGGCCTCGATTTCACCGAGCTCGACTCGCTGTCCACGAATCTTGATCTGATGGTCGATTCGGCCGAGAAATTCAACGGCCCCATCAGATTGATAGCGGACCAGATCTCCGGTGCGGTACAGGCGAGCGCCCGGTCGTTTCCCGTAAGGGTCCGTGACAAACTTCTCCGCCGTCAGTTCCTGGCGGTTGTGGTAGCCGCGGGCAACCTGCACACCGCCGATGTGCAGCTCACCGGGAACACCGATCGGTAGGCGCCGTAGGTCCGGGTCCAGAACATGAACCTCGGTGTTGGCGATGGGGTAGCCGATGGGAACCGTGTCGAGCGGCGAGTCGGCGTCACAAGCCCACCAGGTGACGTCAACCGCGGCCTCCGTCGGTCCATAGAGATTGTGGAGCTCGGTCGAGAGCACGGCGAACACACGATCCTGAAGCGAGCGAGGAAGCGCTTCGCCGGAGCAGATGACCCGCTCTACCGTCTGGCACCTACCGATGGTCGGCTCCTCTACGAACAGCTGGAGCATCGACGGCACAAAATGGAGAGTGGTGACCGAATGGCGCTCGATTGCCTCCGCCAGATAGGCGGTGTCCCGATGGCCGCTGGGTTTGGCCATAACAAGCCGAGCACCGACCTGTAGCGGCCAGAACAGTTCCCAAACCGACACGTCAAAGGTGTAGGGAGTCTTCTGAAGTACGCAGTCCGCAGCGTTGAGACCATAGGCCCCTGCATCCAGATCAGCCGGTTGACGATCGATCGGTGCTCGATCATGACGCCCTTCGGCCGACCGGTCGAACCCGAGGTATAGAGCAGGTACGCCATGTTGTCAGGCCCGGCGCTGGCCGGCGGATTGGCGTCGTCGGAATTGGCCAAGACCAGGTCGGGCTCGTCGAGGGAGAGCTTCTCGACGTCAATGTCGACGATCGCCTCGACCAGATGAGATTGGGTGAGGACCAGCTCAACGCCGGAATCATCCACCATGAACCCGAGCCGTTCCGCCGGATGTTCCGGGTCGAGTGGCACGTAGGCACCGCCCGCTTTCAGGACTGCGTAGATGGCCACCATCATCTCGAACGAACGCTCGGTGAAAACCCCGACCATCGACTCTGGGCCAACGCCGCGTCCGCGGAGGTGGTGAGCCAACCGGTTGGCCCGTCGATTGAACTGGTCATAGCTCAGGACTTCGTTATCGAAGACGAGCGCTGGCGCGTCAGGCGTGACCTCAACCTGTTGCTCGAACATCGCCATGAGCGTTGTTTCGAGCAGATAGTCAGTGTCCTCGGTGGCGTTCCAGGTGTCGTAGCGCTCCAGCTCGGGTTCGGTCAGGTACTGCACCTCAACCGCCGGCCGATCGACGTCATTGCCAAGACCATCCAGCAGGTTGAGGAAGTGCCCTAACAGCCGTTGGGCGTCCTCGGCGCTATAGCGATCGACTGCGTACTCAAGGCGGACCGACATTTCCGGGTCGCCGTAGGCCAAGAGGGTGAGGGGGAAGTTGGTTTGACCGTCGTATCGGAAATGTCGGGACGCAGCGTTGTCGGGAAACGCTGACGCCATTCTGGCGTCTAGCGATGCGTCGTCGAACACCACGATGCTTTCCAGCAGCGGACCGGACCAGTCGGTGGCACAAGCATTGATGACCGGCAGGGGCGTGGTCTCGTGGCGCCGAAGCTCGGTCTGTTCCGCCCGTAACCGTCCGAGTAGTTGGAGAACCGACTCGGTCCGGTCAACTTCTACCACCATCGGCACTGTGTTGATAAGGAGGCCGACCATGTCAGCGGATCCTTCGACGGAGTGGCGGCACGCCCGAGTGGTTCCGAAGACCACCGTTGGCTGCTGGGTGTAGTGCAGCAGCGTCAGATACCAGGCCGCTTGGACGCATGTGTTGAGAGACGCGTCCGCCCGGGAGGCCAGGGAACGAAGCCGATCGGTCCGTTCTCGATCGAGGTCGACAGAGATGAAGTCAACCGATGGCGCGCTCACCGAGTCGATGGTGGGCATTTCCGGACTGCGAACGCTCGACGCCGCTTCGACGCCAGCAAGTTTCGTCGTCCAATAGGCCTTGGCATCGTCCAAATTTTGATCTTCTAGGAACTGAGCGTAGTCCTGGAACGGCGTTCTTTGAGGTAAGGGATGGTCGAGCCCTTTATCGTAAAGAAGAAAGACTTCTTCCAGCAGGATTGGGAACGATCTTCCGTCGAGAACCGAGTGATGGAAAGACCAGAGAAACCACCAGCTGTCGGTGCCCAAATCAGCAAGTACAAAGCGACTGATTGGGCCATTTTCCAGATCAAAGTCGGCCAAACGATCCGCTGTAGCGGTTTCGGCGATGAGCTGCTCGGTTTCATCATCGTCGTAGTTGCTCCAGTCCTGGATCGAGATCACAACATCGTCGACTCGATCGAGATGAAGGAGCGGCTCAGGGCTATCCCGCCAGGTAAAACGGGCACTCAGTATCGGGTGCCGCTCGAAGACCAGCTGCCAGGCGGCGGCGAACCGGTCGACGTCGAGCGACTCCTGGAGGCGGATCGAGATCTGTTCCACGTCGACACCGGTGCCCGGGTTGGCGACCGCGTGGAACAACATTCCCGCCTGCAGTGGCGTGGCGACTACCGGATCGGAGAGCGCCAAGCTGGAGACAACCGAAGCATCGCCGGGTCGGTTTGCCATCTTCGAAAAATCGCCGCCGGTGCCCATATACCCCCCTGATTGTCCACCGTAGTCGATCTACGATATCGCTCCGACAAAGACCAGGCTACGGAAAGGCCCTTTCGCGTGGGATATGACCCATGTATCGATCGTGGCGACCGAGAGCATTGGCTAGGCGAATTAACTCAGATTCGAGGGCTGGCTCGGGCGGTTTATCCTAGACTTCAGGCACCTTTGATAGGTTAGATTTTCTATCTAGGGCGGCGAGTCGGCGGATAGAGGGTAGGCATGGCGAAGCGGCAGATTGACATACTTGTTTCCCTGGTTGGGCTTATCGTGCTCATGCCAGTGCTGGCTGCTACCGCATTGACGGTATTGCTGTCCATGGGCCGTCCGATTTTCTTTCGACAAATCCGGCCTGGCAAAGACAACCAATTGTTTTCAATATACAAGTTTCGCACTATGAGAAACGGTCCAGGATCTGACGCCGAACGACTCACTCGTGTGGGACAGGTCATCCGGGCTGCATCGCTGGACGAATTGCCACAATTGGTTAACGTTCTAAAGGGTGAGATGTCACTGATTGGCCCCCGGCCTTTGCCAGAAATCTACCTCGGTCGCTACAGCGACTATCAAGCGCGTCGACATGAGGTCAGGCCAGGCATTACGGGCCTTGCTCAGGTGCGAGGCCGCAACAGCATCAGTTGGCAGGAGCGGTTCGAGCATGACGTGCACTACGTGGACAACGCATCACTGATGATGGACTTTCAGATCGTCGTGGAGACCGTCAGGGTCGTGCTTCGGCGGACCGGAATCTCAGCCGACGGCCAGGCGACGATGCCAGAGTTCTTTGGGACCGAGACAGACGAACCGGCCAAGGTTGCGTGACGGGGTCCTTCTGCTTCCCCTGGGCTACGCGATTAACGTTGGTCAGGACCGAAGGGCACACTGTTGAGAGGACTCTCAAGGCCAGTAAAGATGCTGATAGTTCTGGTTGCAGTGCTTTCGGTCGGGTTGGTGGCCCTCACTGAGCGATGGTTCGTCAACCCTCGGTCAAACGTTCCCAACGAACAAGCCGACGTCATCGTCGTTCTGGCTGGTGGCGACGGAGAACGGCTCGAGCGGGCTCTCGAGCTGGCCAACGCTGAGGTTGCGCCTACCTTGGTTCTAAGCGAGGGCAACCGTAAATGGCCGGCGTACCCGGCGATAGCGGAACAGTGCAGCTCAACTCAGCCCTATCGAGTGGTGTGCATCCAAGCCGAGATCGACGACACCAAAGGTGAGGCACAGGCTTTTTCGGAGCTTGCCAACGCGGAGGGTTGGGAATCGGTGGTGTTGGTTACCTCGTCGTATCACCTTCACCGCTCTCGCCTGCGCGTCGAATCATGTTTTGAGGGCGTGGTGCATCCGGTCGCCGCTCCGGCCCCGCTGACCGTCCGCAGACTCACGCACGAATGGCTGGGTACGGCAGAGGCCGTATTTCTCAATCGTGGCTGCTGATCCGTGTTTGGCCAATGGGGTTCGCCCGGATCCAATGTCGCATTCCGGTAACGTAATTCGACTCGAAGCAGGAGGTGGACCATCGCTGAGATCTTTCCGATAGCCGTGCGCGAGGCACCGCTTGCGGCGTTTGTAGAGACCCCATTCGTCGCCGGTGAACCGTACCGGTCCATCGAGATCCAACAGTTGAAGCTCAAAGGCCAAGACGTGGTTATTGTGGCCCGTCATCGCTCAACTGGAGAACTCGATGTGTTTGCACCATCGACGGCACAGCTGGATCGTGAGTGGTTTGTCACCGACCCGTTCATGGCTCACATGCCGTTCGGGTCAGTGTCAACAACGAGTTTTCGCGTCTCCCGCTTCGAGGTCGGGCCAAGAAGCGTAGATGTCGAAGTTGATTTCGACGACAACGATGGCCGTCAAGTCCATGTGCGGGTGCGTCACACCTTCCGCCGCTCCGGACGGCCCTGGTTCGTTCCTGCAGTGCCCGGCCAGTCCGATCCCGCCACCTTCCGATTCATGCTGGCCCAGCAGATCCGACTTCTCCCTCGATCGGTGAAGACGTTGGAGGCCTCCGTCGACGGTCAGCGTCTGGAGCCCAGACCCTTCTTGTTGCCAGGCCGGGTCGCCCCCTTCTATTCGGCCCGAGTTAGTTCTGGCGTCCTTGGCGTAGGTCTGAATCAAACCGGCCAAACTGAGGTCGACACGTCGGCGTCAGCAGAACGACATCGTGTTGAGCGGGGAACCGCATGGTTCGACTTTCGGCTCGAAGGACTGGGGACGGCTGATAGCGGGCGATTCCACGTCGAGAGCTCAGTCGGGCCCGTCGCTGAGGGACGCTGGATGAGTCACACCGACGGAGACCTCGTGAGTCTTCAGCTGAATGACGTGTATCAGGATTGGTTTCCCGGACTTCAATCTCCTAGTCGACTGGCGCTCTACGGACTTCGCAAGGCACGTCGCCGTGGGGAGCGGTGGAGCTGGCATGGAACCTGCAACGCTGTCGATGGCGAAGCCACACTCGTCGAGGGCCGCTGGGAAAGTTCGGGTTGATAGCCACCTGTTCCTGATTCAGGACCGCTCCGCGTTCGGCTACATCATCGACTTTCTGGAAGGTTCGAGCGGGGGTGAGTGACCGGTCGTCGGTCTGACAGCCACCGTCAAGGTGCCCTACGTTGGACCTAGACACCATGTCAGAGACACACATGTCGGCGAGCCGGGAGTTTACAGATGACCGCACTACACCCGAAGGGCGTCAACCACCTCGCCCTGTCCACTACAGACATGAAGACCCAGCTTGAGTTCTGGTGCGACGTTCTGGGTTGTCCGCTGAAGGCCCTGTACTGGATGCACGGCGTCGACGGCTGCTACCACGGCTTTGTCGAGCTTGCCCCCGACAGCTACGTGGCGTTCGTGCAGCACCCGGACAACGGAAAAGAGATTGAGATCGGGCTGAGCCATGCCGGTGGCCCCGGCGGTGCCGTCACGGGAGGCGCCATGCAACATGTGGCGTTTCACGTCGACTCGCTCGAAGACGTCAAGGCCATGCGGGACCGGATCCGCAGTCGAGGTATTCAGGTCATGGGACCGATCGACCATGGCATGATCCAGTCCATCTACTTTGCGGGCCCGGAAGGTCTCAGCCTTGAGGTTTGCACCGGCTCCGACATTGACGAGCGAGCCTGGATTGACCCGGAGGTGACCGGACTGTGCGGCATCACCTCCGACGAGCTTGACGCCATGAAGAACCCGGCCGCCTTCGAGTCGGGCGAAGAGCCGGTCCCGCAGCCTCCGTTCGCCGACGCTCCGTACCACATGCACCCGCCGGAGCAGTGGGAAAAGACAATGGCCGTCCCGGATCAGGTGATGTGGGACAACGCCAGCGAAACCACACCACCGGTAGCGGTGGACTGACGGAAGCAGCAGCAAATGGTGGTCACTGAAGAACAGGTTGCGCACGACGTCCTCGACTGGTTCCAGGGCGCGTGGGACCCCAACATTTCGTTACAGGAGTGGCGTGGTCTGCTCGTCGATTCCGGATGGGCGGTCCCGTCCTGGTCATCGGAGTGGTTTGGCAGAGACCTGCCGGCGTGGGCCGACCGCGTTGCGCACTCGACCATCCGTCGGGCCGGAGGCGTTGCCGTTCCCCTCGGGGCGGGCATGGGTTTGGCCGCACCGACGATGTACGACCACGGGTCCGACGAGCTGAAGC
>CAZSTV010000294.1:6399-6794 GCA_964609665.1 uncultured Acidimicrobiaceae bacterium
CTGACCGGCGAGCTCGCATGGTGTCAGCTGTTCAGCGAGCCGGGCGCCGGTTCTGACCTGGCGGGCATGAAGGCGACCGCCACTAAGGACGGCGACGAGTGGGTGGTGAACGGGCAGAAGGTGTGGAACACCAGCGCCCACCATGCCGACATGGCAATTCTCGTCGCCAGGACCAACTGGGACGTACCGAAGCACACCGGCATCACCTACTTCGTCATCGACATGCACCAGCCCGGTGTCGAGACCCGGCCGATCGAGCAGATGAACTACCACAACTCGTTTAACGAGGTGTTCCTCACCGACGCCCGGGTGCCGGAGGAGAACGTTGTCGGCGAGCCCGGGGCCGGGTGGAAGGTAACCCGGGGCACCCTCGCCCACGAGCGGTCGTTCTCCAC
>CAZSTV010000295.1:0-1193 GCA_964609665.1 uncultured Acidimicrobiaceae bacterium
CAACGTGGGTCATGGCACCCGAGTTTGCTGCCGTCTGCTGCGAGGCACTCATTACATAGTCCTCGTCTCGGATGATCTCGGCGAAGTCCTGGCCCACCTGTGCCATGAATTCAATCAACTCCGGAGCGTTCAGCTCTTCGCCGGGACGGCGGTAGAAGGACACCCTGCTGAGATGTCGACCTGGGTCGCTGCGGTCCGGATACATCCGCACGAGAAAGCACCCTCCCTCAACCGGCAGGAAGATTGCATTCGGGAACACCCAATACACGGGAAGACCGGCAACGGTGATGTCCCACTCATCTTCGGGAAGTTCCCGCACGGCGTCGATGGCTCGCTTGCACAGAATCATTCGGTGCAGGTGATCCACTTCGTCGTGAATCTGAACATTGCCGTGAAACCCGTTGAACAAGGTGTCCTTGTGCAGCACCGAGAAGTGATACGTCTCACCGAAGGTGTCAAGCGCCAGCTTCCAGTTGCACATGGTGTCGTACTCATCGTTGACGAGCGGCTCAAGCGCACCAAAGCCCCAGGTGGGAAACTCGTCGTTGAACCACTCCCCCAGGAGTTCGTCGAGGTTCATCGTCGCATCGGGATCGGGATGGACGAACAGCAAGCCGTGGCGTTCTTCGGCAGGCAACGGCACCAGGCCAAGACACTCTTTGTCCACATCGCCGAAGTGGTCGGTCCGCGGGAGCCCGACCAGCGCGCCGCCGCTGTCGTAGGTCCAGGCATGAAACGGGCAGCTGAAACGGCGTTTGGTCCCCCGTTCCTCGGACTCGACCACCACTCCACGGTGTCGGCACGAGTTCACAAACGCCTTAAAGGTGCCATCGACGTCACGAGTGGCGAGTATCGGCACGCCGAGATCGTTGTTCGTGAGAAACGAGCCGGCCTCTGGGAGGTCACGGGACATGCCAAGGCACTGTGGGACCTTCTCGAAGAACTCCTCCCATTCCCGGTCGGCAAGAGCGCGATCGGTGTAGACCGATGTCGGCAGCACACGGACACCACCGGCGTCGCAGGAGGTCTCCGCATCGAGATGGGCACATAGCTGCTTGATGAGTCGCACTTGCTCTTCGTGACGCATATTCGAAGTCAATGCCACCCCCGAATGCAAGTCAAATCTCCGGCCGCGACTCGGAGCCGTCGCGGCCCACTGCGACAGGTTGACCGAGGACAGCCACGCCCCTACC
>CAZSTV010000295.1:1203-5021 GCA_964609665.1 uncultured Acidimicrobiaceae bacterium
GCCCCTACCTTCGTGAGGTCCTAGGGAGCACTCGATGACCGAGCAGAAACAACCGAACGTCGTGCTGATCAACTGCGATGATCTCGGATACGGGGACCTCGGGTGCTACGGCTCGGAGCGAAACAAGACGCCGGCGCTCGACGGTCTGGCTGCGGCCGGCCTGCAGTTCAACTCGTTCTACACCGCTTCACCGGTGTGTTCGCCTGCTCGGGCCGCTCTTTTGACCGGCTGCTACCCGCCCCGCATCGGTTTTGGATCGTTTGACGGGTTGTCCGTGCTGTTTCCGGGCATGGGTCTTGGCCTACCGCCGACCGAGGTCAGTCTTGCCAGGGTCCTTTCCGATGCGGGCTACGCCACCCAGGCGATCGGCAAGTGGCACTGCGGCGATCAACCGGCCTTCCTGCCAACCAACCACGGCTTCGATAACTACTTTGGCATCCCTTACAGCAACGATATGGGCCGCCAGCGCGACGCACCCGACTTCCTACCCGAGATGCCTCCGCTTCCGCTGATCGTCGATGGCGAGGTGGTTGAACAGCAACCCGATCAGGCATCGCTCACCGAACGCTACGTTGGCGAGGCGCTCGACTTCATGCGGCGAAGCGCCGGTGGACCGTTCTTTCTGTACCTGGCCCACATGTATGTGCACCTGCCGATCTACGTGCAGCAGCGCTTCGCCGAACAGTCGACGAACGGGGCGTACGGTGCTGCGGTCGAGTCGATCGATTGGGCGACGTCGGTGCTGCTGGCAGAGCTCGACGCCCAGGGAATTGCCGACAACACCATCGTGATCTTCACCAGCGACAACGGGTCGCTCGGCGACAACCCACCACCGTGGGGATCCCCCGAACCGCTCGGCGGCAGCAACGAGCCGCTGCGAGGGACCAAGGGCACAACGTGGGAAGGCGGTCAACGGGTCCCCGGCATCATCCGCTGGCCAGATCGCATCCCGGCCGGACGGGTGAGCGGTGAGGTGGTGACGGCGATGGACCTCTACCCAACACTGGCTGCGGTGTGCGGGGCGCGGATCCCGAGCGACCGCATCATCGACGGTCGTGACATCCAGGGTCTCTGGTTCGACGATGCGCCGTCGCCCCACGAGGCGTTCTACTACTACTGGATGAACGACCTTGAGGCAGTTCGCTCCGGGCGCTGGAAGCTGCACTTCTCCAAGCGGGGCAAGGAACGGCCGGCGCTCTTCGACCTTGTGGCCGACGTCGGTGAGACCGACGACATCATCGACGACCATCCCGAGGTTGTCGCAGCCTTGGAGGCCCTCGCTGAGACAGCGCGAGCAACGCTTGGCGATGCCCGCCTGGACCGAGTGGGAAGTGAGGTCCGGCCGGTGGGACAGGTCGCAGACCCGGTGCCGCTGACCGCTTACGACCCCGATCACCCCTACGTGATTGCGGAGTACGACCTTCCCGACAAGGGCTAACGCGCAACGTCCCGCCGGAACGGATCCGACGGGACGTTGCTACATATTTCTGTTACACCGTGTTTGGTACACCGTGTTTGGTAACCGGTGTTTGGTACACCGGGCCGCCATGAAGGCGGCGGCGTCGAAAGGATCAGGCGAGATCGAAGCGATCGTTGTCCATGACCTTGGCGAATGCCGCACAGAAGTCGTTGACGAACTTGGCTTCGGCATCGTCCGCGGCGTACACGTCGACGATGGCCCGCAGGATCGAGTTCGAACCGAACGCAAGATCGTTGCGGGTTCCCGTCCACTTGACGCTGCCGCTGGAGCGGTCCTTGCCTTCGAAGACGTCCTCGGCCCCGGCAGCCCCTGACCACACTGTGTTCAGATCCATCAGGTTCACGAAGAAGTCGTTGCTGAGGGTGCCAACCCGGTCGGTCAGGACACCGTGGCCATCGTTGGTCACGCCGAGAACCCGGAGGCCACCGACGAGAGCGGTCATAGCGGGTGCGCCGAGATCGAGCAGGTGAGCCCGGTCGACGAGGATGTGCTCGGCGACGTGGCTGCTGCCCTTACCAACGAAGTTCCGGAAGCCGTCGTTCTGTGGCTCAAGCCAGGCGAAGGACTCCACATCGGTTTGCTCCTGGGTGGCATCGCCACGCCCGGTGCTGACCGACACGCTGACATCGTGACCGGCGGCCTTGGCTGCGGCCTCAACCGCAGCGGCGCCGCCGAGGACGATGAGGTCGGCCATGGAGACCGACACACCGACGCTGGACTGCACGCCCTCGAGTGCGCTGAGCACACGACCTAGCTGGGCAGGCTTGTTGACGTCCCAGCTGACCTGTGGCTCCAGCCGAATCCGGCCACCGTTTGCGCCGCCGCGCATGTCGGTCTGACGGTAGGTGGAGGCCGAGGCCCATGCGGTCTCGACGAGCTCGGTGATGGTCAGGTCGGTCGCCATGATGGCGGCCTTGACTGCGGCCACGTCTGCGTCGCTCAGGGCGGTGCCTGCGGGAATCGGGTCCTGCCAGAGCAGTTCCTCGGAGGGAACCTCTGGGCCGAGGTAACGAACGGCCGGTCCCATGTCACGGTGGGTCAGCTTGTACCAGGCCCGAGCAAAGGCATCGTCTAGCTGCTCAGGGTTGTCACGGAAGCGCTGGGAGATCGGCCCGTAGATCGGGTCCATCTTCATGGCCATGTCCGCGGTGGTCATCATCGGAGCGTGGAAGACACCATCGACGTGAGCATCGGGAACGGTCCCTGCGAGGGCCGGTGCGTGCCACTGCTTGTGACCCGATGGGCTCTCGGTGAGTTCCCAATCGTTGTCCATGAGGGTCTCGAGGTAGTTGTTGTCCCAGGTGGTCGGGGTGGAGTTCCACGCACCCTCGAAGCCGGAACCGGTGGTGTGCTCAGCCAAGCCGGACTCAAAGTCATTCTTCCAGCCGAGGAGCTGCTGCTCCATTGGCGCACCCTCGGGCTCGGCGTTGACCATGTCTTCCGGTCCGGCGCCGTGAGCCTTACCAAAGGCGTGTCCGCCGACGACGAGGGCAACGGTCTCTTCGTCGTTCATGGCCATCCGGCCGATGGTCTCGCGTATGTCAGCACCGGAAGCGACCGGGTCCGGGTTGGCGTTCGGGCCTTCGGGGTTCACATAGATGAGGCCCATCTGCACGGCGCCCAGTGGCGTCTGGAGCTGACGGTTGCCGCTGTAGCGCTCATCGTCCAGCCACACACTTTCGGGACCCCAGTAGATGTCCTCTTCGGGGGCCCACACGTCGGGGCGGCCGCCGGCGAAACCGAAGGTCTTGAAGCCCATCGACTCCAGTGCGACGTTGCCGGTGAGGATCATGAGGTCGGCCCAGGAGAGCTTGCGGCCGTACTTCTTCTTTACCGGCTCGAGCAAGGCCCGGGCCTTGTCCAGGTTGACGTTGTCCGGCCAGCTGTTCAGCGGAGCGAAACGCTGAGTGCCAGTCGCACCGCCACCACGACCGTCGTGGGTGCGGTAGGTGCCGGCGGAGTGCCACGCCATACGGATGAAGAACGGGCCGTAGTGCCCGTAGTCGGCGGGCCACCACTCCTTGGAGTCGGTCATGACGGCCGTGAGGTCCGCCTTGACCGCTGCCAGGTCGAGTGTGGCGAACTCGGCCGCATAGTCAAAGTCATCATCCATCGGGTCGGACTTGGCCGACCCCTGGTGGAGGATGTTCAGGTTGAGTTGGTTCGGCCACCACTGCTGGTTGGCGATACTGCCCCGGGCTGAATGGTCGTCATGCAGCACCGGGCACTTTCCTTCGTCGGTCATGTGGTCTTTCGCTCCTGCGGTATTGGTTGGTTGGTTTGCAGTAATTTCGATGCTGGTGGACTCAGCCGAGACAGTCGGGGCAACGGCCCCAGT
>CAZSTV010000295.1:5031-6760 GCA_964609665.1 uncultured Acidimicrobiaceae bacterium
GAGTTGGTTTGGCCACCAGTGCTGGTTGGCCTGGCTGCCACGAGCCGAATGGTCGCTCTGCAGCACCGGGCACTTTGCTTCGTCGGTCATTTGCTCTTTCGCTCCTGCGGGTTCGGTTGGTTGGTTGATTTACTTGATTGGCGTCTTCGACGGATCGACTTACCCAAGACAGTCGGGACATCGGCCCCAGTACACGACTTCAGCCTCATCAATCTCAAAGCCATGATCCTCGTCAGCTTCGAGACACGGCGTTGCCCCAACAGCGCAATCGATGTCGAAGATTAAGCCACACCCACGACAGACCAGGTGATGGTGGTTGTCGCCGACACGGTCCTCAAAGCGAGCAGGCGACCCGGTGGGTTGAATCCTGCGGATGAGGCGATTGTCAGCGAAGGCGCCGAGCGTGTCATACACCGCTTGTCGGGAGATCGAGCCGATCTTGCCCCGCACAGACTCGGTCAGCTCTTCGGCTGTTGCATGGGGGGCAGCGGTAACGGCTTCCATGATTGCCAAGCGTTGTGCGGTGACCTGCAGCCCACAGCCTCGCAATTGCTGTTCGAAGCTCGGCTGTTCAGGATCCTGAGCGATGAGCTCTTGTTCCGGGCCGTCGGTCACAAGGGCCAGTCAAGCAGAAAGTCTAGACTCAGTCAAGAATTCCACTCTGTAAAGAACAGAGGGGCTGAAACCCCTTACCGCAGATCGCAAGATAGCAACTTCGGGCGACAAAAGGGCCGACCAAATCCGCCGCTTGCGGCTATGCCCGCAGAAACTCGATCAGTGCCGAGGCCGCACCCTGGAGATGCTGGTCGAGCAGGGCAACCGCCCGGTCCACGTCACCCTCCCTGCAGGCCGCCAGTAGCGCAACGTGTTCGGCGTCGGAGTCTGCGGCACCACCAAGACCTTCGGTGTACAGCACGACGTATGGCGCGACCGCGGCGTGCAGGATCTCCGCCATCGCCAGCCCACGCTCCCACCCAGACGCCCGGTACAGCGCCCGATGGAACTGCCAATTGGCCTCGGTGAGTGAGTCGGTGCCACCGCTCAGAGCAATCTCGGCCTCGGCAAGCTCGACAATGCCCAGTCTGGGCAGCGCCTGTTGGAGCAGGCGCACCTCGATTGCTTGGCGCAGCGAGTAGTTCTCCTCGGCATCGTCGGCGGAGAGCTTCGGCACCACCGCCCCCCGGTTCGCTTCGAACCGGACGAGCCCACTGGCCGACAACCGCTGCAGTGCTTCTCGAACGGGAATCTTGCTGACACCAAGCCGGAGCGCCACCTCGTCCTGGCGAATCCACGTGCCCGGCGGCAACGAACCGCGCAACATGTCAGACATCACTGCCCCTTGGACCACGTCGACCGTTGACATGGTCTCGATCGTATACGATTATCTTCTGGCGCACACCCCTACTTCTTTCCTGAACCCCTTCCACCTTGGAGCCCGCATGAGCCTCGATGACTTCCGACGCGAACCCCTGCTGTTCGGTCCTTCGCCAATCCACCCGCTGCCCCGCCTCTCCGAGGCACTTGGTGGACAGGTAGAGATCTGGGCCAAACGTGAAGACTGCAACTCCGGGATTGCGTTCGGTGGCAACAAAGTTCGCAAGCTCGAATACCTTGCGGCCGAGGCCCTTGACACCGGGTGCGACACGCTTGTCTCCATCGGTGGCATCCAGTCCAACCACACCCGCCAGGTCACCGGCGTCGCCTGCCACCTGGGGCTGAAGGCGGTCAC
>CAZSTV010000296.1:0-4269 GCA_964609665.1 uncultured Acidimicrobiaceae bacterium
CCGGCAGTTCGGCGTCATCCGCGGCCAGGCTCATGGTCGACACGAAAGCAGATCGCTGTTCCTTGGTGATCTGCAGATTCTGGTGGTGATGGAGCATGTTCTCATAGCCCCCGAGCTGGTCGGTGTAGCGGGAAGGGCCCCCGAATACTTCCGCCCACCACGCGGTCACGAAGTCCCTGTGCTCTTCGGTGACGCCACCCGGGAACAGTGGCGTGAAGAGATCGAGCTCTTCCACTCGGTTGTAGAACGCGTCAATCATCCGGCGAATCGCTGTGGTACCGCCTGCCCACTCGTAGAGCGTTGGTTCCTCGGTCTGGTCGGTCGACATCTGATCGTCCTCCTCCGTTTTCCAAACCCTACCGGTACGCACCAATGGTTGGGTACACACTTTTTGGTAAGTACTGTTGGTGTGGTGAAGAACGCCATTTATCACTGCCCGGTCGAAGTTGCCATGGAAGTGCTTGGCGGCAAATGGACGGCCGTCGTTCTGGCTCACATCAAAGAGGAACCGAGACGATTCTCGGAGTTGCGCCGCCTCATTCCGGACATCAGCGAAAAGATGCTCACCCAACGTTTGCGTAGCCTGGAGGCTGATGGGTTGTTGCAGCGAACCGTCGTCTCCGACACGCCGCCCCACGTCATCTATGACCTCACCAAGACCGGTCGATCGCTGGGGCCAGCGTTGCAGGCGCTATACGACTGGGGCCTGACGCGGGCCGACACGCTCGGCGTAACGATCGAGGCCTGAGCGCTGCGGATGGAGGCCGGTGCCACACCGGGCTGAACTTCTTCGGTTTCATGCCTCCGCGGTACTCTTCATACTCATTCGAGGGGAGTCGTATGCCTGAAGGCACGGGTCGTTTGCAGGGTCGAGTCGCGGTTATCACGGGAGGCGCCGCCGGAATTGGTGCCGCCACGGTGCGCATGTTCATCGAGGAGGGAGCGAACGTTGTCATCGGCGACATGAACGCCGACGCCGGCCAACAGCTTGTCGCCGAACTTACTGAAGAGGGCGACGGGGATCGTGTCAGATTCCAGGCTGTGGATGTGTCCGAAGAGTCGCAGGTGATCGACCTGATGAATGTGGCCCAGTCGGCCTTTGGCGGCCTCGACATTGTCTTCAACAACGCAGGAATTGGCGGGGCGATCGGACCGACGCTCGAAGTCGACGTCGATCACTGGGATCAGACGTTCGCTGTGATGGCTAGGGGGGTGTTTCTTGGAATCAAGCATGGCGGCAGGGCTATGCGTGACTCCGGCAGGGGAGGCTCGATCATCAACACGGCATCTATCGCCGCCCTAAGCGGAACCGGAGGGCCGCTCGCCTATTCCGCGACCAAAGCTGCGGTCGTCAACATCACGATGAACGCCGCTGTTGAACTGGCGCACCTCAACATCCGGGTCAACGCCGTGTGCCCCGGCATTATCTTCACCGATCTGATGCACCGCGGAAACGATGCGCGGGCAGAGCAGACGATTGAGAAAATCCAGCCGATGCAGACCCGGGGCGAGCCCGAGCACATCGCGTCGATGGTCCGGTTCCTTGCGAGCGACGAGAGCTCGTTTGTGACCGGGACAACCCAGGTGGTCGACGGTGGGTACCTGGCCAACGGCTTGCTCGGAGTGCATCCACTTCCCGGTGTCGCAAAGCGGCCGAACTACGCTGGCATGACCTACGGAACCACCGGCAAAGACGTCGAGATCAGGTACCTCGAACCGAAGGACGGTCAGTGAAACGCCTCGAATCCCAAGTGGTGATCGTCACCGGTGCAGCGCAGGGCATCGGGGCCGCAATTGCCAGTCGTTGCGTTGCGGAGGGAGCAGAGGTGGTGCTCGTTGACAGAGACGGGGCAGCGCTCGAGGCGGTGGTTCAAGAACTTCGGCAAGGCGACGAGGCAAGCGGCCCGGTGAAAGCGTCGATGCTCGTTGGCGACCTTGCGGACGAGGCCACGGTCAGAACCATGATCGACACCGCTGTGAACGATCACGGTCGTCTCGACGGCCTGGTCAACAACGCTGGGATCTTCGGAGCCTTCACCAAGTTCGAGGACAACAGCATTGAGGCCTTCGACGAGATCATTGCCATCAACGTGAGAGCCGCGTGGCTGGCAATGAAATACGCAAAGCCCGCAATGCTCGGCAGCGCCAGTAGCGATAGCGCCGGGAGAGAGAATCACGGAGGGGCCATCGTCAATATCGCGTCGATGGCCGCCATGCGGGCCAACCGCCGCCTCTCCCTCTACGGCATGACCAAGGCGGCGGTGGCGAACCTGACCATCAACGCTGCTACCGAGTATGCGAAACACAACATCCGCGTGAACGCTATCTGTCCCGGCCCGATTGACACCGACATGCTCGGCAACGTGGAGGCGTTCATCGACGAACGGCATTCCGATGCTGCCCGAGCACAGATCAACCGGAGCATTCCCCTCGGGCGCTACGGCAGGCCCGAAGAAATCGCTGGAGCCGCCGCGTTTCTGTTGAGCGCCGACGCCGGTTTCATGACCGGCGCCCTGATGCCGGTCGACGGCGGACAATCCCTCGAATAGTGGCCGACGTGAACCAACAAGACGCCCGAGCAGAGCACCAACGCTCAGATTACGACGGGTCAGAGCATTATGAGGTTGTCGTCCTTGGCGCTGGACTGTCCGGGGTGTGCGCGGCCATCAAACTGACCGAAGCCGGGATCGACAACATCCGGGTCTTCGAGAAAGCGGGAGATGTCGGCGGGACCTGGCGCGACAACCGCTATCCAGGCGTTGCGTGTGACGTCCCCTCGCACCTCTACTCCTATTCGTTTGCGCCCAACCCCGAGTGGTCCAGGCGCTACGCGCCCGGACCAGAGATCTGGGACTACGTGAAGAAGTGCGCAACCGACTTCGGTGTCTATGACCGGATCACGTTCAACACCACCATCGCTTCGGCCGCGTGGACCGACGACCACTGGGCGATAGAGGACTCCAACGGGGACCGCTTCACATCGAAGTCCATCATTTCGGCACTCGGCGGACTCCACACCCCGAACATGCCGGAACTGCCCGGGCATCAGTCGTTCGACGGCATCACGTTCCACACCACGGACTGGCCGGAGGACCTCAACCTGGAGGGCAAGCGAGTTGCGGTAGTCGGCACCGGCGCTACAGCAGTCCAGGTCGTGCCGGAGATTGCAGACCAGGTGGCTGAGTTGATCGTCTTCCAGCGCAGTCCGGTGTGGGTCGGCGCGAAGAAGGACCCTGAATACACCCCGGAAGAGCTCGAAGAGTTTCGGACCAACCCCGCCGCGGTGCAGGCTCTGCGCCAGCGGCTGTGGGATTCCTGGGAGGCGTCCAGCATTGCTCTTCACACCGAAGGCACCGAGGTCAACCGGACCGCAGAAGAGCGGGCCCGGCAACTGATCGAGCAAAGCGTTTCCAATCCGGAACTGGTCCGGGCACTCACTCCGGACCACAACTTTGCCTGCAAGCGGCCCACGATCTCCAACCGCTACTACGCAACCTTTGACCTGCCGCACGTTCTCCTGGTCACCGGAGCGGTCGACTCGCTCACACCATCCGGGGTTGTCTCTGGTGGCGAGCACTTTGACGTTGACGTCGTTGTCTTCGCCACAGGGTTCAAGCCCTTCAACGTGACGAACGAGATTGAGTTGACCGGAGTCGGCGGCTTACCTCTGGCCGAGGCGTGGCACGACGAGATCACGTCCTACAAGACGGTCATGGTGCACGACTTTCCCAACCTGTTCTTCATGATGGGCCCGAACGGAACAGGCTTGCAGTCCGCGCTGCAATCAATCGAGCCGCAGGCGGACTATGCGGTGCGAGCCGTCTCGCAGATGGAGCGAGACGGGATTCGTTCGCTCAACCCGAAACAGGCGTTCGTCGACGAGTTCACCCGCAACGTTCGCGACAGGTTCAAGGGCACCACCCATAGCAAGGGCTGCACGTCGTGGTGGTCGGACAAGGCAGGTTTCAACCACAGCATCTGGCCCGGTTCCAGTACCGAATACGTTGCGCTACTCACCAAACTCGAACTGCATGAGTTCGACGTCGCTGAGTCACCGACCTAGGTGATCGCCTGTTCCACCGCCGTCCGGAGGGCGATCTCTCTGGCATCGGTAGGTAGCCCATAGCCGTTTCGGTTCATCACGTAGGCGTACCCGACGTCGGCATCCGGGTCTGCGTAAGCGAAGGACCCACCCGAACCTGAATGTCCGAAGGCACGGTCAGATGTGCCGAAGGGGAGGAGTGGGAATGGCTTCATGAAACCGAACCG
>CAZSTV010000296.1:4369-6704 GCA_964609665.1 uncultured Acidimicrobiaceae bacterium
AACCGTTTCGGCCCTAAGCCCGAGGTTCGTGCCGCCGGTTGCGAGGTCGCCGTACACGGTTGCCAACGCACGAGCGGTGCCCGTTCCGTTGACCGAAGGCAGTTCGATCTCAAGGAGACCGGGCTTGTTGATGTCCGGCAACTTGGTTACCGCTCTCGGGTTGGTGAATGCCTTGAACGTCATGCTCCGCGGGTTGACCATTCGCCGCAGCACGGCGAACGGCACCTCTCGGAAGTGCAGCGCCATGCCCGCCCTGCTGCCCCCGACGAATGTCGCCACACGCTCTCTTGGTACCGACGGTGGCAGACCGATGTGGAAGCCGACGCCTAAAGGGCCGGCGACCTCATCTGCGAAATAGCGGCCGATGGTGCGGCTCTGGGGATCGACCCGGCGGAGTAGTTGGCTCTCATACCAGCCGAGCGATTGGGCGTGATATCCACGGGCTGCGCCCGGGGTCCATGACGGCCGTTGCGCGGCCAGCACCTCGCCGAGCCGATCGGGGTCGCCCACGGTCTGCAGGTCGAGGGGTTGGTCGATGACGGCCAGGCCTGCCTCGTGCTCAAGGAGCTGTCGAACCGTGATGGCGTCCTTGTTGGCTTGGGCGAACTCCGGCCAGTAGTGCGCCACCGCTGTTTCGAGATCGAAGAGTCCCTTGCTGTGGGCGACTGCCATCGCTGCACCGGACATGCCTTTGGTCGTGGACCAGACGGTGACCATCGTGTCCTGCAGCCACGGCAAGGTTCGCTTCTTGTCTCGATGCCCACCCCAGAGATCGACGACGAGTTCGCCGTTCCGAACAACGGCACACGCTGCACCAAGCTCTTTGCGTTCCGTGAAGTTTCGCCTGAACTCATCGGCCACAGCGCCGTAACCGTCGTCGACGTGGCCGTGCACCTCGGTGGTCATGAGTCAGATAGTACGAGGCGGCCCACGATCGTGCCGGAGAGCAACAACGACGGCACAAAAACGGTCTGGGCGAGAAAGACGTTTTCAATGCCGGACCGGCCGGCAATGGCCACAGCGAACAACGGTGGCGCCAGCGCGATGAGGGCGAACATGGCGCTTTGCCGAGGCGATGCTCGGACGGATCGGGCGTCGGATAGTGCCGCCTTGCCATACCAGGTCTCCAGTCGGCGTGATGAAACGACTACCAGGACCAGTATGAACAGCAGGGTGCCGAGACCGTGGCCGAGGTACTGCAGAACTCTGGCCCAGGTCATCGTGCCTCGAAGTGGGGCGGTGAAGGCGACGCCGCCAAGCCCCAACCAGTTGGCACCCCACCGTCCGGCGTGAGTGAACCCGTCTATGAACACATGGCTGGCTGCCCCAAGGGTGGCGGAGGCAACCGTGTGCCATAGCGCAGGCCGCCGGGCCGACAGCACGCGGTAGGACCGCAACCGCAGCGGCCCAAGGTCGGGTAGGCAGGCGAAGATCCCCGACGCGGCCCATCGGCGGGTGATGATGGCGGCCACAACTGCAAACGGCACCGCCCAGATGACCACCCCGAGGACGGTGTGGCTCTGTCGGTTCAACCACGTTCCCATTGCGTACGCAAGATCTGGTGCCGCTGCGCCAATGCATAACGCCGTTGCATCAACCTGCGCGGGCCAACGCAGTTTGACCGGCAGGATCAGGCCCTGGTGGGCGGGAAAGGTGAGCGGCATGGACAGTCAGTATCTCACTGCCGACCCGTGCCGCGGCGGCGGGGGTCGCGCCGAGTCTGGGGTGGCCCGTCAGTGGCCTTCAGCGCTCTGTCAGCTCGTCAGAGGTGGGTGGTTCGAAGATTTCGGCCCACTCGCTGAGTTCCTCGGCGGAGATGTTGAACGTTCCTGGCGGCGGGTTTTGGTTGCGCAGCGCCACCCGTTCCTGCAGCGTTTCGAGCGCCACGTCACAGAACACGGTTTCCACGTTGGCTCCCAGGTCACGAGCACGTTGGCGATAGCCCGCTCGTTCGGCCCGCATCCAGACACCCCAATCCAGGATGACGCTGACGCCGTTGGCCAGTAGCCGTTCGACAAGTTCCCACTGGATCTGTTCGACGAGACCTTTTCGCTTATCTCGGGCCGCGGCTTCGGCATCGTCGGGGTACAGCCGACACACCCAGGAGTCGGCGTTCAACAGCACGCCCTTGCCCGCCGCCTCAAGTTCGGTTGCCCGTGTGGTCTTGCCCGACCCTGGCAGCCCGCACAGCAGATAGAGCGTCGGTGCGATGGGTCTCGGCGTCATGTCGGTCAGGGGTCTTAGCCCACTCGCTCGAAGACGTAGGCGAACGGTGACTTTGTGTACGCCACGCCTCGGCCCATTTCGTGTAGTGATTCAACGGTTGGTGCCGGAG
>CAZSTV010000297.1:0-6691 GCA_964609665.1 uncultured Acidimicrobiaceae bacterium
ATCATGCTGCAGCTGATCGATCAGCGTTGGCGTGACCATCTCACCGAGATGGCCCATCTGCGGGAGGGCATCAACCTCCGAGCCATGGGACAGCGTGACCCGCTGACCGAGTGGCAACAGGAGGGCTTTGAGCTCTTCAGCGAGATGGTGCACTCGCTCAACGTTGACTACATCCGCTATGTCATGCACGTCGAGGTGACCCCGGCTGCCGAGGCCGCACCGGCCACGGAGCAGACTGCGGTGAAGCCCGACGCCGCAACCCCGGCGCCTGCCCCCGAGGCTGCGCCGACGCAGAAGGCGCCAGCGCCGAGGAAGGCAGCCCCCGCAGCGCCGACCGCCACCGAGATCACCGCATCAAAGGGAGACCCCGATGAGGCGGACGTGCCGGAGTCGGCCACATCGGACAAACCTTTCGTCAAGGACGAGTGGGACCGCACGCCGCGCAACGCCCCCTGTCCGTGCGGAAGCGGCAAGAAGTTCAAGCAGTGCCACGGAGTGAATAGCTAAGGCACCAATCGTTGCCGAGACGTGGACCTGCGGCTCGGTGGTAGTGCCTGGCAAAGTCCGGCATGGTCCGACTGAACCGGGCCCGTAATCAGCTAGTTTCGAGTGTGATGGCCGACCTATCCGAAGATTTGAAGCGTCTCAGGACCGAACTCGACGAGGCGCAGGAGTACCTGCGCGTCGGAGAGATCCGGGCCCGGCTGCCACAGCTCGAAACCGAGATGGGCCGCCCCGACCTGTGGGATGACGCCGATCGGGCCCGTATTGTCCAAACCGAGTTCACCGCGGTCAAGGATGACCTGCAGCTCTTCGACCGCCTTTCCGGCCAGGTCGAGGATGCTGAAACGCTGTGGGAGCTGGCCCGAGAAGAGCGTGACGAGGCGCTCGAGAACGAGGCCGCAGAACTTATCTCGACGCTCGAGGCGGAGTTCGCCGAGCTGGAGCTTCGGGCGCTGTTCACCGGTCAGTACGACGAAGGTGATGCAGTATGTGAGGTGCACTCCGGAGCGGGAGGCACCGACTCCCAGGACTGGGCCGAGATGCTGCTTTCGATGTACCGCAAGTGGGCCCAGGAACGTGGCTTCGGATTTGAGGTCACCGACGTGCAGAACGGCCAAGAGGCGGGCATCACCTCCGCTGACTTCGTCATCAAGGGCCGCTACGCCTACGGCTGGCTCCAGGCCGAGCGAGGCGTGCACCGGCTGGTGCGAATCTCACCGTTCGACTCCCAGGCTCGGCGCCACACCGCCTTCGCCTCATTCTCGGTGGTGCCGTACATCGAGGACGCGACCGACCAAATCGACATTGACGAGAAGGACCTTCGGGTGGACGTTTTCCGCTCGTCGGGGGCCGGTGGTCAGCACGTCAACACCACCGACTCGGCTGTCCGCATCACCCACTTGCCCACCGGCACCGTGGTCTCGTGTCAGAACGAGCGAAGCCAGCACCAGAACAAGGATCGCTGCATGCAGATGCTGGCCATGAAGCTCGTGGACCTGGAACGCCAAAAGCGGGAAGAAAAGTTGGCGGATGAAGCCGGCGAGTCCAAAAAGGTTGAGTGGGGGAGCCAGATTCGCTCCTACGTCCTCCAGCCCTACCAGCAGGTCAAGGACGAGCGAAGCGGCTACACCTCGGGCAACCCCGACGGTGTTTTGAACGGAACGGTCGGCCCATTCATGGAGGCCTGGCTGAGGTGGCGCCGAGCGGGCGCCGTCAGCAACTAGACTGGTTTGGTTGTCAGGCCATCGCAGCAGGAGAGGCTAAGGCATAGCAAATGATCAAGCTTGAAGGTGTCTCCAAGGAGTACCCCGGACAGAACGTGGCGGCGCTCAGCGATGCTGATGCCGACATCGCAAAGGGAGAGTTTGTCTTCCTCGTCGGGCCATCGGGTTCCGGCAAATCGACGTTTCTTCGGCTCCTGAACAAGCAGGAGGAGCCAGACACCGGTCGGATTTTCGTTGCGGGCAAGGACATCGGTCAGATGTCGAGCTGGAAAGTACCCATGTTGCGGCGCAACATCGGCAGCATCTTCCAGGACTTCAAACTGCTCCCAACCAAGACCGTGGCCGAAAACGTGGCCTTCGCCCTTGAGGTGATCGGCCGTCCCCGCGGTGTTATCCGGACCCAGGTCCCGGCCATCTGTGAGTTGGTCGGCCTGGGCGACAAGATGACCAAGTACCCGGATCAGCTCTCCGGTGGCGAACAGCAGCGGGTGTCCATCGCCCGTGCCTTCGTCAACCGCCCGCTGATCCTGTTGGCCGACGAGCCAACCGGAAACCTCGATCCGCAAACGTCGATCGGCATCATGCGCCTGCTCGACAGGATCAACAAGACGGGCACCACCGTGGTGATGGCGAGTCACGATCGTGGCATCGTCGACACCATGCGCAAGCGGGTGATCGAGCTCTCCGAGGGCGTGATCGTTCGAGACCAGGACCGCGGCGTCTACGAATAGCCGTAGCCCGAACCCAACGACCTAAAGAACCAACATCACATGGCATTTCGCGCTGACTACCTTCTAAGAGAGACAGGCCAAAACCTGTTTCGCAATCCGTCGTTGAGCATCGCCACGATCTTGACCGTCGCCGTTTCGCTGTCGCTCATGGGCGCATCGCTGCTGGTACAGCAGGGCATCGGACGGATCAACAATGTCTTCAAGGACGGCGTTGACTTCATCGTCTGGCTGGACGTTGGCGTCGAAGACGAACAGATCGAGTCGACAAACGACTTCCTGCAAAAGAGCCCGTACGTGCAAAGCACCCGCTACGTGGATCAGGAAGAGACCTTCGAAGAGTTCCAGTCGTACTTCTCCGATGAGCCCGAGATTCTTGAGCTTGTCGAGCCGGGCCAGCTGCCAACGTCGTTCGTGGTGACCCCTCAGGACGCCGACGTCGAGTCGATTCGAGCCATCGCGGATGAGATCAAGATTCTGGCCGGCGTCGATGATGTCGAGTTTGCGAGCGACAACATCAAGGCCATCAGTACGTTTTCGCGGGGTAGTTCGCAGATCATGCTCTTCGCCGCGCTCTTATCGGCGGTTGCCGCGGCAATGCTGATGTACAACTCGATTCGGACCGCGGTGTTCGCCAGACGCCGCGAGATAGAAGTGATGCGATTAGTCGGTGCCACCAAGTGGTTTATCCGCATCCCGTTCATGCTTGAAGGGTTGCTACAGGGGCTGATCGGGGCCTTCCTCAGCATTTTCTCGGTCTTCGGGCTCAACAAGGCGTTTGACAACTTCTTCGGCAGCCTGGACAGCTTCGTCTTCCAAGACTTCGCGCTTCCCGGCACACAGATTCTGCTCATCGGCGGTTCGCTGATGGGCGTTGGTGCGGCGCTCGGAGCCATCGGCGCCGGCGTTGCGGTCACCCGCTACCTGGACGCGTAGCAGTCATCTCGATACCTAGCGCCGGGCGTTAGCCGGCGACCAGGCGCAGCAGTGCGGTCGTTGTCGCGGCGATAACCAGCACCAGCCAAAACGGAGCGCCACGCCACACGCCGACCGCCCCTGCAGCCACTCCGGCCAGCCGAGCGTCGATCACCAGCGACGTGCCGGTCACAATGGTCTGGCTGACAACCAGTGCCGCGAGCAACGCTGGCGGGAGGAGCTGACCGAGCCGGAGCCAGACGTTGTCCGTCGTCGACGTTGATCCACCGGCAGTGGCCTCTGGAGCATCGCCTGACGCATCGGCGGGCGCAGCGGCACCGGCACGGAGCGTTGCCGGGCCGACGATGAGCACGCCGAGCGCTTTGAACACATAGGCGCCAGCGGCCAACAGCAGAATCGTTGTCCAGCTCATGCGATGGCCTCGTCGGTCGACGACGGTGCTGTGCCGCCCGGAACGAACAGGGCAACGATTGCCCCGGCCGCGGCCAACACGATGGGTACCCCGGGCCGAGTGATCGGGGTGGCGGCGATGGCGATGAGCGCGCCCGCTGCGGCGGCGACGATGCCCCGGCGATGGCCGAATGCTGGAGCGGCCAGTGAGATGAACCCGGCGGGGAATGCGGCATCGAGCCCGAGGGCTTCCGGGTCGCCGATCGACTCGCCGCCAATCGCTCCGAGCAGCGTCCCCAGGTTCCAGAAGAAGAAGACCGAAAGCCCTCCGGCCCAGAACGCCGGCTCGGTGTCCTCGGCTCGTTCCTGTGATAGCGATAGCGCTGTCGACTCGTCGATGACCAACTGCGATCCGACCATCCGCTTGAAGAAGCGGCCACGAAGGTGCTCCGCTAGCGCTACGCCGTAGAACCCGTTTCGTGCGCCGAGAAGCAGCGCAGAGCCAAGCGCGGTGGCCTCGCTGCCGCCAGCGCCGACAACGCCGACTGCCGCAAACTGCGACGCTCCGGTGAACACCAGCAGCGACATGGCCATTGTTTTGGCAACCGTCAGGTCGTTGGTGGCAGCCAGGACACCGAAGGCCACACCGAATACTCCGGTGGCGGCGCCGATGACGATCGCATTATTAACATATGCCGATCGGCTCATCGACGTGAGGCTATCGGGGCTAAGGTTTGCTCCATGGCATGGCTCATCGTTCTTGCTGTCGTCCTGGTGATCCTGACGATTCTGGCCATCATCGACGTTGTCCAGACCCGGCACGCGATCAGGCGCAACTTCCCGGTCATCGGGCGTCTCCGCTATCTCTTGGAACGGCTTGGCCCCGAGCTGCGGCAGTACATCGTGACCGACAACGACGAGGAACGCCCGTTCAGCCGCGACCAGCGGCGCTGGGTGTACGCGTCGGCCAAGATGGAGAACCAGTACTTCGGGTTCGGCACCGACAACAAGATGGACCTGCCGCAGTACCCGATCATCCGTCACTCACCCTTTCCCTATCTTCCGCCAACCAAGGTGTCGCTGAACGGCTCAACCCCGCCCGCAACCCACGTTGAGCCGTACCTCCCGCCGCTCAAGACCATCGGCGAGTGGCGAGGGCGGTCCGGAGCGTTCCGGCCGGAATCCATCGTCGGCATCTCCGCCATGAGTTTCGGGTCGCTGTCCGGCCGGGCGGTTGAGGCGATGAACCGTGGCGCAAAGCTGTCCGGCAGCCTGCACAACACGGGCGAGGGCGGCGTCAGCATCCACCACCGGCACGGCGGTGAACTCGTCTACCAACTCGGCACCGGGTACTTCGGGGCCCGCAACCCCGACGGCTCGTTCAACCTGGATGCCGCAATCGAAGTGGTCGGTGGCGCACCGGTCCGGGCGATCGAGATCAAGTTGAGCCAGGGCGCAAAGCCGGGCCTCGGTGGTGTCCTCCCAGGAAGCAAGGTCACCGCAGAGATCGCCATGGCCCGAGGTGTCCCGGAGGGGGAGACGGTGGCAAGCCCGTCTAGACACGTCGAGTTCGACTCGATCCCCACCATGATCGACTTCATCGAACGCATTGCCGATGGCTGCGGCGTTCCGGTTGGCATCAAGTCCGCCGTTGGAGACCGGACGTTCTGGGTGGAGCTCGCCGACGAGATGGCCAGGACCGGACGAGGACCGGATTTCATCACCATCGATGGGGGAGAGGGCGGCACCGGCGCAGCGCCGCTGGTCTTCAGCGATCATGTGTCGCTGCCGTTCCGGGCCGGGTTCGCCGAGGTCTACAGGACCTTTGCCGAGCGTTCCATGCACGAAAAGGTGGTGTGGGCTGGCGCTGGCAAGCTCGGGTTCCCCGGCGAAGCGTTGCTGGCCATGGCGCTCGGCGCAGACATGATCAACGTCGGCCGCGAGGTCATGCTCGCCGTCGGTTGTATCCAGGCCCAGGAATGTCACACCGGCCACTGCCCGACCGGCGTCGCCACTCATTCAAAGTGGCTGACACGGGGCCTCGACCCGACGGACAAGGCCTCTCGGGCCGGCCACTACATCATGAGCCTGCGCCACGAGTTGCTGCAGCTGGCCCACGCCTGTGGCCAGCCGCACCCCAGTTTGGTGAGCGGACGGTCCATCGACCTGATGTTGGAGGGCGATCAGACCGTTGGGCTGTGGGAGCGCTACGGCTATGACGAGCGCTGGCGCACCCCTGGCCAGTCGGCATCGGCCGATGCCATGGCTCTGCTTGGCGGCTAGGCCCGACCCTAGGCGTTGTAGCTGCCGGAGGTCGTCGTGCCGCCGGTGCCGGTCCAGTTGGTGTGGAACCATTCGCCTCGCGGCTTGTCGACGCGTTCGTAGGTGTGGGCACCGAAGTAGTCGCGCTGGGCCTGAATCATGTTGGCCGAACCGCGCTCGGTCCGATAGCCGTCGTAGAACGCCAGTGCCGTGCCGTAGGCCGGTACCGGCACCCCGTAGGTGACCGCTGCGGCCACCACCCGCCGCCAGCCCTGCTCAACCCGGGCAAGCTCTGCTGCGAACGAGGGATCCACCAGGAGCGATTCCAGGTTGCTGTCGTTGTTGAACGCAGCGGTGATGTCATCGAGGAAGGCGGCCCGGATGATGCAGCCGGCCCGCCACAGACCGGCGACAACGCCAAGATCCAGGTCCCAGTCGTTGTCATCGGACGCGGCCCTCATCAGCAGGAAGCCCTGCGCGTACGACACGATCTTTGAGCCGTACACCGCGTCCCGAAGGTCATCGAGGCTGAAGGCATCTCGGGGCGGTCCATCGGTAGGCCCGCTGAGGATCTGTGCTGCCCTCGTCCGCTGGTCTTTCATCGATGAGAGGATGCGGGCGCTGCCGGCCTCGCCAACCAGCGTCACG
>CAZSTV010000298.1:0-4143 GCA_964609665.1 uncultured Acidimicrobiaceae bacterium
CCGAGCACGAGCTGGTGCTCGCGTTGACCGCCGGATCACACCTGGTGGATACCGACGCACTGGCCGAGATCGCCGGCGTCAGCCGCTGCGGCAGGGCGAAGCCCGAGGCGGTGCGGACCGCCACCGGGTACGCCATCGGCGGGGTACCGCCGTTCGCTCACGCCAACGAGCTGCGGACCTGGATCGACCCTCATCTGTTGACGTTCGACGAGGTGTGGGCCGCGGCAGGAACACCTCGCCACGTCTTCCCCATCTCCCCGGCGACACTTGCGAACCTGACCGGCGCCGTCGAGGCATCGTTCACCGTCACCCCGGACTGATGGATCACGACGATCAGGACCGAGAGCGTGAAGCGGGCTACAAGCCACCGGCCGCCGACGACGGCAACCAGCCGGTCGGGGTTGGCCCGCACCCCACCCCGTGGCCGGACGACCCCCGCCTCGACCCCGAGCTCCTCGCAGAGGGCGACCGGCGCAACGTGGTCGACCGGTACCGGTACTGGACCATGGAAGCGATCGTCGCCGACCTCGACACCAAGCGTCACCCGTTTCACGTAGCAATCGAAAACTGGCAACACGACCTGAACATCGGCACCGTCGTGCGCACCGCAAACGCGTTCCTGGCGGCCGAGATTCACATCATTGGACGTAAACGCTGGAACCGTCGGGGCGCCATGGTGACCGACCGCTACCAGCACGTCAGGCATCACCCGGACCCAGACGATCTGGTGGCCTGGGCCGCAGAACAGAATCTGCCGCTGATCGGCATCGATAATCTGCCGGGGGCAACCCCGCTGGAAGCGTCACCACTGCCAAAGGCGTGTGTGCTCGTCTTCGGCCAGGAAGGCCCCGGCCTTTCCGCTCAGATCAGGCCGGTGCTCGCGCAGTGTCGATCGATCGCCCAGTTCGGGTCGACCCGATCAATCAACGCAGGGGTGGCCGCAGGTATTGCCATGCACACGTGGATCGCCCAGCACGCCTCCCCGTAGGAGACGTACCGGGCGTCCAGCGATTCGATCGGCTAGGTCAACCAGCTTTCAGCCGGCTAGGTCAGCCGGTGATGCGGAATTCGATGCGGCGGTTGGTCTGCTGCGCCTCGGCGTCGTTCTCGTCCGGCGAGATCTTGAGGCGACGCTCACCGAAACCGACGGCGGTCATGTCGTTCGTGACACCACGGGCCTGCAGTGCCTCACGCACCGACTCTGCTCGTGCCTGGCTCAATCCCTCGTTTGACTCTTCACGGCCGATGGAGTCGGTGTGGCCACCGATCTCAATTGCCACGTCGGGGTTTGCGGCCAGGAACTCTGCGGCCTGGTCCAGGATCTGCTCCGATGCCGGCTCCACCAGGGCGCTGCCGGAAGCGAACTGAATTGGCTCAAGGCTGTTCAGCGACGCTTCGAGGTCACTGGACTCCTCAAGTGTGATCGACCGTTCAATCTCGACGCCGTCCATGCCGTCGAACGCTCCGCTGACCTGGTTGAAGAGCACCTCGTCGGTCATGGAGCCACCGATGGTGACCGTGACCGGAGGCTGCACGCCAGCGTCAACCGTGAGGCGGTCTTCGACCTGCTCCTCGGAGTAGACCGCGACGGCCCGGGCCACCAGTTCGTTCCTGGTTGCCTCATCGGGCACGGTGCCTTCGAGCACGATCGACACCTGGGCTGCAGTCACATCGACGGCGGCTGCGGCGGCCGGTGGGGCCTCGACGACGAGGTTGTCGGTGACAGCGTCAACGTTTGGTTGGGCGGACAGGTAGTCGATGATCTGGGTCCGTGTCGCCTCGTCAGGGATGACACCCTCGGCGATGACCGTGTTGCCATCGGCGCTGAGGGCCAGGCCTGCAATGGCAAGCTCAGACTCGAAACGGGGGATGTCTGGCCCCTCGGCCACGACCTCTTCTTCAACCTCGGGCTCGGGCTCCGGTTCTGCTTCGGCCTCTACTGCCACCTCGGCCGGACCGGCGTCATGGGTGGTGTCCCGGTCACGAATGGAGGGCCACACCAGGGTGATTACCAGGATGGCGATACCGACGGCGATTGCCAGGAGTGCTGGAAGTTCCTCCGGCGTCTCGTCAGCCAACGCAACGCCCCGTGATTCCGGGGCGGCCGCCTTGCGTTCCAATTCATCGTTCTCTACCTCTGCCATGGCCAGCAGTCTGCCAGGAAATATGCCGAATCCGGCTGGTCTGTAACGCCTATTTCGCCTTCGCCGAGGGGCGACGTAGGCGGCTTATCCCCTGTTCCAGCACCACAACCACGCCTACTACCACCGTCATGAGAACCAGGGCGTTCATGATCTGGCCCACGATCTCGGGGGTACCGGCCTCCCGCTCGGACAAGACCTCGTCTGCGAAGGCCTGTACCGCCAGCGCCGGATCTGCGAAGTCCCGGGCTGATTCGGTGGCTCTGATCCGCGACGCGGAGAGGTCTTCAATGACGTAGGTCTCGAGCGGGCCGTCCTTTGGAAAGACCAGGGCGGCATCGGCGTCGGTCTGTTCCTGAATCCGTCTGGCGTAGGCCGCGGCGTTCGGTTGGGGGTCCCGGGGGACGATTGCCACAATCCGGAGCCCGTCAAACCGGGCGTCTTCCACCGCGGCGACCAGCGTTTCCCGGTCAATGCCGGGCCGTCCAAACCCGATGAACACACCATCCTCGGCCACGGCCTCCGCCACCTCAATCGGTGACTCGGCAGCGGCGATCGATGCGGGAAACCCAACGGCAAAACCGAACGTGAGAACGGCGAGGAGCGTTGCGGCAAGCGTCGCAGCTGCCAGCGAACGCCAACGACCAGTTCTGGCCGGTCGAAGGTGATATCGACCTCCCGGTCGACGGAGATACTGAGACGGACTCACGGCTCCAGTCTCGCACGAGCGGAGCGATTCCCGACGCCGCTCAGTCGAGAAGAAATCCGCGAACCTTGTCCAAGTGTGGATCGGGAGTTGAGAAAAAGTCGTCGAAGGCGACCCGGACCTCATCCTCATCATCGAACACGTACACGTTTTCATCCGAGACGGTTTCGATACGAGTGTTCTTGTCGCTCTTGCGCTGACGCTTTCGCCGTTTGGCCTTCTCGGCGGCGAGCTCTTGGGTGACCATTTGAAGCTCCTCTCTGAGGAACTTGATCTCCGCATGGAGATCCTGTTTCCCGGAGTCGGTCAGGTCGAGATCGTGAAACTTGGCGTTGACTACCACAGGAGCCTTTCGGCCCAATTTCTGAGCAGTTGAGCGGATCGGCACCGGAAGATCACACAGCGAATTTCTGGCCTGTGAAATAGCCACCGAGCCCTAACAAAGCTCTAACACAGGGGCTCCAGACTGCGGCCATGCGTATTTCACGACCCGCTGCAACAACCCGCACCCCCTCACGGCAGAACATGATCGGCCTCACCTCCCTCGCGGCGCTGAGCCTGGCCTTCGCGGCCTGCGGTACGGCGGGAGCGTCAGACCCTGACCAGGCCCTGGCCGACACCGACGAGGTGGCGACCCTCGCCGACACCAGCGATGCCGCAACCGGCGACAGCGATGCTGACGGCGACGCCGAAACAACCTCGGACGCCACGCCAGAGGAAGCGGCGCTGGCGTTCTCCCAGTGCATGCGAGACGAGGGCGTCGACTTTCCCGACCTTGCGGTGGACGCCGAGGGCAACATCAATCTTCGGGAGGGCTTTCAAAACATCGACCGCAACGACGACTCCTTCCGCGACGCTCGGGAGGCCTGCCAGGATGAGTTGGCCGCAGGCGGCTTCGGTGGCGGCAACCGTCGGGAGGCGCTGGAGTCACCGGAGATTCAGGACGCCCTTGTTGAGTTCTCCGACTGTGTGCGAGATCAGGGCTATGACGTTGGCGACCTGACCCTTGGACAGGGCAACGGCCCAGGCCAGAACAACGACGGCCAGGGCCAGGCCAATGCCGAGCAGGCGGACGCCGCAGGCGAAGAGGCCGAAGGCAACCAGCCGCCGCAGGGTCAGCGAGAGGGCGGGTTCGGCAACCGGACAAACCGCTTCGCCCAGCAGCTCGGCCTCGACCCCGAGGACCCCGAAGTGATCGCTGCCATCGAAGTCTGCACCTCGATTATCGAGGATGCCTTCACCAACGCAGGCGTTGGCGGTCCGGCCAACAACGGCAACGGCAACAACAACGGCAAC
>CAZSTV010000298.1:4243-6680 GCA_964609665.1 uncultured Acidimicrobiaceae bacterium
CAACGGCAACAACAACGGCAACGACGCCTGATTCTCCGGCCGAGGGGACACCGACATGAGACAGACACCCGTCGCAGACGTGACAGAAGCAGCCGTCGCGCCAACACGCGCCGTCGCCGAACCGAACATCGATGAGGTCTCTGCGGCCGAACTTGTCGCCGCCGAACTGGCGGGCAGCCGTCGGCGTTGGCCATTTCTACTCGCCGGGTTACTCGTCGGCGCTGCGGCGACCTATGGCGCACTCACCTACCTGGACCGCAGCGAGGAAGATGACCTGCAGGAGAGTGAAACGGTTGAGCTGTCCACCGCCCCGGTGGAAGCTCGTGACCTTTCCGAAGAAGTCGAGTGGGCCGGGCTGTTGCAGTACGGCGAGCCACTGAACGTTGCCGGCAACGGCGGCGTTGTCACCAGCGCCACCTCGGCCGGTACCGAGATGGCGCGCGGTGACATCATCGCAACGGTCGACGGAGAACCGGTCGTGTTGCTCTACGGTCAACGGCCGCTGTGGCGAAGCTTGGCCGAGGGCACCGAGGGCGTCGACGTTTTCCTCCTCGAATCCAACCTGGTGGCGCTCGGTTATGACCCCGACGTCACCGTCTCGGTTGACCAGGAGTTCACGGCCAACACCGCGTTGATGGTGGAACGTTGGCAGGAGGATCTCGGGCGCGAAGCGACGGGGCGGGTCGAGCTGACCGACGTGGCCTTAATCCCCGGACCCGGTGTTGTCACCACCGAGGCCGCGCTCGGCGAGGCGGCGGGCGCAACGCTGGCCACCGTTTCCTCTCAGCGCACCGTGACCGACGTGGTCTCGAAGGTGGAGGGCGTCATCTCTGATCCGCTGCCCGTTGGCACCGAGGTTGTCCACGGCGTGACGCTGTTCTTCGTAGACACCGTGCCGGTCGTGGCGGTCGGCGCCACCGAGACCGGGGATGACCCGGTCCTCACCGAGCTGATGAGCGACACCTTCACCGACCTTGAGCTGGAAGAGGCGCTGGCCGCCGCCGGGCACGATCCCGACGAGACCATGACCGTTGACGGCATCATCACCGATGCCACGGTCGAGACCATCGAACGGTGGCAGAGCGCCGCCGGACTTCCGGTCACCGGCCTTGCCGCACCGGCCTACTACCAGCCCATGCCCGACGGTCAGGCGGTGGACACCATCGTGGTGACCGAAGAAGTGTTGGCCGCCGGCACGTCGTCTGCCATGCGCCCGATCCTTACCACCTCAACATCGGAACTCCAGGTGGAGGTTGAGGTGGCGGTCGCCGACGCGGACGAGTTCGTCGAGGGCCAGTCCGTCACCATCACCCTTGCCGACGAGGCGATCGTCGACGGGGTGGTGTCAGACATCGGCCAGGTGAGGCGCCAGGACAACCAGTCGGACCCGACGGTGACCATCGGCATTGAAGTGATCGCAGACGCCGACCAGGAGTTGGTGGAGGGCACCGTCTCGGTGACCACGGTCAGCGAGTTGATCGAGGGGGCGACCACGGTGCCCACTCGGGCCCTCGTCAGCCTGGCCGAAGGCGGCTTTGCGGTTGAGGTTGCCGACGCCAACGGATCGACCCGCCTGGTCGCGGTGGAACTCGGCACCTTCGACGACGGCCACGTCCAGATAACCAGCGGCGATGTATCGGTGGGTGATGAACTTGTCGTCCCGCAGTAACGGCAGGTCCAACGGCGCCTCCACCGCGCTGGAACTGAGCGATGTGGTGAAGCAATACCCGGGCACTCCCCCGGTGCGGGCCCTCGACGGGGTCGACCTGGTGATTCGCCGCGGCGAACTGGCGGCGATCGTCGGGCCGTCGGGGTCCGGCAAGTCAACGATGCTCCACGTGATGGGAACGCTGGACCTTCCCACCTCCGGCTCGGTCCTGATCGACGGTCGGGACGTGTCGGGCTTCAGCGATCGACGGCTTTCGGCGGTCCGCTCATCGCTGATCGGTTTTGTCTTTCAGCAGTTCTTTCTGATCGACGGACTGAGCGCCATGGACAACGTGGCAAACGGTTTGCTGTACTCCGGTGTCAGCCTCAACGCTCGGCGCCGCAAGGCGGCGGAAGCGTTGGTCAAGGTGGGCCTGGCCCATCGCCTCGGGCACCTGCCAAACCAACTCAGCGGCGGCGAACGACAGCGGGTTGCCATCGCACGGGCCATCGTCAACGACCCGGCGATCGTGCTGGCCGACGAGCCAACCGGCAACCTGGACTCCCGGTCGAGCGAGGCCATCATGGAGTTGCTGCACGGGCTGCACCGGGCCGGTTCAACCATCATCGTCATCACCCACGACAATGAACTCGCCGGTTCGTTGCCACGCCAGATCGCCGTCAGGGACGGCCGGGTCGAACGGGACTCGGCACTGAACGGGCAACTGGTGACGCCATGACCGCCACCCTCGACAAACCGTCACCGGGACCGGGACGGCTCTCACCGAGC
>CAZSTV010000299.1:0-5505 GCA_964609665.1 uncultured Acidimicrobiaceae bacterium
GTTCTGCGAGAGATTTTCGATGAGTACGGGGCGCTGGTGCTCAGCATCGCCCGCCGCCTGGTCGGAAACGATGCCGAAGACCTGGTCCAACAGGTGTTCATGGCGGCCTGGAAGGGCCGTGATCGTTTCGACCCGTCGAAGGGCAGTCTTGCCGCCTGGCTCAGTGGCATCACCCGCTTTAAGGCCATCGACCATCTCCGGGCGGCCGGCCGTCGGCCATCTGTGCCCACCGATCAGGTCGAAGGGCTCGACCCTGTCGAGCCGGCCGTCGATCAGGTCGTCGACCGTATGGTCCTCGCTGCGGCGTTGGCGTCGCTGCCCGACGCCCGCCGCGAAGTGGTGGAACTGGGCTTCTTCCATGATCTGAGCCATCCCGAAATTGCCGAGAAACTCGATCTGCCACTCGGAACCGTCAAAAGCCACATGAGAAGGGGGCTGGAAGCACTCCAGCGAGAGTTGCGAGGAAGCCGTGTCTGATCCGGAACGTCTAGAACTTGAAGCGGACTTCGGTGACGTCATCGATCTGCTCCGCCAGGGCAAGGTTGAGCCACCGTCGGAGCAACCGGGTGCCCACGTCTGGAACGCTATTGCCGAAGGCCTTGGTGACTCGGTCGCCCCGGTCGAAGAGCCGGTACTCCAAGACGCCGGCCGCACAGCGGTCCCACCGTCGGCGCGGCCACGCGGTGCAGGCAACGTGGTCTCGCTTGACTCACGACGGAGCCTCGGCCGCACGTTCGCAATCGTCACAGCTGTGGCGGCTGCGGTCCTTCTCGTAGCTATTCCCCTCGGCCTGGCACTCAGCGGTGAGAGCGGACAGCGGGCAGAATTGGCGGCACTCGGCGGCTTTGGTGGCGTCGGTGCTGCCGAGTTGGAAGACCGCACGCTCGTTATCGACCTCGAAGGTCTTGAGTCACTTGATGACGGCTCGACCTATGACCTCTGGCTGCTCGACCTTGATGGTGACACCCCGCAGGATCCCCGGTGGATTGGCAAGGCACAGGCCGACGGTGCCTTCACCATTCCCGAAGATGTTGACCTAACCGAATACACGGTTGTCGACGTCTCGATCGAACCCGACGACGGCGATCCGGCCCACAGCGGCGACAGCATCCTCCGTGGAGACCTGAAAGAGGCCTAGCCAAGCGCTGGCTGCGAGCACACGGGCCCCTGCGGGTCCTGTCTGACGGCGGCGGGCCCACCTGGCGTAGCAGGGAGCGTATGGGGCGGTGTGGGCCGTTCTCAGGGCTTCACGGCCCCTCTACGGCGGTTCGTTATTCGCCTGTTAACACCGGCGGTGCATACTGAACCAGCGAGTCTCAGTGTGGAGGCTCCTCGGTTGAGTGGTCGGTCTCGATACGTTGGAGGGAATCGAATCAGCCTCTACGGCGGATTCGGTCAATGAGCTGGAGCGTCATTTGTTCCGGGTCGAGACCGGCCTCACTCAAATCGTCCACCAATTTCAATCCGGTATTTATTGCCCCGACGCGGTCGCCGACGGCTGCGAGCGAGGATATAAGCAGCCGTGCCGCTCGTTCGTCGATGTTGCTGGTCCGATAGGCCTTCGTCGCCCATTCCGACGCTGCTTCCGGTTCGCCCTGGGCAAGTGTCAGTTCGCCGATGCGACACCACGCTTCCACCGTTGCGGATTGCACCCGCACGCGTGTGGCAAATGCCCAGTCAGCGGAGATGCCATCGAGGTAGGGGCCCTCGACCAGCGCTGCGGCTCGTCGATACAGCGACAGAGCGTCCGCCGGGGCGCCTTCGCGGTCGAGGCGTCGAGCTTCGGCCATGCACTCGTCAAGCTCGTCGACGTCAACTTCGACGGCGTCGGTAAGTCCGAGACGTTCGCCATCCACGATGAGATACGACGACGCCGCCCCCGACGGTCGGTCCGGTTCGAGGGCGCTGAGTAGATGCGACAGATTTACCCGCAGGTTGGAACCGGACTTGGCTTCGTCGTGGTCGGGCCAGAGCGCCTGGGCGATGTCCTTGCGGCTGGCGGACCGATGCTCAACCAGAAAGCCGAGCAGCTCGCGGACTCTGGCCCGTCGCCAGGTTGAGTCGTCGATTGGGGCGTCGTGACGCTGCGGCTGCAGCTCTCCAAGGGCTCGGAGCCGTAGCGGCGGAGGAGGGGGGAGTGGCAGCGATGACACGAACTCTGCAGCACGAACGCTGCCCGGCTGTCCCTCCAGGCCCGCCACCCGTTCGGCTAGTTCTCGACTGCCGGGGAGGTGTTCGGCCAGGGCCATCGCCTCGTCCGTGCCGCCGTCGGCTGCCGCCATCGCCAGCTCCATCAGATCGCACGGCAGGACATGCACGCTCAGCAACGTGCTGTCGGACCATGGCAGCGCCTTGGCACCCTCGGCCGATCCGTCTTCACGCAACTCGGCCAGGGCCCGACCTGCCTGTACCGCTGTGGTCAGCGCCGGACCGAACCCGCAATCGTCCAGCACGTCTCGGCTGTCCGGTCGGGTGCTGTAAATCAGGGGCAGGGCCAGCAGGTAGGCGGTGACTGGCCATTGCCCGACCGGCACGGCGTCGAGGGCAGCGTCGAGCAGTGCGTCGGCGGTGCCGGGTGCAACCTCACCAATCGCTTCGTCTGCCCTCGCCACCGACGCGGCCGCGAGTTTGGCGTACGCCTGAATGCCTGGAGCGACGTTGTCCGCGCTCAGCCGCTCAGCCCGGGTGGCCCAATGCCGTGCCATTCGGTGGTCGCCGGCGGCCAGCGCAATGTGGGCACCGACGCTCAGGACCGCAATGGCGTTGTAGCGCCAGGACCGCACCACCGCGCCGGAAATCATGTTGCTGACGACGGCCAGTGCCAGGCCTGGATCGGCCTCGCCTCGCAGCCACATGGCAAGCGCAGCGTACGTCTCAAAGCCCTGAGGGCGTTCTGAAAGGTCGTCGGCTCCCTGGCCGGAGGCAACGTCTTCGAGCAGGCCGAGCTGGCATAGCCGTTCGGCCACCATCAGCTGTCGTGCCGCGGGATCAAAGCCTTCGTAGTAGCGCAGTAGTTGCCGAGCGGTTTCGCCGTCGCCTCGCCGGATTGCGCCGGCGCTTCCGATATGGGCGTCGACCGCCTTTGCGTACGCCCCTTCGGTGGCCAGAATGCCGATGCGCTGAAGAAGATCTGCCGGCAGCGGATTGGGACCCTGCTCCAGGCCCTGGAATGCCCGGTGGATCGCCAGGGCTTCAAGATCTTCGTCGCCCTCGGCCTCGGCTCTGCGGGCCAGCTGCACGAAGTGCTGAATACGCTCGTCGTCGTAGCTGCCGTAGTCGAGCTGGGCCTCCAGAACAGCAAGCAGCAGGGAGTCGGGGGCGATCCGTTTTGTCAGTGAGATGATGGCGCTGGTCTCATCGAGCGACATGCCGAGTAGAGGGAGCCCAGCGACTCGTTGGATGATCTCCAGTGCCTGTGTCGTGTCGCCGGCCTTTGACAGCAGTTTTGTTGCAACAACAAGCCGGTGGCGGTCCTGCTCCACACGCGCTGCTCGGCGGCAGGCGTCGGTCATGGTGACCGGATCCATCTGGGCCAGGAGCGCCTGGCGGAGCAGGCTGTGGAGTCGGTAGCGCTGGTGCTCGCCAGATTCGATCATCGGCAGGTCAGCCACCAGTTCCGATGCGCCGAAGCGACCGTCGGACAGCGCCCGGACCATCGCTTCATCGAGGTCTTCCAGCACGGCGGTGCGAACCAGGCATTGCAGCCTGTCCGCGTCGAGACGACCGAGGATCTCCTCCCAGAGGTAGTCAACGCCGGCGTTGGTGCCAACCCGCAGTTGCAGGTCTGCAAGGGCGGGCAGGCGCGGCAGGTCTTTGGTGTCGTCGGGGTCTGCGTTTCGGCTGCGGGTCAGCTCGATGATTTCGTCACCGTCGAACAGGAGTTGAACCTGGGTGATCTCGATGACCATCTCCAGTGCCTGGAGTCTGACGAGTTGGAGGGGAAGTGGGGCTCGCCCGGCCAACAGCAGGTGACCGTTCGTCGGCAACGCATCGATGAGCCGCTGTAGCGCTTTGACCGACCCGTCGGCTGCCAACAAATGGGCGTCGTCGATGATGATCGCCACGTCGGTCGGGGCCTTGGCCCAGATCTGGTCGGCGATGGCCTGGATCGCCCGGTCCTGGTCGGCGATTGGTTCGAGGTCGATGGACTGCGCCAGCCCCGCCAGAAGGTGCGTGGGGTCGGCATCGGCTTCGGTTGCCGCCATCAAAATGTCGAGCCCGGCGGGGGCGAGGATGTTGTTTGCCAGCGCTTCTGCGAGGGCGGTGCTTTTGCCGTGACCGGCCGCCGCAGTCACAACGGTCAGCTTCGCGTCGAAGCGCTGCGCCAGCAGATGGTTCAGCCGGGGCCGAGAAATCCGACGATCAGCTCGGAGAGCCAGTGGGTGGAAGCGACGTGGGCCAACAGACACGATGAGTGGAGATTACCTATCATGCGTGACCCAGAACACGGCGACAGCACCTTTACTCATGCTGCCCAAACGGTAGACCTGGGCCTGACGCTGCAGGTCTTCAGCAGGGTTGCTTAGCCGTTCACGTTTGGCGCGAGCAGCTCCGCAACCCGGAAGGCAAGATCAAGACCCTGGCGAGCGTTCAAACGAGGGTCGCAGATGGTCTCGTACCGCTTGCTGAGATCTTCGGCATGAACCTCTTCCGCGCCACCGAGACACTCGGTCACATCCTCGCCGGTGAGTTCGACGTGAATCCCGCCCGGCCAGGTTCCGGCCGCACGGTGAGCGCTGAAAAAGGCCGTCACCTCGGCCAGAACATCATTGAAATGCCTGGTCTTGTGGCCGGTCTCAGAGGTGAAGGTATTGCCGTGCATCGGGTCGCAGGCCCAAACCACGGGGTGCCCAGCGTCCTTGACCGCTTCGAGCAGCGGCGGAAGGTTGTCGCCAACGACCTTGGCGCCCATCCGAGAGATCAGGGTGAGCCTGCCGGCTTCACGTTCCGGATTGAGCGTCTCGCACAAGGCAAGGACCTCTTCGGGGGTGGTGGTCGGACCGATCTTGCAGCCGATCGGGTTCCGCACGCCACGGAGGAACTCAACGTGGGCGCCGTCGAGCTGACGGGTCCGCTCGCCGATCCAGAGCATGTGGGCGGAGCAGTCGTACCACTCACCGGTGAGGCTGTCCTCACGGGTGAGCGCTTCCTCATATTGGAGGATCAGCGCTTCGTGGCTGGTGAACAGCTCGGCTTCGTGAATCTCGCTGTGTTGCGACGAGACACCGGTCGCCTCCATGAAGCGGAGCGCCCGGTCGATTTCGGTTGCGAGGGTTGCGTAGCGAACGCCTTCGTTCGAGCTCGCAACGAATTCCTGGTTCCAGGCTTGGACGCGGTGAAGGTCGGCGAAGCCACCCTTGGTGAATGCCCGCAGCAGGTTCAGGGTTGACGCTGACTGGTTGTACGCCTGAAGCAGGCGATCCGGGTTTGGGCGACGGTTGCCCTCGGAGAATGCCGCGTCGTTGACCATGTGGCCGAGGAAGGAGGGAAGTTCGGTCCCGTCAA
>CAZSTV010000299.1:5515-6646 GCA_964609665.1 uncultured Acidimicrobiaceae bacterium
GGCTTGGAGCGGGGCTTTGCGAACTGTCCGGCGATGCGTCCAACCTTCACGGCGGGTACACCGGAGGAGTACGTGAGTACGACGGCCATCTGCAGGATCACCCGCAGCTTCTCTCGGATGGCGTCCGCATGGAAACCGTCGAAGGACTCAGCACAGTCTCCTGCTTGCAGCAGGAACGCTTCGCCACGGGATACCGCGCCGAGCTTGGCCTTCAGGTCACGGGCCTCGCCGGCAAAGACCAGCGGGGGCACGGACGCGAGTTCTTTCTCGACGCGCTCAAGGTCGGTTTGATCGGGCCAGGTTGGCTGGTGCGCCGCTGGTTTGGATCGCCATGTTCCCGGGTTCCAAGTCACGGAAGTAGTGTCACCTTTGTCGTAGTTGCAAGCAACCGAATTTCGGCCTGCAACGTGGTCGATGCGGCCATAGGTTGCCTGACCAGCTTGTTGCACCAGTCTACGGGTTTGCCCTAGGGGCGTGCGGATCGGACTGGGACAAAACGAACCTCGGGGTCGCACGATGGCGACCCCGAGGTTTCAGATTGTTCTGTAGCTCGGAGCAGTTGCTCCAGGAGCTAGGTCCCTTAGGCAGCGTCGAAGTCACTCATGACATCGCCGGCCTGGTCACGAACCGCACTGACGGCCCGCTTCACGAGACGACGAGCGGCTTCGGCGGTAACGCCCAGCTCTTCGCCAACCTCGCGGTAGCTGCGCTTGCGGCCGTCGTTGAGGCCGAACCGCTGCTCAACTGCGTACTTGGCACGAGGATCGAGCACCTCGAGCAGGCCGGTGACCATGGTCTCTTCGGCCTTTGCCATTACCTCGAACTCCGGGCCGGGGGTGGCGTCGGGGAGGAGGTCAACCAGCTCGTTGGAGTCATCGTCACCGATGGTCCGGTCGAGGGAGGTTGGGGTGGTCAGGCGGTGGAGGCGTGCGTGCTCATCGTCGAGCTCATCGCCGTCACCGGACACCTGACGAAGGGCGGCACGAAGGCTGGCCGAGCGGTCGCCGGGGAGGCGAACAAGGCTGGCCTTCTGATCAAGCGCCCGGCCGATGGCCTGGCGGATCCAGAACGTTGCATAGGTGGAGAACTTGAAGCCCTTGCGCCAGTCGAACTTGTCGACGGCGTGCTCCA
>CAZSTV010000300.1:0-6606 GCA_964609665.1 uncultured Acidimicrobiaceae bacterium
CGATGCTCCTATGTTTGTCAAGGGTGGGTTGTGATCGGTGACGACATGCGGGGACACGACAGGGATGAGGCACCCAGTGGTTGGGGCCAGGCTCTTATTAGGCCATTCGCTTGTGGTCGCCGACGTGGCGAAATTGTTGAGTGGCGGGCCGACGAATCGATATAAGGACAACACGGTTCGTGTGTCAGCCGGTTAGCGGAGTCAGACCCGCCACTCGATCTGTCAGCTCTTGGGCAAGAGCGGGTAGACCTCTCTGGCGATGTAGCGCTTCAAGATCCGCATGATCTCGCGTTTGGATTTGCCCTCGGCAGTACGACGCTCAACGTAGATCCGGGTTCTTGGGTCGTTGCTCATTCTGGTGAGAGCGATCCGCCAAAGAGCATTGTTTGCTTGACGGTCACCACCCCGATTGAGCCGATGACGGGTCGTCTTTCCCGACGATGCCTGGATCGGCGACACACCACACAGATGCGCCCACGCCGCTTCGCTACGCAACCGCTGCGGGTTATCCCCAGCAGCGACAAGAAGCTGCGCAGCGGTCTTGATACCAACTCCATGTAAAGCGAGTAGTTCCGGTGCTGTCACCGTGACCAGTTCCCCAAGCACGCGGTCAAGCTCGGCCCGTTCTGCGTCGAGTGCTTGAACTCGCCGGCCTAGCGCCCGTAGTGATGTCTTGGTTGCAAACGTGACCGAATCGTTTCCTGCCCGTGGCCGCAACGACGCCACCTCTGCGATCAACCGGTCGACTGTGAGACCAGCAAGCCGCTCCCTCAGCGGGTCAGGACCCGTGACACCAAGGTGTCGGATTTGGTTCAACGACTGAGTTCTACTCATCCGGGCACTGCGTTTCGCGACCATCAACGTTCTGATCGCTTCGACATTTCCGTTCCTCAGTTTCGCTTCTCCAAGCGCACGCCCACCCAGCGCAGCACGAGCCGCTTCGATCGCGTCGAACTCGTCGGTCTTGCCTTGGCGTCGTCGTAGCTGACGGTTCGGGCGATCGACTTCCACAACCGGCACACCAGCACCCGACAGCCGTCTGGCAAGACCAGCACCATAAGACCCAGTGCCCTCAACACCGACAAGAACAACAGGACCGAACGACCCGAGCCAACCAACCAGCTTGTCCTCGCCAGAAGCGGTCGCTTCGAACGACTCCACCCCCAACAGCCCGCCAAGCTCGTTCACCGCTGCGGCGACATGAACATCAAGATGGGTGTCAACCCCTCCTGTCACGGACTGGTCCACTGCTTCTACGATGAGAGTCATCGCTATCCCTTCCTTTCAAAGTCAAAGGGGTGGCGCGTGCTCAATGACAGCGGAACGTGAACGGACGACCTGCTCCAACAGGACGGCCAGTCGCACCGCCAAACAGCGAGCGCCAGGCAAAATTTCTGGGTCCCGGTCGACGAATCGTTATCAAGACAACCGAAACGTCAGCCGGTTAGTCGAGTCAGACCGGAACCCAGAAACCCTGACGGTACTCCCCAACCAACAAACAGCCAGGGACCTACCGAAAGAGCCAACACCCATACTCCCTGCCGGTAGTGCGTGAAAACCCAAGGACGTGATCGCAGCCTGTGGCAAGGTGTGGGAATGACAGCGAGTAGCTGGGTCCAAGCTCAGATCGATTCTGCCACTTCATTGTTGGGCGCTTCGATATTGCACTGGGATGGTATCGAGATGGCGGTCCAGGAAGACCGAGGAGACAGCCCGGCAGCGTTCTCCCACCCGGCAGCGCCCTGCCTTCAGCTAACTATGCTCGCCATTGCTATTTCCGAAGGACTACCACTGATCGTCTCGCACTACCAGGGCGACACCATGTTCGGATTCAGGCTCGAACGAAGCCCGCTGCCGTTCAAGACCCCATACGGTATCGATGGGATCTACCGACGTCGCATTCTGAACGAATTGCCCACTGGAGCCGTGACATCGGTGACCGCTAGAACATCCACTGAGACTCAGGACTTTGCCGAAGTGCTGCTCACCGTTGACGGCCACGACGTGTTGCTCATCGCTGGCGAGATCGAAGAAACGTGGACTGACCGACTCGACTGGAGGTGGCTCGACGAATCCACGCTGGTGTTCACTGACCCTAGTCTGGCAAACGGTATGGACTGGTGCCCTGTGCGGAAGTACGTGGAGCATCAGTGCGCCTAAACGGCACAACTAGCGCACTCGCAAATCCCGGGCGAGATCAGCGAGGTAAAGTGCAGGGATGCGGGCCCTGACTGCACTGTTGCTCGTTGCATTTGCAACTGGATGCATTGATAGCCCCACCCCATTGGATGCTGAGCCACTTCCTTTCGACGATGGGCAACTTCGTGGCCTCTGTGAGGACATGATCGCTGACTTCGCCGATGGCGAACCCTCGCCGAGCCAGACAGAGAAAGAAGCCGCGGCGCAGTTTGTAGCAGAGCACAGCATCCTCGAAGGGCTCGACGTTCAGGAGGGGAAGATCTTCCACCGCGGCGAGCAGGTGGGGAGCTACCGAATCGTGAAGCGGCCTGGCGAGACCTTCTCGGTCGAGTCGGCTGAGTGGTGCTATCCCGCCGGGTAGCAGCGTGCCCGACCGCCCGGAAACGGCACCGATGCAGTGCTCGACAACGCTCGGACTCAGTTCTCCTGGATCTTATAGTCGTAGAAGCGTGGATGTCCGCAGTAGCAAACACTCCGGGACATGTTCTCAGGGTCGGACGACTGTTCAGGGCCTACTCCGCAGACTGGGCACGGTGAAGGCGGGTCGTCCTTCTCAGCAGAAGACTTCGGGTCTTTGGCCACCAGCCTGGATACTAGTCTTGGCCCTCCGCTCCGGGTGCCAACTGCGGCAACCTCGAAGTCAAAGAACTACCCGGTAACGGCACATATTCGGCGTCGGAGATACCGTGGTGAAATGCAAGTTTGCCGGAGTTGCGATCAAGTCTCGGGACGATACTCATAAACAGCGCGATCTCTACCCGGTCCCTTGAGATCTCTGGTTAGCCAAACGCCTGCTTCTTGGTAGTCAGCTGGCGGGTTCGCATACCCGAACTGGTGCCATAGCTGCATCGCGCCAGCGTTATCGGCTTCGGAGGTCAGCCAGATTCGATAGACGCCCCATTTCCCTGCTCTCTGGTGCAGCTCCTCCAGGAGCTTGCCACCGAGGCCTTGCCGTCGATAGTCGGCGGCTACGACAACGTCTTGGATGTAGATCTCTTCGACGCCCGGTGTCTGGTCTCGAAAGGCGATCAATGCAGCCACTGGGCTGCCAGCATCGTTGCGAACACAAAGGCACGTCGAGCTGAAGAGGCGGGCGTACAGCCAATAGTCCGACAGGCTTCGAGCGGACACGAACGGACCACCGGACTCGAACAGTTCAAGGAGTTGTTCGGCGTCGCCTTCGACGATGCTCTCGGGCTTGTTCACTCTTCGAGGCTTAGCGTTTGGCGCATCTTCGTCAGAACCGATGCGGGGTCCGGTGAGTTGTTGAACGCTCCTCCGACGATGACGACCCCCCACTTGTCCTCGATGACTTCGGAGATGTTGTGAGGTCCGAAGCCGCCAGAGATCACAAGTGGCACCTCGGTGATGGCTGCTACTTCTCGTATGCGGGCCGTGGTTCGTTGGATCGAATCGGCGGAGTCGATGTTTCGGATTAGTGAGATTCCGTCAACCCCGGCGCTCTCGACCATCGAGCACCAGACGGCTGGGTCGACGTGTGATGGCATGGCGAGGATGAGCCCGACTCGACGTGCTCTAGCGGCTCGGACTGCTCGCTCGATTCGGCTGGGGTGATCGAGACCCATGACGATGATGATGTCTGCGCCGACATTGGCGGCCATGTCGATCTGTTCGTCTACCCAGTCCGAAGAGGCGAACTCGACCACGGTTGGCATGCCCGGCACCATGGCTCGGATCTCGGCTACCGCTGGCATGCCGAACCGTTTGATGATCGGGTCGCCAATTTCGATCATGTCGGCCCCGCCGGCGGCTGCGATCTGAGCGAGACGAATGGCCTCGTCGACCGTGGCCACGTCGAGGGCGATCTGCACCAATCGACCTTTGAACGCATCGCCCAGCTCGGCCGGGTCGATTGGCGCAGACAGTTCGGATCGATAGCTGCCTTCGTCGAGCAAAGGGCTTCGCTTTAGCGGTCGGCCGTTTGGATCGTTGCTGGTCTTGAGGTGGACTGATGCCGATTCGAGCCGCTCGGCCAGGTGGTCGAGGAACCATGGCAAGATCTCGGTCTTCAGCCTGTTGCGGCCCGACCTTGATGTTGTGTTGCCGAAGATCTCAGCTACGTCAGACAAGCGGCGAGACAGTTGTTTGCGTGTATCGGTCAAGGCCTTCAGCGCTTTCAAGTTGGGGTCGTCGCCGCCATCTATCACTTTCAACAGTACTGCTTGTGCTGCTTCAGGTGAAGACTGATCTGCGTCGGTGTGGGGCCATGGGAGGCTGAGCAGCGCTGTGCATTCACCTTCGCCCAACAGCCGTCGGCGAACGTCGACATCGGCGGTCATCGAACGGCTCATGTCGTCTCCTCGCTCGGTGTTTTCCAGGTTCTTCCAGCCATTGCCGACATTCGACACCCACGACGGCTAGGGCCTTCCAGCGAGCAGCAACACAGTTGGAGATGTGAACGAAACAGTCCTCGCCAACGCACATCCGCCGCCACAACCGCCCCCTACGTGTCGCCGTTCTTGCGGTGGTACTGGTAGTACGCCCTGGCCGCTTCGCTTGTTCGGCCCATCGCTGTTCCGATCTCCCACCACTTGGCCCCGGCGTCACGAGCGGCATCGACCGCTTGTACAACTTCGCCGCTGGTCAGGCGTTCACGCTCCAACCAGTACGAGATCTGTTCGAGCGGTTCGTCTGGTAAGTCGGTCGGCGTCTCCCAACTCGAAGCAGCTTGAGCGTGCGAACGCTCCCGTAGCGCACGTAGCTCGTCTTGGCGGTCTTCGGTGGATGACACGCCCTCATTCTAGATCCAGCCTCACCCCTGAGAAGGTCGAAACTAACCGGGGGATTTACACCGGAGTATTTTCACCGTATTGTGAGTGCGTGACCTCGAACTCTCCCGATGGGTACCGAGCGCATCCGACAAACCAGCGAAAGGCGACGTCATGAACCCGATGTATCGAGTGTGGTGGCGATTCCTGATGGATCTCCGCCCTTCCGTCCGCTACCTGGCGGAGCGGTTCCCGAAGGTTGCGCCATGGGGTGTCCGGCTGCGGTCGGTTCTTCACCTGGCGATCGGTAACCCGATCCAAGCGGTTGGTTTGTTGGACTGCGTGTTGCTATGGCGGGCCTATGACATCGAGTTCCGTTGGCTCGGCGTTGGGTTCGCTGTCTTGTGCGCTGTGGTCGAGATCTACCATCGGCTGGCGTTCCGGTCAGGAGGTGTGTTGGTTGGTTGGCGTGAGGCATGGCGGCTTCGTCGTCGTTGGCCTGGCGATTGGGCAGCCGTGGCGGCCAAGACCTCTCGGGTTCAGGCTGAGGTCGGCACGTCGAAAGAGCCGATTGCGTCTGCGGTGCTTCGCCCGATCGCTGATCATCCGAAGTTGTCGTGTTTGCCTCGGGTTGAGTGGCCGGTCGTGTCGTGGTGGGTCGGCCCACCTCCTGGCCGTTCGCTAGCTGCATTGGATGAGTTGGCCACGGTGCTGGCCGCGAACATCTCGCACGTGTCGGATGTGGTCGTTGACTACGAGCGGGAGAACGACTCACACGGCCGTCTGATCATGACCTTCGATGACGTGCTGTCTCGTCCGTCTTCACCATCATGGGGCAACCGCAAGGTCGAGTTGGCTCCGGTTGATGACCTGCCAGACGACGGTTTCGATGCTGCGATCCAGGAACTCGATGAAGTCGAAGCTGTGTATCCGCCGCTTCGTGTGATTGAAGGAGAAGCAGGATGATCGCCCGCCTGCTCTTCGTGTTCGTTGGGTTCTTCGGGTTCGGTCGTCGTCGTGCTGGCCGGTCTGGTGGTTTGGAGATCGGCCGACGGTTCGACATGCGTCCGCTGGTCCTCCCCTGGCCCGCATGTCCTCACATCCAGATCGGTGGCGAGACCGGTTCGGGGAAGTCTGGGGTCTGTAACTCGATCATCGGCGCCCTCGCTGGTCACGCCGATACGGCGATCTGTGGCATCGACCTGAAATTGGTCGAGCTTTCACCATGGCAAGACCGACTAACCGTGCTAGCGACAACACCCGGCGAGGCTGACCGACTCCTCGTTGACCTGCGGAACCTCATCAGCGATCGGGCGAAGTTCTTGCGCTCTCGTGGTCTCCGCAAATGGGACCCCGCCTACGGGCCGTGGGTGGTCGTCCTGATTGACGAGCTCGCCGAACTACAAGCGATCGATGCGGACCGGTTGGCTGATGCGCTCGACACCGGAGAGGGCTGCAAAAACGCTCTTCGGGATGGCCGTCAGAATCAGCAAGTTCGTACCGCTCTGCTCGGATCGTTGGCTCGCCTGGCCCGGTTCTGCGGCGTGACCATCGTCGGCGCTACCCAGTACCCGTCAGCTGAGGTGATCGATCAGCAGATCCGTACCCAGTTGACGATCAAGATCATGCTCCGAGTCGCCTCGGGTGAACAGGTCGACGTCTGTCTCGGCCAGGGCTA
>CAZSTV010000301.1:0-3838 GCA_964609665.1 uncultured Acidimicrobiaceae bacterium
GCCGCCGACGGCACCCAGAACGGACAGCGGTCGTGACCCCGGCGTCGGAACTGGTCGACGGCGAGGACCGGGCTCGGATCACCACCGCGCTCGATCACACCCTGTTCGTCGAGGCAGGGGCGGGGAGTGGCAAAACCTCTTCGCTTGTCGAGCGGATCGTCAACCTCATCGACGTCGATGGTGTTCCGGTGACCAGAATTGCGGCGATCACCTTTACCGAAGCCGCAGCGAGGGAGCTGCGCACCAGGGTCCGCGACGCGCTCGAACGCCGAGCGGAGGACTCCCGGAACGCAACCCTGGAGCTTGCGGCCGGCCAGGTCGAGTCTGCAGCGTTCGCCACGCTTCACAGTTTTGCGCTGCGGATACTCTCCGACCACCCGATCGAGGCCGGTCTGCCTCCGGGCTTCGGTGTGGTCGACGAGATCACCAGCACGCTCGAATTCGACGAGAGCTGGCGGATCTTCGTTGGGCAGGTCGGCGACGACATGACCCTGCTTGAGCTGCAGGAGCGGGCCGCCGCGATGGAGATCGAGTTGCGGCAGTTCGCCGGCGTCGCGCGGCGCTTTGATGACAACTGGGACCTGCTGAAACTCATCGCCCCCGAGCCCCCGGCCCTGAGCGACATTGTCTTTGACGACCTCCTCGGTGGCCTTGATGAACTGCGGGAACTTTCCGGCCTGTGCATCGCCAACGAGGACCTCTATCTGGAACGCCTGCTCGGCTACATCGCCGAGGTGGAACGGGTGGCCAATGGAGAGCCGCTCGATCAAGTGCAGACCTTCCGTCAGCTGAAACTACCGCCCAAGAACCGGGGCAAGAACGCAAGCTGGCGGGGCGAGCTTGACCAGGTCCGTACCGCTGTAGCGGCATTCAACGACTCCCTACTGGCACGGGTGAATGACTACCGGACCGAGGTGATGGAGTACTTCATCACACTGGTGGCGGACTTTGTCAGCAAACGGGTCGAGCAGCGTCAGCTCAAAGGGGAGCTTGCCTTTCACGACCTGCTGGTGCTGGCCCGGCGTCTGTTGCGCTCCGACGAGGTGGTCCGCCAAACCCTGCACCAGCGCTACAGCCGCATCCTGCTCGACGAGTTTCAGGACACCGATCCCATTCAGATCGAGTTGGCGGTGCTGCTGGCGTCGGAGGATCCGGTCGGCGACCGGCCGTGGCAGGAGATCGCAACGGAGCTTGCACCCGGTCGCCTGGTGGTGGTTGGAGACCCGAAGCAGTCCATCTATCGGTTCCGTCGGGCTGACATCCGGGTGTACACCGAGACCGAAGAGGTTCTTGTCGACGAGTCGTGCCGCCTCACCACCAACTTTCGTACGGTCCCCGGCGTGCTCGAATGGGTGAACGTTGTCTTTGCCCACGCCATCGGTGATGGCGAGGCGGGTAAACAGCCGCCGTATGTGCCGCTGACCCCGAACAGGGTGCCCAGCCCCGAACTCCGTGGCGAGGAGCCCGTCATTCCGGTCACCGTGCTTGGTGGTGGGCACGAGAAGTCGGTGAAAGTACATCGCATCCGGGAGCTTGAGGGGCAGGATGTTGCGGCCATCACGTGCCGCATCATGGACGAAGGCTGGCTTGTCGACCGCGACGGACAGTGGCTGCCGGCCCGGCTCAAGGACATTGCAGTACTGATTCCGTCCCGGCTGTCGCTGCCATCGCTTGAGTCAGCCTTCGCCGCAACCAACGTGCCGTTCAGGCCCGAGACAAACTCGCTGGTGTATGCCACCCAGGAGGTCCGTGACGTGCTGGCCGGGGTTCGCGCCGTGGTCAACCCGACAAACTCGGTCGACGTGGTCGCCACCCTTCGGTCCGGTCTGTTCGCCGTTGGCGATGATGCGCTGCTCGAGTGGAAGCTGGCGGGCGGTTCCTGGGATTACCGCGCCGAGGCCGACCAGGTTGACCATGAGCCACCGCCGTACGAGCCGACGCTCGATGAGACACCTGCTGGCATCGTCCTCCCGGCGATCGATGAGGCGGCGGACCACGAGGTGGCCCGAGCCTTCGCAGTGCTGCGACGTTGGCACCAGGACCGGTGGTGGCATGACCCCGCCACACTGATCGACAGAATCGTCCGGGAGCGGCGGCTGCGGGAAAGCGCACTCGCCGAGCCCCGGCCTCGTGACCGCTGGCGTCGCTACCGTTTCCTGGCGGAACAGGCCAGGGAGTTCGCCGAAACTCAGGGTGGTGACCTCCATGACTTCGTCGACTGGGTCGAGATTCAGTCGAGCGACATGGCCAGGGTGACCGAACCGGTCCCGGCCGAGCCAGACGACGATGCGGTCCGGGTATTGACCATCCATGGCGCAAAGGGCCTGGAGTTCCCGATCGTCATTTTGGCCGGAGCGCCAACCGAGGAGTCTCGCGGTCGTGCTGGCCCACAGGTCATCTTTCCGCCCGGCGGGCGGCCTGAGGTCAAGCTCGGCGCTGACCGTCAGACCGCCGAGTTCGACGTGCACGCCTCGATGGAGGAAATCCTCGACTCCTACGAGCGGATTCGCCTCCACTACGTTGCGGCGACCAGAGCCCGGGATCATCTGATAGTCAGCGCCCACCACAAGTCGACCGGCAAAACAAGCATCGGACGTAGGACATGGGAAGCGGCCCAGCTGTGCCCGGAACTCTGGACCACGTTCGTGGCCAACGGTGACGAGCACTACGCCGCCCAGCCACCAACCCAACTCCGGCTCGCCGGCGGCGGCTTCGTCGACGAGCTCCAGGAATGGCAGGCAATTCAGGACCAGATCCACGCCGCATCGATCGCCGGTCGGCAGTGGTCGGCCACCAGCCTGGCCCACGCCCAGGTCGGGGGCGATGGCGAGAGCGGCGAAGATCGCCCGGGACGGGTTGCCGAACTTGAGTCCACCTCGGACTTTGCGCCGGTGTCATGGCGGGCTGACGGGGGAGGGGCGGCCCTTGGATCCGCGGTGCACGCGGCGCTTGAGGTGGTCGACTTTGCAGATCCCGAGGATGTGGCGGTACTCGCCATGTCCGCCGCAGCCGACCACGGCATAGCTGAGCTCGCTGACGAGGTGGACACGCGGCTTCGGGCCGCTCTCGCCTCGGAGACCATTGCGCTGGCCAAGACCGCCGAGCACTGGCGGGAACTGTACGTCGCTGTGCCGACCGGATCGGGCGTGGTCGAAGGGTTCATCGACCTCTGTATTGAAACCGATGCCGGGCTGATCGTGGTCGACTACAAGACCGACGAGCTTGCCGGGGATTCAGCGGTGAAGGACAAGGTGGCGCGTTACCGAATCCAGGGTGCCACCTACGCCGTGGCGCTGGAGCAGGTCACCGGTCAGGCGGTTGTCGAGTGCCGGTTCCTGTTCGTTGGACCGGACGGGGTGATTGAGGCCTCGATCGAAGACCTCGATGACGCCACGGATGAGGTGCGTCAGCTGCTGGCGATGTCGGAACCGTCGCCCTGACTGCAGCCGGCGCATGGCGTCGGCCCGAAGTGGGTGACGTGGTCGGTCCAGAACTGGCCGTCGAAGTAGCGGAGATTGTGGAGCTGGCGGGGGTCTGAGAACCACCCTGCTCGCAGTGTCTCCAGCGTTGTTTCCTCGATCACGGCCATTGTGAATCCTGTGTTGTCGTCCCTAGTCGAGCGACGAGTACCCCACGCGCTCGGTCCTACCAATTAGAGATCGGAAGTTGCCCTCAAATACTTAAGTGGGCAAATCGACTGAGCGATCCGCAGACTCGGAGCGCTCAGTTCCGATCAAGGCGGTCGTTAGGCTACCAGTGCCAGGCCCGGCGCGTGTGGAGGCATTGAGCCTGCGTCCACCCTGCGTGTGAGCTCGGCCCGACCCTCTGAACATTGGCC
>CAZSTV010000301.1:3848-6582 GCA_964609665.1 uncultured Acidimicrobiaceae bacterium
TTGGCCAATGAAGGGGCACCATCCACAGAGTACGGTTGGTCGAGGATCGAACGTATCGGTCTCACACGAGGTGCCGATACGTTCCCAGGTGTCACCGAGTGAACCGACTGCGTCCTCGATGCGCCGCTCCGTGACCCGAACATCCAAGATCCGCTGACCGAGGTACAGCAGCCGGGCCCGGTCAGGGATTTCATCCATGGAACGCTGGAGCGCCGCGGCGTACAACATCACCTGTTGAATCTTGTCATCACGCCACCGAGCGCCCGGCAGCGTGCCGGACTTGTAGTCACTGACGACGAGCTTGCCCGCCATACGATCCACCCGGTCGACGACGCCGACGAACGGCACGGACCCGAGATCGACCTTGACCTTTTGCTCTGTCGAGACCACCTCGACCTTTGCCGGGTCTTCAATATCCCAAAGGCCGGCGATGGCAAGCCACGCCTGCCAGCGGAACGCCCGGGCTTCATCGCCGTTCAGCTCCAGCGAGAGGTAGTCCTCATCGGTCTCGAATTCTGGCCAGACTTGTTTGGCCAGACTCTTGGCCTGGTCAAGGGTGCGCTCCACGCCGGTGAACTCACACAGCAACTCGAGTACCCGGTGAGCGAACGTGCCAACCAGTGCCGCCTGGCCGGAGGGCTCGGGGAGGCGGTCAACGTATTTGAACTTCCACCGGCGCGCGCAACCTTCAAACGCCGTTGCCGACGAAGGCGATAGGTGCTGCGGCAAGTCAGCCATACAACCTTCTACTTTGGTCGATCACTGTGACAGTTTGTTGGATGGTGCCCGGTGTTGGCTGTATCACACGGCCTCTAGAAGCTTCGTCCGCCCCGGCTCCGTGTCCCTTTGAAACTCCGACCCCGGCTGGACCGGGAACGTGATCGTGACCGTGAGGTTGCCCGGGAACGAGTTCGGGACCGAGAACGGCCGCTTGAGCCACCGCCTCGGTTGAGTACGCCGCCACCAAGGCCGCCGCCCATCCGTGGGCTCGCGCCGGTTGAGTACCCGGTGCGACGCTGCGTCCGACGAGATTGGTTTCCGCCGAGACCGCCGCCGAGGATCACGCTGCCGAGAATGCTGCCGAGAGCGCCACCAAGCCCGCCGCCGCTCCTGCGGCGCCTGGTGGTGGTGCGGGGGTAGCTGCGACCGGTCCGGGGTGAGGTGGCAATATGAGGCTCGGCATCGGACGGTGCGGGAGCCGATGGAGCGGCGGAAGGTGGCGGCAGCGCTGCCGCTTCCTGCTCGGCAGGCGATGGCGGCGGGGTGCGACCGTCGAGGCGAGCCTCGATCACTTCGAACTGCCACTCGGCCTGGTCGATTTGGTCGTCGAGAGCGTCGACTTCCTCGGCGGTGGATGCGCCATCAACGCCGTGACTTACAGACTGGTAGGTCGCACTTGCCTCTTCGTAGGTGGCGATGAGTTCGTTGTCGCCACTGGCGATGGCGCGGTCGCCGAGCGAGATGACCCGGTCGGCGTTGTTCTTCAACTGCTCTTTGATTTCGGCCCGGTCTTCTTCCATGTCGACGATGGCCTGCTTCTTGGACCGCCTGCGATTGATCCAGGCCCGGATCGCCATGAAGCCGCCGCCGATTGCGCCAAACCCGAGCAGCCACGAACCGAATCCAAACCCGCCGCCCGAGCCGCCATCGGTTGATGTCGAGCCCGATGGTGTGGTAGTTGCGGTGGTGAGCGAGCCGACGAGATTGTCGGTGAAGGTGTCAAGGCCGTTTGCTGCAGCCCCCGCCGCGAAACTGTCGAGCGACGCGTCCAGGGCGTTGTCCAGGTCCGCCTGGTCGAAAGCGGTAGAGGATGCGCCGAAGCCCTCGCCGAGCAGCACAACCACCGTCCGGTACTGAGAATCGAGCTGGTCAAGGCCGTCGGCGTAGTCCTCGGCCAGCGATGTCGCGAGGAGTCCGTCTTCCTCAATGTCCAACCAGACGAAGGCGATGCCGTTGCCGTTTGCACGGTCCGCTGCGGCATCGAGGCCGTTGGCATCCAGGTCCAGATAGCGCCCGTTGGCGTCCAGCGCCGTCAGTATCTCCGCCTCGTCGACGGTGGCCGCCGCCGGGCCGAGACCCGTTGCCAGGAGGATGATCCCCGCCACTACTGCTGTCGCCGCTGCCCGTAACCGCATGATGCCCACGCCCAAATCCTAGATTCGTTGCCGGTCGAATGCGCCAGACTGCGTCAGACCGGATGGTGTGACGCTATCGGCTTTGGCCGTCGCGAGCCTTGCGGCGCAACCAGTCCGTCGTTTCGTTCCTGGCCTCCACCTCGGCATCGATGTCGCGGTAGGCGGGCTTCCATCGCTTGTGTTTTGCGAGGTTTTTGGCGAAGGACGATGCGTACCGCTTCGAAAAACCCAACAGTCCGAGGTCTGCCCACTGACGAGCATGCACGAGTTCGTGGGCCATCAGCGCACTGTTGCCGTCGTCGCTGACCTCGATGGCCAACAGGACATTGTGGCCGAGCGTCATGCCTGCGTAGCCACCGGGAATGAACGGAATGTTGTACACCCGGACCCGACGAGCCAGCTCGGGCGACACCACGTCATATGCTTCGATTTCGGCATCGTTGAGCGGGCGTCCTGCCATCACACAAGGCTACTGCCGCCCAAAGACACTGCTACTGCCGCCCAAAGACGAGATACTGCGGCCCGCATACGAGAAACGCGGCCCGCACACGAGATAACGCGGCCCGCACACGAGATACTGCGGCCCGCACACGAGATAC
>CAZSTV010000302.1:0-6455 GCA_964609665.1 uncultured Acidimicrobiaceae bacterium
GGTGAGCGCAGGGGGCGGCCGGGGGCTGGCCATCGGTTGTCCGACGCGACAGAGCGCGGCAGTTGCACCTCAGCGGTGGCCGTTGTCGTATACCACCTCGCAAAGTTGCTCGACGTCGCTTAGCCATGCCCACACCGACAGCCATGGCGACTGGCCTGATCGTGTGGCGTGGACCTGGCCCGGGCCATTCCACACTACGGAGCCGGCTGCGAACTCGACCCACTCGCCGAAGTTGAACCGCCATGTGCTTGGGCCGGTCAGGTTGAGGTAGAACTCCGGTGCCTGATGGCGATGATCCAGGTAGTCGACACCGGGTACGAGCATGAAGAGGCCCATCGCGAAGTCGTCACCCTCGGCAAGGACCGCGTGCATGTTTCCGTGTCGATAACCTTCGCCGACCGGAGCCTGAGTTGCGTAGTACTGCCCATCATCCACTCGCCAGGGGAGGGACGCTGCTGCGTCGCTAACACGGCGGCCGACCTCGGCAAGTGCTTCATCTTCGGCCTGGCACAACTCTGCGAGCGCACGCGTCAACTCCGTGCCATGCCGAGGCGCTGCCGGTTTCCCAAGGGGCGAACCGGCGCTGCCAAGCCGGTCCAGGAAGAGCGCGACAGCGGTCTCCTCAGCGTGGCGGGCACGGAGGTAGGAGACAACCGCGTCGACGATGTCTTCGACTGGGCCATCTGGTCGCGTCACGGCAGAGCCGTCCGTTGACCTATCTAGGGCCATGACGTGCACGTAGCCCAGCCAGGACGGTCTGTAGCTGAGAGATTTCTCGGCTTCATCGCTCGAACTCTAATGGACACCGTCCCTGTGCGAGGGACGGTCATGACAGGTTGGAACATGAGCCCGGGCCACCGTTATCCGGGGTGCGGTGGCCAAGGGCTCATGCTGTCTCACCACCATCGGCGATGAGGGCTTCCTAGGAATCAGTCGCCGAGGCCGAGACTGTCAAGCATGGCGTCGGAGACCGGCGATCCGTCCTCAAATTCGTACTCGACGGACTCGAACAGCGGCGAGGCTTTCACTGCCTCACCGAGGCTTGGGGTGTAGCCAACAGCTCGCTTGGCCTGGCGACTGCTCGACGACAGGCTGCCCGCAAAGGTTGCGTTGGCAACGCTGCGAACCTCGGCGTCCATCGTGCCCGAGGTGCGCAGGTGTGCATCATTATTGGAGTTGCCGATCACCTGGTCGAACGACGTCGCTCCGGTGATGAGGTTGCCAGCGGCATCACTTGCGCCGATGATCGCGCTGTACGTTGGGATGAAACATGAACGGTCCTCGTCGACGTCGACGAGCGGGTTGCTCCAGAAGGACCCAAGCGATGAGGTCAGCTCGGCATCGATCTCATCCAGAATTTCGGTTGAGTGGGCACATGGTGCTCGGTCGTGCCAATCGGCTGCACCCGAAGCAGACGTGACGGTGAAGGTTCCGGAGTAGCCGATCCTCTTGTTTATCTTCCAGCCGCTCAGGGGCGCCAGGAAACTCACACGTCCGGTAGCCACCACGCTGTCCTGGCCGATTTGGGGAACGGTCGTGTTCATGACGAACAGCGATTTCAGGGTGTTGCGCCCCGACTTGCCGGTGTTCACCGTGAGGATGTCGTTCCGCAAACCGGGCCGGGTTCCGTCGATAGCCCCGCTGGCCACGGCCACGTTGTATGTGGACGACGGCAGGGCTCGGGCTCGTGACCTCACGTAGTTGATATTGGGTGACCGTTGATCTTCATAGCCGAGGTTGGCAACCAACAGATCTTGGGCCACGGGGTTTCGCAGCGTCCGGTCAATGGCGGCGCCTGCGGTCAACGCTGCATCTCGAGCTTCTCGTGAACTGCCCCAGATCTTTCGATCGAGCCATTCGAAACCAGCCTCCATGAAGACCGGGACGTACTGCACCGAATACGGCACGTAGGCGCCGAAGTGCGGGGAATCGAACGACATGTAGGTGTCAACGCCGTGGTCGAACCGTTCCGCCTCAAGCTCCGAAAGGGCGATCTTGCCAGCGACTCCGCCGAGACTGATGCCGATCAGCATCGCTTCGTTTCGAGGGGAAGCGCTGTTGGTCCTGAGGTTCTCGAATGCTCGAATTGCGGCTTTGACGGCCCGAACCCTGCTCGCTACCGGGAGCTGCGAATCAGGTGCGTCGCCAAACCCTATGTACACCACGGCAACACCATCGTTTGCGACATCGGCCACGACGTCGCCAACCGCCGGCGCCCCCGCCCACACCTGTTGTGTCTCGGCAATGATGCTGTCGATGTCATCAGCTTCGCCTGTCGCCGCGAGATACGGCCCGACGACGTACAGGACTTGCTCGGTAGCACCCGGATTCTCAACCACCTGGACCCTGGCACCCACGTCCTGGCCCGGGGCAGCGATGTTGGTCTCTGCCGCAAACGCAGCGAACGCCGATGTCCACGCCCCCGATGAAACATTGCACCCTGCGACGAACGAGGCCATCGTTGCGCACGTCTGGGCGAATGGCACCGCCGTCGGGATCGGGAGTGGGAGTGGGATCACCGGGCCGGGCCGCGTGGGCATCACGCAGCTTCGGTTGTTTTCCCAGCCCCAGCCGTCGCTGTCGGGGTCGGAGTTTGCGTTGGTGCAGATCGGGGTGCTGTTGGGCTGCGGGCTTGTTCCGGTGTCCGTAGTTGGTGCGGGCTTCGCTGGCATGACGCAGCTTCGGTTGTTTTCCCAGCCCCAACCGTCGCCATCAGAGTCGGAGCCGGCGTTGACACACGGCACAGCGGCCGCTGCACCGGTGTTCGCCGTGACCAGCGCCGTGGAAATGATGATCATGCACACCAAGGTGCGCGAGCAGATAGCCGCTAATTGAGACCGCATTCGGAAACGTCCTGACGTAGAAATCTCGGCATTTGACCCTTACAACACACCCGAGGTGTGTGATCGGTTCCATGCCGTCAGGAGTTTTACGATTGCAAGAGCTGTGCGGTGATTGCATCGATCGTTGGCAGCACGACAGGGTCGAGCAGAGCCGACGGTGCCTGCTTCGCCGACCCAAAGCGGGCTACCACCAGTTCATGGGTCGGGTCTACGTAAAGAAACTGTCCGTACGCCCGACCGACTCAGCCCGATCCTTATGCGTCCGACTCAGCGATACGCCAGATAGGTGCCGGGGTCGGTCGGGAGGATGATCTCGAATCGGCGCTGTAGATCGGATTCCTCGATCATGGTGACCTGCTGATCGAACTGCTCGTTGGTGATGATCACCGGCGCGTCGAAGCTCCAGTCGTCTTTCAGCCACTTGCACAGCGCGTCGAGCACAGCACGGTCCAAACGTTGTTCAACCCGTGACTTCCTCACCCAGAAGAAGACCATTGCATCGCAGGCTGACCACTGATCGTCCCCCAGCTCGGTGATGTCGCCTCCCGAAAACCACTTTGCCGACGGGGAGAAGATGTAGACGCAGCCCATGCATTCGGTTTCGTCCAGATTCATCACGGTGTAGTCGAAGGCATCGCCGAGCACGCGCCGCTCCGCCATCTTGGCCACATCTTCGGTGTTCGCCTCAAGCGTGAAGTTGTCCTCAGGCCAGGCCGACTGGTTCCACTTCCGCAGGGACTCCCTGCTCTCCATCACCGCCTCATAGTCGAGAGGGGCGTCGACAACAGTTATCGGTCGCAGGAGAAAGCGGTCAGTAACCAACCCATCCGGAGGAGTGATCTTCTGGTCGCGAAAGCTCATCGTTACGTGCCACCTTCGGTGATAGTGATCCAACGAGGCCGTCCAACTGAACAGCAGTCCCGACCCTAGCCTGCATGCGATCTAGTCGAGTTCGAATCGGAAGGACCGCCACAGCAACACCGCTCCGATGAGGTGAAACACCCCGGCGACGACGAAGGACCAGCGAACAGAGGTGGCGTCGGCGACGACCCCTGCGATCAGGGCTCCGACAACGAACGAGGTACGGGTGATGGTTCGTGAAGCGATGGCGGTGCGCCCCAGGCGGTCATTCGGGGTGTGCCGCTGAACGAAGCCTCGACCGATCGACAACAACGTGCCGCTGGCCGCCCCATTGATCGTCCAGACAACGATGAGCTGCCAATCCGCCTGCACCGCACCAGCGGCCAAAACGGTGAGCGCAGCTCCAACGGCAGCTGCGGTGACGACAACACGTCTGGTCAGGCGCTCAGCGAGCCGCGCTGCAAGCAGGCTGGCGGCGGTCGCGCCAAGTGCCGCGGCCGCCAGCACGATGCCGAAAATGATGGAGCGGGCACCGAGGACATCGCTCACGAGGAGAATCAACAGGCTGAACGCTCCGGCGGTCCCGAGGTGAAAGATCGCTATCGCTGCGGTCACCGGCCGAAGGAAGGGGTGCTGTGCAATCCACCGGAGCCCCTCGCCAAGGGCCACCAGAACCGAGGGTGTGGAAGCGTCGCTCTTTGGTGCCGATCGTGTTGGCGAGAGCCGACTGAAGGGGGCGATCGAAGCGAAGTAGCTGAACGAGTCAATGGCGAACGGTAGCCATGGGGCCAGCGAGAAGGTGAGCGCTCCGACGGGTCCGCCCGCAAAGTCATTCGTGACGGTCTCCACCGTGGTGATTCGACCGTTGGCCCGGTCAAGGTCCTTCGGGGCGACAAGGGTCGGCACGATGGTCACCACCGACGGGTCAACCAGAATCTCACCGACGGTGATCACGAAGGCGACGATAAAGAGGTGCCACATCTGCACGACGTCGCCGATGATTGAGATCGCCAACGCCAACATCACCACGGACCGCCACGCCTGGGTGATCATTATGAGCCGCCGACGGTCGGATCTGTCGACGATGACGCCGCCAAACGGGGCGAACGTTGTCCACGGCAGAAACTGAGCGGCGGTGAGACCTCCGATTAGCAGCGGTGACGAGGTGATGGTGGAGGCCAAGATGGGCAACGCTGTCAGTCGCAACCCATCGCCAAGGTTGGTGACAAAGGTGGCGGTCAGCAGCGAGGAGAAGGTCGGGCCGAGGCCTTCAGGCTGATCAGCCGTCGAAGAACTAGGCACAGACAATCGGTGCCGCCCGCCTGCCCATCGTCTCCATCGCTTCATTCTGGCGGGTCTCCACCGGCCCAGGGACACTACGAAGCTGCGGCCACCCCGGCGAGGACAATCATGGTGCACCCGACGATGGTGAATGTGTCGGGAACCTCGCCGAAGAAGACAAGCCCAACGATGACAGCTCCGGCAACCGTCGTGTAGCGAAACGGCGCTGAGGCGCTCAGGTCACCAACTCGCACGGTCTCAATGAGGAGGAGGTAAGCGGCCACGAGAAACGCGCAGGCCACAATCAGCATCACAGCAGACCGTACGCTCACCGCACTCCATCCGGTGATCATCGACAGTGCTCCCGTCATTGCAGTAAGGGCGATCGCTGTGAGTAGCGCTATGGGCAGGGGAGGGGTGCCCACATCAACTCGGCGGGTCGCGAACTCTCGAACGATGAGCGCCGCCGCAGCAGCGATGACGAGCAGGGACCAGGGAGAGAAGCCGCCGGCGGTGGGCCGAACGACGGCGACCACACCGACGAACCCGACCCCCCACGAGGAGGTACCGACGCCGTGTCACCTGCTCCCCGAGTGCCGCAGCGATGACGGTGACCACAAAGGGGACCACCATCAATATGGTGTGCGCGTTTGCGAACTCGATATGGACGATCGCAGTGAAGAACGTTGCCGCCACGACCACCTCGGCCGCCACTCGCACCAACAGCGGCGAGGTCAGCTGCTGACGTGTGAGCCGTTCGCCGCGTGCTCGGCCGGCTGCAGCCAGGATGAGAATCATCCCGCAGCCGCGCAGGAACAGCGCTTGATACACATCGAGTCCGTCCTCTGTGGCCAGGCGCACCAGTCCGTCGTTGACGACGGCGGCTAGCGAACCCAACGTCATATACAGTGCGCCAAATCCGTTCGGCGAGAGTCCTCGAAGCACGACTCCCGATAGTACGGGTCCGTGCCGCCGTGCTGCAGAGAGTTACCACGGCATCTGCGAAACGCTTACTGCGGTGAGGGCGCCCGGGTGTTGGCGCGATCAGAGGTCGTGATGGGTACGTCGTTTGAAGGCCGCGAGGTACGTGTAGGTCCACTGTCCTGACGATGCGTCACAGATGCGCAGGTCGCCGTTGCCGCCCTCCTGGACCGGATCGAGCGAGACGAGCTCCCAACCCCGTGCTCCAAACTCATTCAGCTGAGGCATGAGCGTGTAGACCGAGAACCGCGGGTGATTGCCGGTCGGGATGTCGTCCGACAGCGGGACCGGTGTGTGCTTCGTGTCGGTGACGAGCGTTGTGGTGAAGTACTCCCAGGTTTCCATACCTCGATCTTGTCAGATGGAACGGGTCACGCCGGCGCACCGATCTCATCGGCCTACCCGTTGATCAGTTCACGGGAGGCCACAGCTGAGGAAAGAAGTCGCCCACCAGCCGGTCGCCGTTGCTGTAACCCGCCGCCTCAAACA
>CAZSTV010000303.1:0-6438 GCA_964609665.1 uncultured Acidimicrobiaceae bacterium
TCCTCAACGAACACCGCAGGCGCGGCGGACTCGTCCTCATCGTCAACGACAGGTGCGGCAGACTCGTCCTCATCATCGGCAATCGCCAGCGCGGCCGACTCATCTTCGTCCTCTACGAACACCGCAGGTGCGGCAGACTCTCCGTCGTCGTCAACAAATACAGCAGGGGCGGCGGACTCTTCGTCGTCCTCAACAAACACCGCTGGCGCAGCTGACTCTTCATCGTCCTCGGCGGGGACTGCTAGCTCCTCCGCGTCTGCGGATGGGACGAATGTGGCGGGAGCGATCGATACATCGTCATCGTCGAAGAAGCCTCCGGAAAGGCCCAGGTCGTCGACGACTGCCGACCCTGCATCACTATCCGCCTCGGACTCAACGTGGACCCCGCCGTCCAACTCGTCGAGGTCGTCCAGCTCGGCCTGGAGATCATCAGCCTCGGAAGCATCGGCAAACGCCCCAATCGACGGCTCCTCGTCGGAGTCGTCTTCCAACCCCACCATGGACGAATTCGAGGCTTCGTCGACATCGATGACCTCATCTTGACCCGGGATGCGATCGGCGGCTGTCGGCGGTGGCGGCATCTCCTCAGCGAGGAGCGCTTCAAGCTGAACGGGATCGAGAATCCGGATGCGGCCGAACGCGGCAGTCCACTCGATCTCGAGGGTCGGCAAACCGGCCTCGTCCACGTGCTCAGGCAGGTCGACCACCGAGGTCGCAATGAACCCCGTCCCGGACGGCTTGGCCACCGCTCCCTCAGGCAAAACGAATGTGGCCGTGCCAAACGCGACCGTGACCTTCATCTTGAAGAGTTCACCGTCGACGGTCGCATCTTGCATGTCCAGGTAGGCGGTGCCGAAAAGAACAAGAACTGACGAGCGCGGGACAAGACTCAACCGACCACTGCGACGACACCGTCCCAGAATTGCCAACATCTTCGTCGGTTTTGGCTTTGCCACGACTGCAACCTTTGATTCAGATCTTGATGTAAGAACTGATGACTCTTAACAGGCTCGTCAGAGATGGCCGCATTATTAGTCCCCGGGTGCAGCGCGAAGGTGCTGGGGACCTGAGAGAAGCTTCGTGCCAAACGGTGAAACTCAGGCCCGTTTCAAGGATCGCTGAAGCTGCGCCCACTGCAGGAGCAGCAGTGTCTTGCCGTCGATGATTTCACCGTTGGCAACCATGTCCAGCGCCTCATCAAGGTTGAGCTCCAATACCTCGATGGCCTCGCCCTCTTCGGCCAGGCCGCCGCCGTCCGATACCCGATCCACAGCCGAGTATTCAGCGGCAAAGAAGACCACACGTTCGGTGACTGAGCCTGGGCTCATGAACATCTCGAACAGTCGCTCCACCGACCGGACTCGGTATCCGGTCTCTTCCTCTACTTCACGCCTGATCGCCGTCTCTGCATCATCGGCATCGAGCAGGCCGGCCGCCGATTCGATCAGCATGCCGTCGGGGTGTCCGTTGAGGTACGCAGGCATCCGGAATTGGCGGGTCAGCACCACGGTCTCGCGCTCCCAGTTGACCAACAGGATCGTTGCGCCGTTGCCACGGTCATACGCCTCGCGCTGCGCGCTACGCCAGCGGCCACGCTCATCTCGATAGTCGAAATCGACGCGGCGCAGCGTGTACCAGGAGTCGGACAACACCTCGATGCGTTTGATCCGAACGTCGGCGTTGGAGTCTGGGAGCGTCGTAGGCATTTCCAAACTGTAGAACCTTCTCTGCCTGGACTGCAAGAGAAACGTGCAGTAACGTGCAGAAACATGCAGACGAGTGAAGACGTAGATCTGGTCGACGACCGTCACCGCTACCAGGCCATGCCGCTCGATGGCGTGGACTTGCTCGAACAGCTGGCAGAGCAACGTCGAATCACCACCAATGCCGCTGCTGATGAACTCGGCGTGTCAGTCGACACGGTTAGACGAGACCTCCGAGCACTGCACGACCGGGGCCTGCTGCGCAGAGTGCACGGGGGAGCCGTTCAGTTGTCCCCGTTGTCGCCATCGTTCAGCGGGCGGGCAAACGATCACTCTCCGGAGCGGGCCCGCCTTGCCAACGCCGTCGCCGAGAGCTTTCAGGCGGGCCAGGTCATTGGGCTCGATGCTGGAACGACCACAACCGCAATTGCCGCAGCAATCCCTCAGTCACTTGAGGTCACCATCGTGACCAACAACCCGGCGGCAGCGATCGCCCTAGGCGACCATCGCAGTGCGTCGGTCATCCTGTTGGGGGGAGACGTTGATCTGCGCTGGATGGCAACCACCGGAGCTGCGACGGTCGATGCCATTCGCAGCTACCAGTTCGACCTTGCCGTTATCGGCGCGTGCTCCTATGACCTCACGGCCGGTGCCACCACGCGTTCCCAATATGAGGTGGAGACAAAGCGAGCGATGATCACCGCAGCGGCGGAGACACTGATCCCGCTTGAGTCCACCAAGCTCGGCACCGTTGCGCCATTTCGCATTGCGGGCCCCACCGACGCCGGCATCGCAGTTGTTGGAGAGTCGGTCGGGCGAAAGACCATCGGCCAGTGGCGGGCCGCTGGAGTCGACGTCACCAGCATCTGACCCCAACCCATCAACTCTGATTCTGAGTCCAAAACCAGAGCCCAGCCCGGATGCGACCAGGCTGGGCTCATTTGGTTTGCAGCTTCCGGATCGGGAAGGTGATTGGTTGCTGCGCCTAATGGTGACGGTTGCTTGAGTGCGCCGCCGGCCTTAGGACCTTGGGTTGAACGGGACTAGCCCGCTCAGCCACTAGAAGGGGTGGTTACTATCGCTTGAGGTTCACAATCTCCTGCAGGAGCTCATCGGACGAGGTCACCACTCGAGAGTTGGCCTGGAAGCCTCTCTGCGATCGGATCAACTCGGTGAATTCGAGCGCCAAGTCCACGTTGGACATCTCCAGCGTTCCCGGAGCGACCGTGCCTCGACCGCCCGTGCTGGTCACACCGATCTGGGCCAGACCGGAGTTGACCGAGCCACGCCAGTTCGACCCGGTCAGCCGCTCGAGACCCTCGGGGTTCGAGAAGTTGGCGAGCGCCAGCATTGCGATCGATTGGGTCAGGCCGTTGCTGTAGGTTCCGGATATGATCCCATCGGTTCCAACCCTCATGGATTGAAGGACTCCGGCCGCAGCACCGTTCTGGGTGACGACGGTAAGCGAGGTGTCATCACCAAACTGGGTGATACGACGCTCGGTGTCACCGCCGATAACAAGCTGCACATCCCCGACTCCGGGAATCTGTCCTGCGGCGATGTTGACGTTCAGGTCAGCAGGAGCGGATAGCTCGCCGTTTGCGAACGTAAGCACGTTGTCGGTCATGGCGAACGCCGTTGCCGGCTCACCGTAGGTGCCGCTGACGGTCCATTGATCGGCGGCCGTCTTCTCAAGCGCGAGGTTGATCTCTTGGGTGTTGCCGGTGGCGTCGAAGAACTCCAGTGCGGTGAACACCTGCTCGCCAATCGGGGCCTGGCTCGGAAGGTTGCCGCCGAGCTTGACCTCACTGGTGATGACGGGAGGGCTACGGTCGCCGATCGGGAGACGAATACCCTCCGGCGCCGACGAAACATCGACGTCGCCGGTGGCATCGGCTGTCCAGCCTTGGACCAGACCGCCCTTGCTGGTTACCAACCTGCCGTCAGCATCAAGGAAGAACGCTCCTGCCCGGGTGTAGAGCTGTTCGCCGGACTGCTCGACAATAAAGAACCCGTCGCCCTGGACCGCAACGTCGAGATCTCGGTTGGTGACCTGGAGAAAGCCCTGCCCGAACTGCTGTGCAGTACCGGACATGATCACACCAAGACCGACCTGCGCCGGGTTGCGGCCACCTATGTTCTCGCTCGGGGCCGAGGCGCCGGCAACGATCTGGGACAGCACGTCCTGGAAGATGACCTGGTTACGTTTGTAACCCTGGGTGTTTACGTTTGCGATGTTGTTACCAACGACATCCATCATGATCTGATGGCTCCGCAGGCCGGACACCGCCGCGTACATAGAACGAATCAAAACTCATACTCCAATCAAACACAACACAAAAGGGGTGGCGGCATCAACGGCGGGTTGATGGATTACTGGACACGGGAAGTCGAAACCTCTGGGCGGCCATCAGCGGCCGATCTCCAGCGCTCGCTGGTAGGCATCGCGAGCGGTTCGAAAGGCGGACACATTTGCTTGGTATGCCCGTTGTGCAACGAGCATGTGGGTCATCTGCTGAGACAGTTCAACGTCTGGCAGTTTCACAAACCCTTCCTCGTCTGCGAGGACATGGTCGGGCTGGTAGTACAGGCGGCCTTCTTCGTTGCCGAGCTCGATGCGATCGACTCGGGCGCCATTCATGCGGCCATGGCCCTCGTTGGCCTGGGCGATGACGAAGCGCTCCTGAAACGCCGCTTCGTCGGTGGCAGACACGTTGTTGATGTTCGCCACGTTGTCGGCGATGGCATCCAACCAGGTCTGGTAGACATCCATCCCGGAGCCTGAAATCGACAGGCTGTGAAAGGGGCCCGACATGATCAGCGGCTCCCGATCGATGTCCGGAGACGGGTGTAGCGGGCGTTCAACGCTTCGGTCAGCAGCTGCTGGTGGAGAGAGTTGAGCTCGAGGGAGGTGACTTCATCTTCGAGATCGACGTTGCTGCCGTCGATTCGGGTGGGGGCCGTAGAAAGCGTGGTCGTTATCTGTGACCGGGCCGGGTCGCCGCTGGCGATCGCTCCACGGAGCGCATCCTGGAAGGAAACCTTGCGTGCTTGGAATCCAGGTGTCTCAACGTTGGCGATGTTGTGCTCAGCCGCTTGGCGTTGCGCTTCGAGCCCACGGAGAGCGGAAGCGAGAATTTGGGTTTGGGTTCCGCCGACGATCACCTCGACAGCTCCTTAGAACAGGTACGGCCCCGTCCTTGGGCGTCTTGTCGGTGAGCTTCCGGCTCGATAGTGGTATCGGGCCACGGAGGTCAGCGCTTTAGAAAGCTTTTTTAAGAATGCGCAGCGGGGCCGGTGTGTCCCCCGACCCCGCTACGTATTTGTGTTGTGTTGCGGGTACTTACCCGAGGAGTCGGAGGACCGACTGTGGGATTTGGTTGGCCTGTCCGAGCATGGCCGTACCGGCCTGCTGCAGAATCTGGGACTTGGTGAACTGCACCATTTCCGATGCCATGTCGGTGTCACGGATCCGTGATTCGGAAGCGGACAGGTTCTCGGTGGAGACCTGCAGGTTCCGGATGGTGGACTCGAAACGGTTCTGCACGGCACCGAGCGAACCTCGGCTGGTGGAGACAGCACCGATGGCGTCGTCGATCGCTTCGATCGAGGTACGGGCGTCGGCTGCGGTTGACACGTTCAGCGCGGTCAGGTCGTTGCCGCCAAGGGTGGTGGCGTCGAGAAGACCGACGGTGACCTGCGTCTGGTTGCCTGCGTCGCCTTCAGAGCCGACCTGGAAGTTCAGAGCGGTTGCGGTGAAGACGTCTGCACCAGAGAACGTGGTGTCGGTACCGATTCGGCTGATCTCCGATGCCAGAGCATCGACCTCAGCCTTGATGGCAGTACGAGCAGAAGCATCGTTGGTGTCGTTAGCGGCCTGCACTGACAGGTCTCGCATACGGTTCAACATGTTGTGAACCTCACCCAACGCGCCTTCAGCGGTTTGAGCGAAGCTGATGCCGTCTTGCGCGTTCCGTGTCGCTTGCTGCAGGCCGGAGACCTCTGCACGGAGTTTCTGGGAGATGACCAGGCCGGCAGCGTCATCGCCTGCTCGGTTGATCCTGAAGCCAGAGGAGAGCTTTTCGAGGCTCTTTCCCAGGTTGGTGTTCGACATACTCAGATTTCGGCCTGAGTTGAATGCCATGATGTTGTTATTGATACGCATTGAACAAGGTGTCCTTCCTAGACAGTCAAGTGTTCAAACGAGCCACCCAATCCATTGAGCACGCCCGCCAGCAGTAGTTCGGTCGAGACCGATACCTGCTGGCAACCCCAGGCTCGTCAGCACCTCGCGATTCATTAGCGGTTTGACGAGAAAGTTCCGAGACGCGGCTCGGACGCACCCAAAGGATGCGTCCGAGTCAGTTGAGTTATCGATTGTCGGTTTCCGGCAGCTGCCGAAGCCCTACTGCATGACGAGGGCGGTGAATAGCACGCGCACCACTTTTTCGTCTCCGTACGCTTCTCGAATCATCACGGAGAGCTCCTCCTTGACCTGCTCACGTCCGGCCGCCGTACGAAGTTGATCCTTGCCAACCGAGGACAGGTGCTGGATGGCCACATCTTTGGCGATGGCGGTCTCCGCCTCGAAGTCCTTGGCGATGATCAGTTCTTCAAGAACCAGCGCAAGACCGATTCTGAGGAACACCGTTTCATCTTCGGCGCCGATGTTGAGGATCATCTCGTCGAGTTCGACGATCTCACCTTCGATCAGCTCCACCTCGACCTCTTCGAC
>CAZSTV010000304.1:0-6434 GCA_964609665.1 uncultured Acidimicrobiaceae bacterium
GCAACGGACTCACCCGGTCGGACTGAGAACGACAGGTTTCGTACCGCAGCGGCGTAGCCCCGCTTTGTCTTGAACGAGACCGAAAGGTCGTCAACTGTGAGCAGTTCTTCCATTGCCATCAGTCGTCGGTCCTGCTCGTCGGGTCCAATGCGTCGCGCAAGCCATCTCCCAGGAAGTTGATACTCAGAACGATCAGTGTGATGAAGGCACCTGGCAGCAGGATTCTGGTCGGACGGCTGGTCAAGAAACCCTTGCCCTCATCGACGAGCACACCGAGCGATGTGGCCGGCGGCTGCACGCCAAGGCTGAGGAACGAGAGGGTGCTTTCCAAGATGATGGCGGTACCTGCGAGCAGCGTCGCCTCGACCAAGACCGGACCGATCGTGTTGGGCAGGATGTGGCGGAAGATGATGCGCCCCGGTTTTGCGCCTGCAGCTCGCGCTGCCTGCACGAAGTCCATGTTCTTGAAGCTGAGGAACTGACCGCGAACAACACGGGCAGCCCTGGTCCAAACGAACGCGCTCAACAGGAGCGCCATGGAGATTGGGCTGCTGCCAAATTCGATGGCAAACACCAGCAGGAGCGGCAGCAGCGGCATTGCCAGGAACAGGTTGGTGACCTGCGAGATTGACGAGTCAACAAACTTGCCGAAGTACCCGGCGATGGCGCCAAGGGTGGTCCCGATGACAGTGGCGCAGAACGAGACGATCAGGGCGATCATCAGCGAAATGCGACCACCGCTGAAGACCCGGGCCATCAGATCTCGGCCGAGGTCATCGGTGCCGAATGGATGGCTGAGCGACGGACCCTCGTTGCGTTCCAGCACGCTGGTCGTTTCCGGCTCATGCGGGCTGAGCCACGGGCCGATGATGAACGACAGCACCACCAGGATCAACAGGATGACGCCGACGTTGGCGACCCGGTGGCTGCGGAACCGGTCCCACGCTTGGCGGCCGAAGCTCTCCGGCTTGTCGGACAGTCCCTCGAGGTCATCGACGGTGACACCGTCGGCCGCGGTGAGTTCTTTGTTTGGCGATACGAGATCAGTCAAGGCGAATCCTCGGGTCGAGGACCCCGTAGAGAAGGTCTGCTAACAGGTTGAACACCACGGTCAGGACTGCCAATGTCGTGACCACCGCCATAACCACGTCCAGGTCTCCGGCGAAGATCCCGTCGATCAGGAGTCGACCAAGGCCGGGCCAGGAGAAGATCGACTCGGTGATAACCGCTCCGCCGAGCAAACCACCAAAGTCCAGCGCCCAGAGGGTGACAAGCGGAATGAGTGCGTTGCGCAGCATGTGCCGGAAGACAACCTTGCGCTCCGACAGTCCTTTGGCCCGGGCGGTTCGGATGTAGTCGGAGTTCTTGATCTCCAACATGGCGGTTCGACCGAACCTGCTCTCCCCCGCCACGAGGATCAGGATGAGGGTCATCACCGGCAGTGTGACGCTCGCTAAGAATTGGGGGAACGATTCCAGGTGGAGGCCCTGGGTCCAGAAGGGTTTTAACCCCCACTGGTTGTTGATGGCAATCACAATCGATTGCAACACCAACCCGAAGAAGAAGGTCGGCATCGATAAGCCGAAGTAGGTAAAGCCGGTCAGTATGTAGTCGCCAGCCGAATATTGTCGGAGGGCCTGATAGACCGACAGCAGCAGCGCCAGCAGTGCCATCAGGAAGAACGACGGGACTGCGAGCAACATCGTGTTGCGGAACCGCTCCCAGAAGATTTCGTTTACCGGGCGCTCGCCCTGCGAGGTGGAGGTGCCAAGGTCTTGGTGCACGACCACATCGGTGGCCCAACTCCAGTAACGCAGCGGTACCGGCTTGTCGAGCTCGTAGAGCTGCTCTAGACGCTCATAGGCCGACTCATCGCAGGTTGCGCAGCTGGCCCGAAGTGCGGCTCGTGGGTCGCCGTTGGCGATCGTGACCGCTCCGAAGACGATCATCGTCGAGAGAATCAAGATCGGTATGGCCTGGAAAAGCCGGCGGAGTGAGTAGGCGAACACTGAGCCCCCGTGTACTAGTACGACGTCCGATCAACTGAGCGATCACTGAGCAATCATTGTCGGAGCGTGTTGAACAATCGTAGCTGTTGATGAGCAACCGGGCGGAGCCGAAGCCCCGCCCGGTCAACATCACTTATGCAGTTGCCGGCGGGTTACCCACCGACGAATGCCAAATTGCTTACTTGAACTGGTAGTCCACGACGTTGGTCAGAGGACCGGCGCCCTGGGCGTCCGGAGCAATACCGGCACCGGAGAGCTGACCAGAGAGGTAGCCGAAGAACGACGGCTTCTGGGTCAACGGAATCATGAAGAGACCGTCGTCGCCGTTGTCGAGGGTGGTGACGAAGGTGTCGAGCTCGTTGTAGCAAGCTGCACGCTCGGCATCATCGACGGTGGCGTCACATTCGCTGGACCGAACATCGAAGTCAGCGTTGTTGAAGCCGTACGGGTTGTTGCCGGAGCCGCCACGGTATGAACCGGACTGGCCACCTGGCCACGGACCGCCGACCCAAGCGAACTGGGTGATGTCCCAGATGGTCGGGTCACCTTCGGCGCCACCGGAAGACGAAGCGGCAAGTGCGGCCTCGGCGAACGGACGCTCACCGAAGTAGGCGCCACCAGCGACGTTGTCGATGACGATTTCAATGCCGGCACCGGCGAACTGCTGCTGGATGAGTTCCTGCTGCAGCTCACGGAGTGCGTTGCCACCGGTGGTGCCAACCCGCAGGCTCAGGCGACCGTCGGTCGGGTGCTCGTAGACCTCATCGTCGCCGAGGACGTAACCGGCTGCCTCAAGGGCGGCCTTGGCCTCATCGACGTTGTTGCCTTCGTACTTGGTCTGGTGGTTCTCGTAGTCCGGCTGGTTTGACAGCCAGTAGGTGTTACCGAGACCCTCGGCCGGCAGAGCCGAACCGAACAGCGGGGTGTACAGACCGGCCATGACCTCGCTCTTGTCCAGAGCGTAGGCAACGGCTTCACGAACCTCAGGCTTTGAGAGGTGCACGTTCAGGAGGTTGAGGCCCCAGTGCTCGAAGACCGGGCCGGCCGAAGCGGCAACGGTGAAGTCCTCGGACTCGACGAGACGCTCGAAGTTGAGCTGCGGCTGGGTCATGATGACCTGAGCCTCACCTGCGAGCAGAGCGTTGATCTGAGCGTCGGTGTCGGCAACGAAGTTGACCTGGACACCTTCGACGAAGGCAACGCCGGTGTTGCGGGCGTCAGGGCTGTTGGAGCCGTGGTAGCTGTCATTGCGGACCATGTTCAGGGCAACGCCCCGGTCCCAGCTGTCGAAGACCATCGGGCCGGACGACGGAAGACCGGTCCATTCCTTGAGGTTCTCGTTGACGGCTGCAGCGTCGGCGCCGTATGCGTGAGCAGCGTAGAGCTCGCTGTAGAGGCCCTTCCAGCCGGCGAAGAACGCCGCCATGGTGATGCTGAACTCGGTCTCGCTGTCAACGGTCATACCGGTGACGAGGTCGAGGCCGGTGCGGTCACCGATGAGGTACACGCAGCCTTCGCCGGTGCCGTCTTCGATGGAACCATCGGCCTCGGTGGCGCAACCCTCAACGAGGATGTCGTGGGTGTACTGAACGTCTGCGGTGGTCAACGGGGTGCCGTCGGACCAGGTCAGGCCGTCACGAAGGGTGTACTCGATAAGCACGGTCTCATCGTCGTTGACGGTGACAGTCGGCTCACCGGCGAGCAGCTCGGGGTAGTACGAGGTGCTGCCATCAATACCGAACAGGCCTTCGATCATCGCGGAACGGATCCACGAGGTGATGCTCAGGTTGTTGTTCGGGTCGTCGAGGTGGAGGTCCGGTGGCTCCTGCTCATGGGCCCACACCAGCGTGCCGGCGGTGGAACCTTCCTCGTCGGGGGCGGGGGTCTCTTCGACCTCAAGGTCTTCCTCTTCTTCCATTGCCTCTTCAGGCTCGGAAGTGTCGGTTTCGGTTTCGGCGTCAGCCTCTTCGGTGTCATCGCTGCCACCACACGCCGCTGCGACCAAGGTCAGGCCGAACAGCAGCGCGAGCAACTTGATGAGCTTGCTCTCAAGCTTCACGTTGTTCTCTCCTCATTTCATGGTGGGAGAAGGCCATTGATGGATCTCCCCCCACACGGCTACCGCCAGTGCAGCGGCATCATCCAAACGATGCTAGCCCACATCTGTGTCGCTCGATCGCGCTGTCGGAGGTATTTACCAGGCAGTAACAGAACGTAAAAGTGCCTGAAGCAAGCCGATTCCCATCTCAATCCAAGAAATACATACAACATAAGATGTTTTGGTGGGCTAATGGCGCTCCATCAACGATGGGCTACGCAGCTCTCGCTAGTCGTGCAAACGGTACTGAATGATGCGAGCGAACGACTCCGCTTCCAAACTTGCGCCGCCGACGAGAGCGCCGTCGATGTCTGGCTGATTCATCAACTCAGCGGCGTTGACTGGCTTGACCGATCCGCCGTATTGAATCCGTACCTCGGTGGCAGCATCGTCGCCGTGGGTCTCTCGAACCGCCGCCCGAACCGCGGCGCACATCGCCTGGGCGTCTTCGGCCGATGCCGTTTTGCCGGTACCGATGGCCCAGATTGGCTCATAGGCGATGACCATCTCACCCACCTGTTCGGCGGTGACCTTGGCCAGCCCCGCCGCAAGCTGCGCTTCCACCTTGGCCTGGGCCTGGTCGGCCTCACGCTCTTCAAGAGTTTCGCCAACGCAGAGGATGGGAATCATCCCGCTGCTGATCACCGACTTGACCTTGGCGTTGATCAGCTCGTCGGTCTCGCCGAAGACCTCTCGACGCTCCGAGTGCCCGACGATGACGTACAGCACGCCCAGCTTGGCCAGCATCGGTGGGGCGACCTCGCCGGTGAAAGCACCGGAGTCTGCGGAATGGCAGTGCTGGGCCCCAAGGAAGAACGGAATGCGGTCGGACTCGAGCGCCGTCTGGACCGTTCGGATGTCGGTGAAGGGCGGATGAACCGAGATGTCGACCGCGTCGACGTCGTCCCGGGTCACCTGATAGCTGAGTTCCTGTACCAGCTTCAGCGCCTCAAAATGGTTGAGGTGCATCTTCCAGTTGCCGCTGATGAGCGGCCGGCGAGGTTCCACATCGGACTGAGTTTCAGACACGGTCGTATGCTCCGTTCGTTCCGGTTGTCGAGTCGATCACCCGGAACCGCCCGGATGATCCACGTTGTTACAGGCTTGCTCGAAGAGCCGCCAGGCCCGGCAGGTCGCCCTGTTCCAGCAGTTCAAGCGATGCGCCGCCGCCGGTCGAGACATGGTCAACGTCGCCGTCGACGCCAAACTGCTTGGCCGCAGCAGCGGAGTCGCCGCCACCAACCACGGTGTAGGCCCGGGTCTCGGCGAATGACGCCGCAACCACCTGGGTACCAGCGGAGAACCGCGGATCTTCGAAGACACCCATCGGCCCGTTCCAGAGCACCGTTCCAGCATCGAGGATGATGTCGCCAAACGCGGCGGCAGTCCCCGGACCGATGTCAACACCCATCCACCCGTCCGGCAGATCGACGCCCGCCTGGCGGACCTCTCCCCCGGCTTCGGGTTCGAACAGCTTGCCGCCCGGTCCGAGCGCGGTGACGTCATGGGGCAGGTGGATCGGCTTTGGACCTTCGAGCAGCCGAGCGCAAGTCTCGACCATGTCCTCTTCCAGCAGCGAAGAGCCAACGCTGTGGCCCTGCGACTTGAGGAAGGTGAATGCCATGCCGCCACCGATGATGATGCCATCGACGATCTCAAGCAGTGCCTCGATGACCGACAGTTTGTCCGACACCTTGGCGCCACCCATCACCGCGATGAACGGATGCCTCGGGCGGTCACGCAGACCGAGCAGCACACCAACCTCGGTGGCCAAAAGGCGACCGGCCGCCGACGGCAGATGCTTGGGTGGTCCAACGATGGACGCGTGGGAGCGATGCGACGCCCCGAAGGCATCGTTCACGTACAGATCATGGCCGGCCACAAGTGACGCAACCATCTCATCGCTGTTGGCCTCTTCGCCCGGGTTGAACCGCAGGTTCTCCAGCAACTCAACGCCCGGCGCCAACTCGGCCAGTCGGCGACGAACCGGATCCAACGAGAACTCCGGCTTGGCCTCGCCCTTTGGGCGACCGAGATGGGAGCAGGCGGTAACCTTTGCACCGTTCTTGGTCAACCACTGCAGGGTTGGCAGCGCGGCACGGATCCGCAGATCATCGGTGATCTCGCCGTTGGAAAGCGGGACGTTGAAATCAACCCGTACGAGCACCGACTTGCCGTCAACGTCTCCCAGGTCTTCCAGTTCGGGTACGCCGAAGATCATTGCTGGTTGGCTGCCGGCGGTGTATTCGCCGCCCCGACGATGAGGCTGAGATCGACGAGGCGGTTTGAGTAACCCCACTCGTTGTCGTACCAGCCTGCGATCTTGA
>CAZSTV010000305.1:0-6416 GCA_964609665.1 uncultured Acidimicrobiaceae bacterium
GCGTTGGACAGCCGGGCGAAGTGGGCCGTGGTCGCCAGATAGTGCGACCGGTCGTCGCTATCTCGGCCGAGAGCAGCGGCACATGACCCGAGGATTGCGAGATGGCGGGCCACCTGGGCTGCCTGCATTGCCCCGACTTCGGTACCACCGGTCGGCGCGCCCGGGACGCTAGCGGTGACGATCCCTTCGCCGGTCTCGGCAAGATCCCGAAGGTCGAAGTACGGCTGCCGGACGCTTATGCGAGCCAGGGCCCGGTCGGTGGTTGTGATGTTCTCAGCTACAGCGGTTGTTCCATCCACACTCAGGTAGACGGGACAGCACGAGGACTGATACTCGAGAAGTTCTTTATCACGCCCCAGTCAGGGCGGGGGGTCGCTAGATCGTGAACGAATGCTGATGGGCCATCAGCTTGATCACATCAGGATCTTCGACGTCTTTTGGCTCGCCAGGAAGCTCTTCGTCACCGAGCACACGCTCACACAGCCAGGTGATGCTCCGATCGAGCACCGAGCCCTCACCAACGTCGCCACTTCCACGTACTGATCTGCCCATGTCCCCTCAAACCTGTTCAGAAACCCCGGGATCCGTTTTCCGTGGGGTTGTAGGGTCTTCACCCTATACAGCGACCGTTACACACGCGTTAACCGCCTGTTTCCATCGCGGGATTCCACGGCGCTGACGCAGGGCTCGGATTTGGGAAACCGCCCAAAACAAGGTGAAATGAGGGGATATGACTTCGATCTCCCCCCGTCCGGCCATCGAACACGTCAACGTTGTTGAGCCGGACCTGCCTCTGCTTCATGACCGGACGTACTCGGTCCGTTCCTATCGAAAATCGGCCACAGAACTGCTTATCCGGGGCCAGATTCAGGACCAGAAGCCCGCAGGGATCTACGTGGAAGATGACCCCGACCCATTGACCATCCACCACATGGTGGTCGACATCACGGTCAGGGTTCCCGCGCTGGAAATCATTGCGGCCGAAGTGGTCATGGAAACCCACCCCCACCCGTCGTGCACCACCATCACCGAGCACTACGAGAAGCTGGTGGGGTTGTCCATCGCCCGCGGCTTTACCCACAAGATCAGAGAACTGTTCGGTGGACCCCGAGGCTGCACCCACACCACCGCGCTGCTGCAGGCGATGGCGCCGGTGGCCATCCAGTCGATCTGGTCGATGATGTCGTCGGACCCGGCAGAAGGAACGCCGGTCCGGGCTCCGCTGCCGTCAAATCCCACCGATGAACAGGTCCGGGAGCGGTTCGCCCACAACATCAACACCTGCCACGTGTGGCGTGAGGATGGCGAGACCATCGGGGCCATCAAGCGCGGCGAGGAGATGGAACCGCCACTGTGGATCGTCGAGCGTCTCGAAAAGCTGGGACTGGATCCGAGCACGTGGCAGGACCGGATGGGCGACGCCTAGGACCGTCGACCGACGTCAGCGGAACCGGGAACGACCCAGGAGCGATACTCGTTTTACCGCGGAACGTAACCGTCCTCGCACCGCCACCACCACTCGACGAATGGGAGCGGTGGCAGCTCGCCAGAGACGCCCCGCGGCCCGCAACGCCGGGGCGACGCTTTGATGGACCTCGCGGGCGACGGAGCGAATGGCGGCGACGATGGGAGCGGCAACCCGAGTGATGCCTCGCCACGCTGCCGACAAGATCGGCGACACCCGGCGCACCACCGGCCGCGCTACACGCAAGAAGAGACGCTCGACGACAGCAACGAGTGCCCGCAGGCGGTGCAGCATCGGGAGCAATGCGGCCCACACCCTGGACGCCAGGGGGCCAAGTCGTTTGAAAAGCCGGGCGATCGCAGCAATCGGATCAAGTCGTTCCAACAGGGCGAAGAAGCCGAAGACCACCTTGCGGAACAGGTCCCACGCAAGGACGAGCGGGGTGAGCACAACGGTGAGGATCCGGTCCAGTGCCGAGATCGGTTGTGCCACTTCAGCCCTTTCCACATCGCTACCCGAGAGCGCTGTCCAAGAACACCGACGTTCTATAACACCGAGGTTCTATAACACCGCCTGCCAATGGTAACGCCGGCCGGTGGACCGAAGTTCCCAGGCTCTGATGCTCGCCGTGGCGGTCAACCGCGGTACAAGTAGGAGGCACGGCGCACACCGGAAAGCCACCACATGAACCTTGCATCATTGCTGGACACCGTCATCGAAACGCCGATCGTTCCGAGCTTCACCAGGATCGGCTACGAAGCCCGCAGCCGAGCTGACGGGTGGCAGGACCTCGACGACTACGACCTGTCCGGCCGCGTCATCGTTTTGACCGGCGCCACGTCGGGGATCGGCAAGTCCGCTGCGCTGCAGCTTGCAACGTGTGGCGCAACCCTGACCCTGGTGGGACGTACCGAAGAAAAGAACCGCTCGGTCGCCGAGGAAATCGTCGCAGCGACCGGCAATTCGTCTGTCACCCACACCGCCGCTGACATGGGAGACCTCGACCAGGTCCGGGCGCTGGCCGCGTACGTCCTCAAAGAACACGATCGCCTGGACGTACTGATCCACAACGCGGGCGCTCTGACCGCGGACCGCATGACCGCCCCCGATGGGACAGAAGCCACCGTCGCCAGCCAGGTCGTCGGACCGTTCCTACTGACGGGCCTGCTGCTCGACCGATTGACGGCGTCGGCCCCGGCCCGAGTGCTGACCATGTCGTCCGGCGGGATGTACGGCGCTCCGCTGACCTTGACCAAGTTGGAGATGACCGAGGCCGACTACAACGGCACCGAGCAGTACGCACGGGCCAAGCGAGCCCAGGTCACGTTGAACGGGGTCTGGAGTGAACGCTTCTCTGACCGGGGCGTCAGCTTTCATGCTCTACACCCCGGCTGGGCGGACACGCCGGGGGTCGATGCCGCACTCCCCACCTTTTCCAAGGTGGTCGGACCGTTGCTGCGCACGCCGGCCCAGGGGGCGGACACCCTTGTCTGGCTGGCAGCCGACGATGCGGGCACGGCGAGCAGCGGCGAGTTCTGGCACGACAGGCGAACCAGATCACTCCACAAGCTCCGCCGGACTCGCAATAGCGACACCCCACAACGGCGTGATGAGCTGTGGGAGTGGGTTGCGGAGCGGGCAGGATACGAGCCGCAGTAGTCGGCCAAAGGGCTTGCCAACACCCGCCGAGCGATCGATTTACCGGTCCGGAGTTGGGTCGTCTGGGTCCTCTACACCTAGGGCTTCGTCTCGAATGATGGTCACGCGGTAGATGTGCACGGTCTGTTCCAGCACGCCAAAGTCGTACAACGTCTGTGAAACGGTGTAGGCGTGGAAAATGAAGAGAGGAAAAATGTCGTCGTCAAACAGGACACGACGCGCCCCGTCCGGGCCTTCATCGAGGCCATCCCAACCTTCTCGAAACGCAGCCACTGCATGATCGATGTAGAGCCGAACAATCTCGGCGTCATCGACTCGGTAGCCGGCGTCTGACAAAGCTGCACCGAGCTGGTCAACGATCTCAGGATCTATTGTGACGTCTCGCCAATCGGGCGACGTCAAAGAGCTTGCGACCGCTTCGACGTCCGTCGATCAATGACTTTCGTCTCCGGAATGCGATCCTCTGCGAGCCGCTTTTGCTCGGCTCGTTCAATCGCCGCTTGTTTCGATTCCGCCAAGCCCTCAATGCGGGCGCGTCCTGCTGCCTTGATCCGAGCGCTTTGCTCGTCGACCGGTAACGCTTGGAACTCTTCCGGGGTCACAACCCAAACTTTAGCACTCGAACCCGCTAGATCGAGGCCGGGTGAGTTCAAGCGGTGCCGCGACAGACAAGCTTCGGGGGCAACGCCCACCGGTGGCACGACCCAACTATGCTCTGGGACGTCAGACGAACCTCTCACCAAGGAACGGTGCAACCATGTCGCTGGAAGCCGTAAAAAGTAAGAAGATTCAGGCAGTCCTGGCCCTCATCCTTATGACCCTTCTGGTGACCGTGCTGAGCCGAGGTTCGGCGAAGCCATCCGCCGAAGCCTGAGGCCCAACCGCCACTTCGCGCCGCTCGCTGTAGCGCTCTTTGGCGCGCTCATCCTGCTCGGCGGCTGCTCCGACTCAGAGGAAGTCACATCGGAGGTCACCGACAATACGGTCGCGGCCACGGTCACACGCACCGCCGATCCAGAGTCGGATCTGACATCCAATACCGAGTCCGAACCGGCAGCGGGGACCGAGTCCGAGCTGACATCCGAGCTGACGGGGCCTGCCGTCATTTCCAGGGTCGACCTAACTCCTACCGGCAACCGCATCGCCGCTGGAGCGGGGTCGCTCGGCGGGCCACCGCAAACCGTCGCGCTGCCGGGGAGACCGACCTGGGTCTTGGGCTGGCCGAGCGCAGAGACGCCGGGCTGGCTTGTGGTGCTGGAAGACGGCACCGCCGTAGTGGTCACCGATGACGGCCAGGTCCTGGAAGGCCCCGCGCTGCCCCCCGCCGTGTCGGCCGGGGCACCTCCCGAGGTGGTCGATGCCGACGGCACCGGAACGAACGTGACCGTCCGGTCCCCCTACGAGGCCCACGACCGCTTCGCCGAACCGCTCCCCGACACCCAGGTCGTCACCGACGGCCGGTTCACCGCTGCCCTTGTCTCCGCCACAGACCGATACCCCCACGCGGTCCTCGGCGATGACCTGGAGGCCGCCGCGGTGGAGATCATCGACGAAGAAAACGGTGAGCGGACCAGGATCGAGATTGCCGAGCCGGCGGTCATAGAAGGCATCTCCCCGATGTTGGCCGACATCGACCAGGACGGAACCAGCGATGTCCTTGTGACCATCAGCGATGCGACATCGGGAGCGCGGCTCGCGGCCTACCGGGTGGACGGCACCCCGTTGGCGTTTAGCGAGCCGATCGGCCAGGGAAGACGTTGGCGCAACCAGCTTGCGGTGGCGCCGGTTGGGCCGAACGGCGAGCTCGAAGTGATCGACGTCCGAACACCGCACATCGGCGGCACCGTCGAGTTCTTCCAGTTGGACGGCGACCGCTTGACCGCGGCAGCCAACAGCGACCCGGCGTTCACCTCACACGTGATCGGTAGTCGAAATCTTGACATGGGCATCGTGGCGGACGGCGACGGTGACGGCCGCCTCGATGTGATCGTCCCAACATCTGACCGGTCTGCGGTTGCGGTGATGACCAGGACCGAGGAAGACGTTGCGGTGACCGTGGTGCCGGTCGATGGTCGCATCGTGAGCAACCTTGCTGCGAGAACCACCGATGACCGCCTTGATCTGGCGGTCGCGACCGGTGATGCACTTCAGATTTGGACCGGATAGACGTCCGGCTCGAAGCAGAGTTGGCCCATCGACGTAACCGGATGGGCGATGTGCCAAATTCTTTTGAGGCGATGTAACACCGGCGGCCTGAGCGCAGACCACAAGGTGTATGAACCCGCAAAACCAAGAGATCGATCGTCGGTCCGCCCGCTCCACTGAGCTTGTCGTGAAGTGGAATCGGTACTTGGCCATGCGCGACGACCGATCTCATCGGGAACTGCTCCGAGCCGTCGACCGGTTCATTCGGGCCGAATCGAGCCGGATGTTGGTCAGCCAGGCCCACCTGGCAGAGGAAGCGGCCCAGGAGGCGCTGCTCGGGGTGCAGCGCAAGATCGCCACCATGGAAGCGCCGGACCATCCGGCGGCATACATCCGCAAGGTGTTGATCAACAAGGTCTCCGACATTCTCCGTCGGGAAGCCAAGCGGCGGGTCAGGGAAGAGCGGTACTACACACCTGACGAGGTCAACATCGACCTGACGCCGACGACCGACTGGCACGACTTCCTCGGCACGTTGCGGAACGCAATCAGCCAGGACGAGTTCTGGACACTCGTCCTGCGCCATCACTTTGACTTCTCCTACGACGAGATCGGCGAGCTTCTGGAGAAGCAGCCCGGCGCAGTTCGCCAAATTGCGCTGCGAGGCAAACGCAAGGCTTGTGAACGCATGGCCCGACTTGAGGGTCGGGTTCCGGCGTGGATGGACCTGAGACAAATCGACGGCGGCAGCGCTCGGCGGTCGGGGGCCACGGAAACGGTCGACAACCCGCGGCGGGTTTCGACCACATCCGATTCGGGCGACCCCGAAGACATGGGAGGGGAGGTGACGGGACTGGGAGGGGCGACCAATCCGAGAGTCGAGCTCCCAGTCGCCGAGCCTCCCCCTACCATCGGGCACACCCTGGCCACGCGTCTGGCCGACAGGCTGGACCGACTCCCCGCGTCGGTTCGTCGCTGGTGGCTCCGCAGCCCGTCGTCGGTCATACCGCTCATCATTTTGTTCGCCGTTCCCGCTGTCGCCCACGCCCGCGGACCCGGGGTCCTAGCTGCCCGGGTGCCGACGAGTGTTGGGGCGGCTGACCCCATCAACCGCTCAGCGGGAACCGCAACAGCCGGCCGGGGGAAC
>CAZSTV010000306.1:0-6412 GCA_964609665.1 uncultured Acidimicrobiaceae bacterium
AGGTATCGCCGATGGACTTCTCTCGCAGCGAGGAACTGATCGACCGGGCCCGCATCGGCACCACCCGCTGGTTGGGCAACGGACGCCCCTTCGCCATTCCGATGACCGCTGGACACCGACACGAGCGATAGCCTGCATCCACCTATGGAGACGGCGCTGCAGACACCCCGGTATCCGACGGTCCTGCTGGATCTTGACCACACCCTGTTGGACTCCGACGCGTCGGAGCGGGCGGCGTTTGCCGAGACGGTGGGGAGCGTTGGACTTGAGCCGACGGCCGAACTGTTCGGGACCTACACCACCATCAATCGGGCGCTGTGGGCCGCGGTGGAACGCGGCGAGACAACGCCTGTGGCGCTACGGGTCGCGCGTTTCGAACAGTTGGTGCAGGCGGTCGGAATAGATGCCGACCCCGAGCAGCTTGCCGATGCGTTCACCGCCGGGCTTGCCAACAACGGTGAGTTGTATCCGGGAGCCCGCACCACGCTGGATGCGTTGGCTGAGAGCCACCGCCTTGGGCTTGTGACAAACGGTTTGAGCGAAGTGCAGCGGCCAAGACTTGAACGACTGGACATCGGCCGCTACTTCGACGCAGTGGTGATTTCGGCCGAGGTCGGCACGTCCAAACCGGGCACCGACATCTTCGACATCATCTTCGCCGACATGGATGAGCCCGATCGGGCCGGAGTGCTTATGGTGGGCGACAGCCTGACCTCCGACATGCAGGGTGGCGCCAATGCCGGTTTGGACACGTGCTGGTACAACCCGCACGGCACGCCACCGCCAGCCGAGGACTCGGCAGGGCCATGGCCGTCGTTCGAGATCAAGGGTTTGGAAGAGCTTCCCGCCGTTGCCGCCGGTCAACCTCACTAAAGCTGGACGCCCCGAATCCGCCTGACGCAACCGGAGTACCGCCCCGGACGGGGCCGTTCGGAACGGCGGCGGCAAGATTGTCTCACTCCTACCCGAAGGCGTCGCAATTTCACCAGGACGGCCTGAGCGCCCATCTCTACAGTTCGTGTTCTGTCGCGGAACAGAACACAAAATGGGAGATCAGATGAAACTAATCAAAGCCGACGGCGTACCGCTCGTGATCACGCTCTTCGCCTTTCTTATGGGCGTCGGGGGAACGATCATCGGGATCCAGGCCCTGGTCGACCCGACCACGGCGATCGACTTCGTCGACGGGGCTGACAAGATGGGAACGGCCTGGGGTGGGCGAAACCTTGGCCTTGGCGTGGCCTCGCTTGCAGCGGTGCTGCTGCGTAACGTCGGCGGCTACGCAGTCGCGTTTGCCGGGGCGATCTGGCGCGAGGTCAGCGACCTGATCGCAGGCATGTCCGACGGCGGCTCGCTCAACGTGCCGTTCGCAATTGTCCTCGTGCTCGAACTGGTCTGCCTGGCCATCTGTGTGCGCAACACGATCGCCATGCGCAACGAGGCAACCACCTTGCAGCCGATCGACGGCTAGCTGAAAGCGGCGGGGAGCGACGACAATCCTGACAGCATTTTGCTGGGGGAATCGTCGGCTCCCCGACCTCGGCCGTGGTCACCGTCGGGTTCGTCTCGGGTGGGTTCGTGGCCGGTTGCTGCTCTACTGGGTCGGTGACAAGATTTCGCCTCGACGGGTGCCGTCGATGACCACCGCACTTCTCCTCACCTCGCTCGGCCTAGGGCTTCGCCACGGGATCGACTGGGACCACATCGCCGCAATTGCAGACCTCAGCGCGACGGCGGAGTCTCGTCGCCGGGGGTTCTTCCTGTCCTTTCTCTACGCGGCGAGTCACGGCGTTGTGGTGATGGCGCTCGGCGCGCTGGCAATCCTCTTTGGCGCCACGTTGCCCGATGGGGTTGACGTCTGGATGGGGAGAGTCGTCGGTGTGACGCTGGTGGCGCTCGGCGCCTGGGTGCTGATCGAACTGGCCCGTAAGGGTCGAGACTTCCGGCTCCGGAGTCGGTGGATCCTGGTCCTCGGAGGCACGTTCGCCGGACTTCGGCGGGTGCGACAGGCCACCGCAAAACGCAAGCTCAGCATTCAACACGACCACGAGCATCCTCACGAGCATGCCGATGAGTCGGCGGACGTCATCGATCTGACCGACAGCAGCCACGCCGAGCCTCATGCCCATGATCACTCGCATCAACACGACGAGGTCGTACACGCGCATGCCGCCGCCGACGCACCGGTGCTGAGCGAGGTTGGCGGGCGGTCTCGTCGTTTCCCATGGGTCGGCCACAGCCGCAGGCAGGGCCACGGTTCGAGCCATGCGCATACGCCCACCCCCACCCACACTCACGCCCACGTTCATGAGACAACGCTGGCCGCATCGGCCGGCACGGGAAACGGCACCGCGGCCGGCATTGGGCTGTTGCACGGCATCGGGTTTGAGAGCCCAACCCAGATAGCGGTCTTCGTTGCGTCAACCTCGGTGGTTGGCGCCTGGGCCGGATTCGGTCTTCTGGCAGCCTGGGTGGTCGGGTTGATCGTGGCCAACTCGGTGCTGGCGGTACTGGCCGCCTACGGATTGCTCGGGGCGGAGCGGAACTTCGTCATCTATGCCACGGTCGCCGTCCTGGTCGGCGTGATCAGCCTCGCCATGGGTGTGCTGCTGCTCCTCGGCATCGACGGCGTGTTACCGGCGCTGAACTGACCAAGGTTGCTGGACACTCGGAGGGGTCGTCAGCAGCCGATGCCGAGCCACACCGGAACGTCGCGAGACGTTCCAGCGACGACGGCTTGGCCGCCGATGTTGAACTCCGCCGATGCGCCGCCGTCGAACTTGATGAGGTCCTCGTAGCCCGCACCGTTTGCCCAGTTGACCAGGTCACGGACGTCCGCGTTGGCGGTCGCCCCGAAGATCAAGCGATTGGTGTCCTGGTCAAACGCTACGAACGGATGCCGCAAGGTTTGATAGGTGTAGGGATCGTTTGAGTAGTCGGACGAAAAGTCCTGATCGGTCTGGCCATCGATGATGAGCGGAACCCCGGCGGCAGCCCAGACCCACTCGTCGTTGGTCACGATTTCCTCCGGTGCCAGCACGCTCAGGTACGGCGACGTCTCCGCAGAGGCGTGCCAGTTCTCAAGGGACTTGGCGCCGCTGTGTGACATGACGCTGCTCAACCTGGTGTCGTCAGAGCTGAGGGTGTCGCCCGGCCACACCTCGACCACGTTGGTCGGAGACGTATCGAAGCGCAGCCCGAAGATGCCGCGGTCGGTTCGGTCAGACGAGCCTTTGACGTGCACACCGTCAACCACGCCGATGCCGAGCACACCCGGGTTCGAACGGTCCTTTTCGGCGGCCACAAGCCAGTTGGCGTTGATCGACGCAACCGAGCAGCGGTCCGAGCCGGTCTCGAAGACCCCGGAGCTGTAGTCAACCTCGACCCCGCGGAAGGAGCCGCCGGGAATGGTGACGTTGACCTCGCGGTAACCGTTGGTCCCGAGCGATGCAGCGGCCAGGGTGGTGAGTTTCGCCTGGGGGCACGAGGCCACCGCGGCGGATTCTGCGGTGTAGATGCTGTGGCAGGTGCCGGTCCGGTTCAGGTACTCCCGGAGCTCGGCAAAGTTGATCATCATGTCCCACCGGGTGAGCGAGCCCGAGGCCAAAAGCCCGGTCCAGTATTGGCGCCCCTCATCATCGGCGGGTCGGCACAGGACGTTGTTGTAGGCAAGATCGACGAACTGTGCGTGGCTGAGGTTGCCGTAGCGGTTCTCGAACTCCGGCCCCTGGGCGAACTGGTAGGCGATCTCGCCGAGTGAGGCCCCGGCGTTACGGACCTGGACCCAGTAGTCGAAGCCTTCTTCGTCGGGCTGGCGGAGGAAGAACGCCTGATAGAGGCGCCACACCCTGGCATGGCCAGTGGACGCCGAGACCTGCTGGTCGTAGTCGCTGCTCGGGCTGGAGATGTCACAGCCCCCGGAGGCTCCCGACACTGGGGAGGCGCCACCGATGGCTCCTCCGACGGAGAGCGTGGCCGCCAACATGACGGTAACCAGCGCTGAACGAACAACTACCCGCACGTGGGCTCCTTGCGAACTCGCGTAAAACGACGACAACAACTGTGACTGCAACTGCACACAACCGAACCTCCGGTATCGGCACGTAGGCCCGGCAACTGAAGTGGCAGCAGCGTCGGTCTAGGTTTCGGCGGTCATGAACGCGGTCACGTCCTGCACTATCTGGGGCACGTCATCGCAGTGGTAGATCTGCTCCGAGGCCTCAATGTTGTCGAGGAACCGCTGGTACACCCACGCCATTCGCAGCATGGCAACAGGCTCCAGTTGGCGCCACGCCCCATGGCTGTCGGCGCCCGGCACCACCTCGTTCCACCGGTCGAGCCACCGGGTGACGGCGGCTGGGCTCATGCGGTGCGTTGCGGCAATGTCCAGCAGCGGGTTGCCGATGAAACTGTCACCCCAGTCGAACCAGATGGGCGGTTCGGTGCCTCTGCGGCAGTTTCCTCCGTGGGGGTCACCGTGGACGAGGGTGTCCGGCATGATTTCGGCGGCGCCGCCAAGCCGGTCCGGCAATTGTTCTATGAGCTCGCTGAGCGGTCCGTTGCTCGGGGCCAGTCGGTCGACGAGGCCGGCGAGCTCTGCGATCAGTTGTGGGGTCCGGAGGTCGGGGACACCGGCGTGCACCAGCGCGTCAATCCTGCCGGCGGACTCGTTCTGAATGTCGACCAGGGTGGTGGTCATGGCGATCTGTTCGTCCTCGTCGGCCTCGTAGCCGTCCTCGCCAGGTAGCGATGCCATCAGGCAGCGATGGCCCTCCGCTGCGAGTAACTGCGGCACCGGCAGGTCCCGCAGGACATCGAGGACGGCGATCTCGTGACGAAAGAACGCAGGCAGGCATTTCAACCACGCGGTGCCATCTGGGGTGGGGATGGACCAAATGCTCGACAGATTCCACGTCCGGTGCTGTCGAGGTGAACCGGTCACCTCGACCTGGTCTGCAACCCACGCCAGGTCGGCCCGTGGCCCTCCGACCTGTGCCCACGGGTGCCGCAGTGGATCTTCAGCGATGACGCCGTCCCAGGGTTGGAGGGTCAGCCCGGCCCGACCCGCGGTGTCAGAGCCAACCTCGACCAGGTAGGTCACCTGCCCGCCCATCGGCTCGTCGGCATCAGGAACGGCATTGAGCAGTCGGAGCACCACGGCATCGTCAAGACCCAAGGCGGCCATGGCATCGACAATTGGCCCGGCCTCCTGCCACCACGGCAGGTCGACCGCAACCGGTCCCAGCTGCCCAAGGACCGTTCCGTCGCGGTCAACCATGACCAGGGTTGCAGCACGGGTGCGCGTCATCCCCGGAATGTAGTCCGATGGTGGGCCTCCGGTTGGGGTTACTGGCCGCGACTTGTCGGGTCAACCCCGGCCACGGTCAACAGATCTGCCATGGCGAAGTCACCGTCGCCCGTTCGGGACGGCAACGTCGGCCGCCAACCGGGTTCCGCCGAAAGGTACGACGTCGGGTCCATCTGGAGGAGGCCGATGAACACCTCGGCAACGATGCGCCCACCGACCGGGCCAAGGTGCAGCCCGTCGGCCATCACGTCCGCTTCACGCAGCACGTAGAGCCACAGCGGCGTGTTACCCGCCAGCCGTGGAGCGATGCCGTCAATGTCGGCGAGGTCGGCCGCGGCCAGCGTCGGGGCCGACATGGCAGCGGCAATGTCCTGGCCGGAGGGGATGCCCCAGGTGATGTGGCGCAGCAGGTTCCGGGTCGGCAGCGACAGCGGACCGATCGGTTCACCGCGAGACGTGGCGATCGCCCCCATGGGGAGTTGGAACAGCGGTGTTGAGATTTTGGTGTCGATCCGCTTGTTTGGCTTGACCTCACCGTCGTCAAAGTCGAAGAAGGTCTGCCAGCCGATGAAGCGCCGAGGCGCCCGATGGCCGCCGGCCAGGTCCTCGGGGTCGGGCTGGCCGAACTGATCCGGGTCGAAGACAAGGGCGAAGAACGGCTCGCCGTTGTCACCCGCCAGGTTCGCTCGGTACGACGGTCGGATCAGCGAGTGGCCGAAGCGATAGGCCGACGTTTGGAACTCGACCGGAATCGCCGCTTGGCGAGGGGTGTAGTAGCGCCGCCCGTTTGCCATGATGTCGTCGACCATGGCCTGACCGACGTACTGCGGCAGAAACTGGTGGAGGATCAGCCACTGGTAGTGCCACCGCACAAGCCGCTGAGCCTCATCGAACGCCGCCTGGTCACGCAATCCGCCAGCCCGGACCCGGGCAACGACGGCATTGTGGAACAGCAGAAACGCTGCCTGTAGGCCGGAGATGATGAGGTTCTCGTCGTTGCGGGGGTCACCGATGATTGCGGTCCCGGAACCGTCCCGTGGCAGGTCCTCGAACAGTCCACCGCTCTCCACTCGAAACAGGAATCGGTCGTCGTCGGTGTAGAGC
>CAZSTV010000307.1:0-6346 GCA_964609665.1 uncultured Acidimicrobiaceae bacterium
GACCTGGTTCGAGCGGGGTGACCGTTGGAACATCCGGCGTCGCAAGGCCGTCGGCCGGCTTTGGCAGTGTCGTCAGATCAATGCTGACGGTGTCGCCCGGGTTGACGATCTCTCCGTCGACAACGCCGGTACCAACCTCGAGACCGGGATCGACCTCAGGGGTAGTCGTGTCAGCGTCAGCGGTTGCCATCGCATCGGCGGCGGCATCGCCATCAAGAGGCGTATCGACGACCGGGGCCTCAAGCGGAGCGGTGACATCTTCGTCAATGTCGACCTTTGCGTCCGCATCGGCCTCTGGCTCGGCCTCGAACATCAACGCAGAGCCAGCGAGCGCAGCGGCGGAGATCCCCTCGTCCGCCTTGGCGTGGGCCTGTGCTTCGTCAGCCTTGACTTGGGCCTCGTCAGCCTTGACTTGGGCCTCGTCAGCCTTGAGCTTGGCCTCCTCGGCTTGGATCTGGGCGTGGTCAGCCGCAGTTTTCGCTTCCTCGGCGGCCGCAGCGTTGACCTCAGCGGCGATCCGGGCCTCGGCCTCTGCGACCTTGGCCTCGGCGATCCGGGCCTCCGCTGCTTCCAGCTCAGTCGCTCGCACCCTGGCGAGGTCGGTCTGTGCTTCAAGCTGGTCATTCAGCTTGTTGCGGGCCTGATCGCTCAGCTCGAGCTGAGTTTCCGCCTCGGCTCGGGCCTCACGGGCTGACTGCACCTCGGATGACAACGACTCGATGGTGGCCTGGGCCTCTGCCAGCGCAGTCGTGGTCTGCTCTTCGGTTTGCCTGAGCCTCGACAGTTCCGAAGTCATCTCGGAGGAGTCGTAGCGAAGGCTGTCCAACTCCGACGTGAGGTTGGAGACCTGCGTCTCAAGTGTGGTCTGGGTGGCTTCCGCCGATTCCTCAAACGAGGTTCGGTTGGCCTCGGCAGCCGCGAGCTGCTCAGCAAGCTCGGCGACCTGACGTTCGTTGCTTGCAAGCTCCGCTTCGAGCCGTTGCTCGCTGTCTTGCAGCTGCTCGGTGATCTGGTCCCGCTCGTTGCGGAGCTCCTGGAGCATCTGGTCCCGCTCGGACCTGATCTCGGCAACCTCGACCCGCTCGGCCTGCAGCTCCTCGATCGAGGCCGACATGGAGCCGCGCTCTTCGGTCAGCCGCGCCAGTTCCGCTGCGTTCTGATCGGCGATGTCATCCAGTTCGAGCAGACGGTTCGCCAGCTCCTCGCGCTGACGACGTTCGGCCAGGAGTTCGGTTTCAAGTGGCCCGATCTTCGACTCGACATCGAAGAGCTTCTCGACGAGCTGATCCTTCTCGACGGCCGATGCCGACGCTTCACCGCGGAGCTGGCCACGCTCGTTGACAAGGTCATCGCGAGCAGCCATGAGATCATCACGCTCACGCACCAGGGCGTTTATGCGAACTTCATAGTCACGATCGGCCTGCTCAAGATCGTTCATGCGAGCCATGAGCACATCACGCTCGATGCGCAGCTCGTTCAGCGCCTGACGGTCTGAGTCATTGCGCTGACGACTCTCGGCTTGCTCATTGAGCACCTCTGCCAAGCTCGACTGGAGCTCGGTCAGCTGCACCTGCAGCCCGTCGCGCTCGGCACGCAAGGTACCGACTTCTGCCGCCAGCCGATCGCTGTCAGCCTTGAGGGCTTCATGCTGGGTGCGGGTGGTCTCCAGCGCAAGATCGGTGTCGGCCAGGCGTGAACTCAACTCCACGTTTGTGGTTTTGAGGGTGTCCGCGTTGGCGGTCGTGGTACTGATCTGCTCTTCCAGGCTCTCGGCCTGGGCGATCATCCTGGCAAGCTCACGACTGGTGGCGTCCAGCTCGGTCGTCATCGACTTGTTGGACGACATCAGCTCGGAGACTTCGACGCCTTCAGTCTTCTCATCGATGTCGGACATCCGGGTCTGCAGGTCATCACGCTCGGTCTTGAGCGCGACCCGATCTTCCCGGAGCTGGTTTCGCTCCGACGTCATGGTCTCTAGCTGAGACTTGATGACCTGACGCTCACGGTCCGCCTCGTCGAGCAAGGACTGCACCCGAGCCAGCTTGTCCTCAAGGCTTATGACAGAGACCTGAGCCTCGGAAGACTGGTTCTCGATCTCGACCCGCTGCTCCCGGACGGAGGCGAGTTCCTTCTCAAGCTCCACCTGGCGCCTGAGCGCGTCCGACTGAAGCCGTTGTGCTTCCTCGCGGTCGTGACGGGCGGTCGCTAGATCAGCCTTTGCCAGCTTGAGTTCGTGGTGGGCGTTATCAAGGTCGCTCTCGAGCGCCATGATCTCGCTCTCGAGGACCGATTCGCTGACGACCGGTTCAACCGGTGCGGCACCAGCGGGGACCTCGGCGGGGAGGTTCGACACGACCATCTCTCGCTCGCCGGCAAGACGGTCGACAAGACCCCGGAGACTTGAAAGCTCGTTCTCAAGCGCGTCCTCTTCGAAGTCGAGCTCGCTGGTCTCGACGATGACCCCGTCACCCTCACCAAAGGAGGTGAAGTTTCCGTCGTTCGGGGCGTCATAACTTGCGCGATCGGTCACGGCTGCTGCTCCCATGGAGGCTAGTTCAAACGGTGGGGGCGGCTGGTCCGAATCATCGGCACCACCGATAAGGCTGACCGAGGCCATTGGAGCCTCGGAGATTGGCGGGCTTTCCGGGCTGAACGTGTCCCCAGGGTCGAAGCTGTAGTCGGGCTCAGTTGGCTCTGGCGGCTGCGCGTTCACGAGTTCAACGGGTGGACGTGAGAGCAGGCCTTTGTAGACCTCCTCAAGCTCAGGATCGGGCTCGGCCGCAACTGGCTCACTGAAGGGTTCTTCCACGATCGATTCCTCGGGGGGTGGTTCGTATTCTGGCGCATCCCGAAGGTCGATCGGATCGGTGGCATCTTCCATCGGCTCCGCGTCCATTTCGAGATTCTCGTCATCGTCTTCTGACGTAAGGACTTCAAATTCCTGGGCCCAGCCGCCGGGGCGGTGGAGCCAGAGGAATCCAGCGCGGCCAACCGACTCTTCGGTGGCCTCAGCTGCAACCCGGCTGCGAAAGTCCGAGTCATCTTCGATCGCTTGTTGGGCGACGGTGACCGCCCGCTTCGGCAACTCGGAAACGTAGAGGAAGCTCCGCATGCTCGCGGGAGGCTCAATGGCCGGTTCGCCCTCGGCGTCAGCCCGAGCCACGGAGTACGCCAACTCACATGCCGCCTGTAAAGACTCCGCGCCCATCAATTGGCTCCCGTCTGACCTAACTCAGCGACCGCATGACCATCTCCGCACCAGCTGCACAAAACTTGGTCAATGGTCTCAGCGATCAGCTGAGAATCCCGGGGGCCCTGAGCCCCGTCCACCGTGATGCTATGGGATTCCCTAACACGCCTTGTAACCACCACATCGAACCTTGTCATGTTGCCGCAAGTAACACAACGGTAGCGAGTCTCTGCCACGCTAGTACAGGCTATCTTGACCCACCGGTCAAAATTAACTCACCCACCGTGAGTAGTCAGTTCGGCTCAGTAAGCGAGGGTCATGTCCCTGCGCCGACCAACCGGTTTGTGACCGTCCTGAGCTGGTCAATCTTTGCCTTCGTGCGTCCGTCATCGACCGCGGCACCCGCCATCGCCATGGCCTCGGGCAACGTCTCTGCGTGACCGCCGACCACAAGTCCCGCACCGGCATTAAGTAGGACGATGTCTCGGTACGGGCCGGTCTCCCCGGCAAGGATTCGCTCGAAAACCGTAACGTTGGCAGCAGCGTCTCCGCCGACGAGCGCGTCGAGTCCGACCGGCGAAATTCCGACGCTTGCCAGCGTCATGTCATGCTGCGCCACTCCGCCTTCAGATACTGCGAAAACCGTGTTGTCGCCAGCGATCGAAAGCTCGTCGAGCCCGCCATGTCCAGACACCACCCAGGACGACGTTGAGCCGAGCTCGGCCAGTGCCTCCGCCATTTGCTTTGCCAACGCCGGAGACGACACGCCGACCACCTGTCTCGTCACCCGTCCAGGATTGGCCAGCGGACCGAGCAGGTTGAACACCGTCGGGATGCCTAGCGCCGCCCGGACGGGCCCGGCGAAGCGCATTGCGGGATGGAAGGTCCGAGCGAAGGCAAAGCCAAGGCCGACCTCTTCCACACACGCTTCGAGCTCGGCGGAGCCAAGTTCAATCGCAACGCCAAGCGCCTCCAGGAAGTCGAATGAGCCAGATGTTGAGGACGCTTTGCGATTGCCGTGCTTACACACGACCGCGCCCGCGGACGACGCCACGATGCATGCCATCGTCGAAACGTTGAGCGCGTGCTGGCGGCGATGGCTCGAGCCTCCGGTGCCCACAATGTCTATGGCGCCATCGGGAACCGACAGCGGCTCGGCGGCATCCATCATGGCCGTGGCCAGTCCGGTCAACTCCCCCACCGTCTCGCCCTTCGCCTTCAGTCCAACAAGCAGGCCGGCGATCTGGGACTCCGCAGCGTCGCCTCGCAGAATCTCAATCATCGCGATCCTGGCATCTGCGGCGGACAGATCGTTGCCGTCGGTCAGGTTGCCAAGCACGGCCGACCAACCGCCGATATCGGCAATGGTCGAAGTCTGATTCGTCATTGGTGGATCCGTCCTAACCGGCCCGCCCGGGGCTCGCTCTGCGATTGGCTCGCCACACTATAGAGCTGCGCCCCGGTGGATACCGGAGGCATTCCGGCTAGTCCAGTTCGTCCAGTGCTTCCGCGAGGCGGTCCGCGTATGCCTGTTCGGCGACGCAGAGGCTGTCGAGCCAGTCGGCGATGTCGTTGAGGCCCTCGGCTCGCGCCGTCGCCGCAAACTGCGGGTACATCGCTGTGGCCTCGTTTCGCTCCGCAGCGGCAGCGGACGCCAGGTTTTCTTCGGTCGACCCCATGGGAAGTCCCGTTGCCGGGTCCCCAACGTCGATGAGGAAGTCGAGGTGGCCAACGGCGTGGCCGGTTTCGCCCTCGGCGATGGTGCGAAACAGCGCCGCGACCTTCGGCTGCCCTTCCACGTCGGCCTGCTGCGCAAAATACAGGTACCGCTGGCTCGCTTCGCTCTCGCTCGCGAAAGCCGCTTTCAGGTTCGCTTCGGTCTCTGAGCCACGTAGCTCGGGCATAAATTCCTCTCGGGCAGTGCTAATCTCGTCATCAGTGCGCAGTCTTGACTGGACCATCATCCGTACCGCCGCCACCGGCGGGCTCATCATAATCGTGCCCGGTGCCATCCTCTCCCGGCTCGCCTTCGATGACGGGCCACAGGCCGTCGCCTGGCTGTTCTTCGTCCTGGTGCTGCTCGGCTTCGGTGTCGCCGGCTACGTCGCCGGTCGGCTGCGACAGGACACGCCAATGCTGCATGGCTCCATAAGTGCCCTGCTCGCTTTTGCCGTGGCCCAAATCTTTGGCATCGTGTCAGCGGTGGCCCGTGGCGACTCGATCAGCTGGATCGCCATCCCGCTGACGGCGCTACTCGCCGCAATGATGGGTGTTGCGGGGTCGCTGGCCTCCGACGCAATGCACCGTCGGGCCACAAGAACCGCCCAGCCCACCTAGCGTCTGGCCACCTGGAGCAAGGCGGCAGGCGGCCGCGCCCACCGCTCAGCCTCGACCACCTGCCAAGGTGATACCGTCGGGGCTTCGGGTGAGTTGACCGGGTGACCGCGGTCCGTCCTTCGGGGCGGTCTGAGGAAGGTCGGGGCTCCGCAGGACAGGATGCTGGCTAACGGCCAGTCGGGGGAACCCGCAGGAAAGTGCCACAGAAAACAAACCGCCAACAGTCGCTTGCGGTGGTGGGTAAGGGTGAACCGGGGCGGAAAGCCCGCACCAGCGACCGGGGTGACTCGGTCGGCTAGGTAAACCCCATCCGGAGCAAGGTCAGACGGGGCGACGGGTTGTCCGCCTCCAAATCTCGGTTTGGTAGTCCCGGGTAGACCGCATAGATGGATGGTCACCGATCGGAATCCCGGCAACGGCTCCGTGAACAGAACCCCGCCTACAGGTCGACTCACCCGAACCGATCTGGCTCAGATGGCGACCAGCATCACCATGGCGAAGTGAGCGGCGGCCGCGGCAACGGTGAATCCGTGCCACACCTCGTGGTAGCCAAAGACCTCGGGTTTGAGCGCAGGCTTGCGGATGGCGAACAACAGCGCGCCGACGGTGTAGATCACTCCCCCGACGACGAGCAGGATGAACTCGCCGGTCGAGAAGTGGTTGAGGATGACCGGCAGCGCAGCAAGCGCAACCCAGCCCATGATGATGTACAGCGCATTGCTTATCCGCAGCAGCCGGGCCCCGGCGAGCAGTTTCACCACAATCCCCAGCACCGCCGCCGCCCAAATGGCGACCAGAATCGGGTACCCCCACCGCGGT
>CAZSTV010000308.1:0-6336 GCA_964609665.1 uncultured Acidimicrobiaceae bacterium
TCGGTGGTTTGGCGGTGGTGGGTGGGGCTGTCTTGGTGGTTCGTTTGAAGTCTCCGGTGAGTCGGTAGTAGCGGGCGTAGGTGTAGCCCTCTGGGGTGAGGGGGGCTTTGCGTTGTTGGTCCCAGGTGGTGATGAGTTCGTGGTCTGCGAGTTCCTTGAACCCGCGTTGGGCAGTGGCTCTGCTGATCCCGTACCACTTAGGGATCTGGTCGATGGGGAGGCGGGCCCCGTCTTTTTCGGCGAGGAGGACGAGGAGCATGGCGAGTCCGGGAGTGTCGAGTTTCTGGTACCAGCCGTTGTCCCAGAAGGTGTGGGGCAGTTTGAGGTAGTACTCGTCGTCTTTGGGTTCTGGGTAGGTGTAAGGGCCGCCGGTGCCGTCTTCGAGCAGCAGGGTGAGGTCAGCTTTGCGGCCGCGGCGTTTGCTGTCGATGAGGTTGAGATCTCGAAGCCGGCGGATGACCTTTGATACTGCTGCTCTCCCGGTTTGGTCTTCGGATAGGTCGAGGAGGCGAGCCCAGATCCGAGCGTCGCGACAGACGTTCCAGGGTTCGGTTGAGGCAAGCGTGATGATCATGAGGTAGAGGACGAGACCGCGGCGGTCTTTGCGGCGGACAAGGTCAGCGAGCGGGGCGCCGGCGGCTTGAGCGGCTCTGTCGGCGGGTTGTACGAAGGAACGACGGATGGGGGTTGCGGCCGATTTCCGTTTAGCGCTCGCAGCGAGGGCGGTAGCGGTATCTTGGCTGTTGGCGACTTCGGCCGGATCTACTAGTTCTTCGGTTGTCGTGGTTGTCTGCTCATTCACAATCTCTTAGAGTACCGCATCGTCACCCTCTGTGGTAGCGGTCGTCTCTTCAGAACGGGTTCGCCGGTTACCGTTTGAGATAACCCATTGCTATGTCCCCGTGCTAGGACAGCTGGGAGAGCCTAGATGCTAGGGCCACTATGTGAGTACCAGATACCCGACATGCCGGGGCCAGGCAACAAATGCCACCGCGTGATCGAGGTATCTCTCGACCGACGCTGACCCACTCGTCGACTTTGCGAAGAACCGGTTTCGTTGATTCACCGGCCTGTGCCCAATGCCAGGTCTGGCGGGACCATTCGACGTGGGCGTTCTGGTGCCGACATGGATGGGGTGAGGTTTCTTCGTAGCGCTCTTACGTCCTTGTTGACTGCCGGTTTGATAGCTCTGGCACCCGTTACCGCCGATGCTGCGAGCGACGCTGACCTGGTCACTGTCGCTGGTGGCAACGGTTGGGGAGAGGCCACCAATCAGCTGTCCGGCCCGGTTGGCATCGCTTTCGATAGCGACGGGAACCTGTACGTAGCCGACATGGCTAACCATCGGGTTCAACGGATCGCTGCCATCGGCGGGGCAGTGTCGACGGCGGCTGGTGGCAACGGCCGCGGCGCCGGCCCGGATGAACTTGATAGTCCGCTCGGTTTGGCGATCGATGACACCGGGAACTTGTATGTCGCTGACTACGGCAACCACCGGATCCAACGGATCGCCGCCGCCGGGGGAGCGGTGACAACTGTGGCCGGGGGCAACGGCAGGGGAGATGCCGGTGATGAACTCAACGACCCGGTCGGAGTTGCCGTAGACAGCGCAGGCAACATATACGTCGCTGACACCGGCAACCATCGAGTCCAACGAATCGCGGCCGTCGGCGCAGCGGTAACCACTGTTGCGGGCGGCAACGGCATAGGCGGCGCCGACGATCAGTTGAACGGCCCGAACTGGGTGACGGTCGACAACAGCGACAACGTGTATGTCGCTGACTTTTCGAACCACCGGATCCAGCGGATCGCCGCCGCCGGCGGAGCGGTCACTACCGTTGCGGGCGGTAACGGTCGAGGCGTCTATGCGAACCAGCTCGACGAGCCCATCGGCATGACCGTCGACCCTGCCGGCAACCTCTACATCGCAGACGCTTCGAACCACCGGATCCAGCGAGTCGCCGCCTCAGATGGGACGGTCACAACGGTCGCCGGTGGTGCCGGGCGAGGCGATGGTCCGCATCAGTTCGACACCCCGGTAGCCGTCGCCATCGATACCAGCGGTGACCTCTATGTCAGCGACTTCGACAACTACCGAGTCCAAAAACGAACAACCACCGGGGCCGTCACGTTCGGAGCTCGACGCCTCACCGGCCGCTATGCGGACACCGATGGTACGACAGGTTCGATCGCACGGCTCTACATGGCGGTCTTCACCCGCCAACCCGACTACGAAGGATACAACTACTGGTTCGACCAAAGATCCGAGACCATGACCCTGGCTGACATCGCCCGGTTCTTCGTCACCAGCGAAGAGTTCTCAAATCGCTACAACAACCTCGACAACCGCCAGTTCGTCGAGCTCCTCTACCTCAACGTCATGAACCGAACCGGTGAACCAGCAGGCATCACCTACTGGACCGAACAACTCGACTCCGGCGTACCACGGGCTGACGTTGTGCTCCTGTTCTCAGAATCACCAGAATTCAAGACCCACACCGGCACCAGCTGAGCAATAGACCATTCGGCACTGTTCACGGTCAACCAGGGTCTGGCCGCTGCGAGGCTGACGCACTATGGCCGCTGGGGTTTAGAACGTCGGTTCGTTGACTGCGAGGTGGTATGTGTCTTCATGCGGCGTGGCAACGATGCCGAGGCGTTCCCATACTTGGGGTGTGAGGAGGATCGATGCAGGATCCTGACTAGTCGGCACCGCGATCTGCGCTTCGGAGGACGACGGTCGGCCAAGGACTGGCGGGCTTGCCAATGCCGAAGTGTCACAAACGTTCCACCACTCGGGTATTGGTACTTTGATTCTGATCATGGGTTTTGACACTGCGTTTCGACTTCGACCGGCCGGTTCCAGCCACAGTGTCAAAATCCACCGTTTGTGACACGGCGACTGCTGCCGACAAACACTCAGAGGTGCTACTCGACGGCGTATCGTCGGAGCATGACTCGCGGCGTGGTCCTATGGCCTGATGATCGCACCAGCATCGGAATCCGCTCGATCTGGAACGAGCTCGCAGCGAACGAACTGCCGTCCATGACCACAGAGACCCATCGGCTCCACCGGCCACATGTCTCGCTCATCGTGGCAGATCGGCTCAACATCCATGAGCTGTTGGCCAGCCTCGGCCGGCTCCCATCGGCGCCGATACCTCTCCTCATCGAGTCAATCGGCCTCGTGCCCGGCGGACACCTACTTCTCACGGCTACGCCACACACGGGACTGCTGGCCGAGCAAGATCGCATCCACCGGACAGCAAAGCCCTTCGCCGATGGCGCCAGGTCGCACTACGAGCCAGGCCAGTGGCTGCCGCATCTCACGGTGGCGAGAGGACTGACGCCAGAGCAGGTTCGCAGAGCGACTTCACTTGTGCTGCCCAAGCTGCCCATACGGGGGTCGCTCATATCTGGTGGGATCGAAGACGGACGAACCGGCGAACAGTGGCCGGCTCCGCCTTCGCGCACCTGACCAGCGCCCCATCCGTTCAGGATCCTGAACGGATCCTCGTCACACCCCATCTACACTCCGCGGATGGGTGTCCGGCAGGTCGTGGCATGGCAACGATTGGTCTGGATGGTCGTTGTATTTCTGGTCCTCGGAAGCGCTTGTGGGTCGGAGAACGAGGAGCGGACGTTTGATGATGTACTCGGTGCTGAGCTCAGCACCCGAGAGCTTCTCGTTCTCCAGCAGGCCAGCGAGTCTTTGAAGGAAGACACTATTGCGGTCTGCATGCGACGTCAGGGGTTCGAATACATTTCGTGGGTTGACCCGGTCTTTCGAGCGCCAGATGCGCAGATCGTAGACCTCACCGAGCGGGAGGTTGTCGAGATGGAGGGTTTCGGGCTGACTTTGTCACCTGAACTTACTCTAGGACTTGAAGTCCCCGAGCCCGAACACAACCCGAATGTCGCTCTGTTCGAGTCTCTGGGGCCGGCCGAGCAGAAGGCTTGGGACGTTGCCTATTGGGGATTCGATCCGACCGCGTCCGGTGAAGACGTTGTCGTTGTTGAGTCCAATTCGGGTCTGACCGATAACGAGGGCTGTTTAGGGGAGGGTCTCAGAACCGGCTTGCCAGAGAATCCTGCCTCGGCAGAACAGCTCGACAGCTACTTTGAACTCGTCGCCCAGATCGATGATGACGTGGCCGACGATCCACGTGTCGTGTTGGCGTACGACGAGGTGGTCGACTGCCTCAATGAGAAGGGGTTTGAGGCAACGTCGGTCGAGGGTTTTTCATCGGAAACAGCGGAGTTCCTGGCTGGGGAACTCGGGGTCGACCTTGAGGATCTCGACCCGTTCATTCTTGAACAGATGGTTCAGAACTCCTCGCTCAGCAGCGACGCTCTTGACGAAGCCAAGCGCTACGAAAGCGCCACCGCGCTCGCTCTCTTTGACTGCAATCAGGACGTGGCTGCGATCGAGGAAGAGGTCCGTCACGGGCTAGAAAGAGAACTCGTTGAGCAACACTTCGAGCTGCTCGTAGCGGTCGACCCGCACCTACGCCGAGCAGCCATACCCGAAAACGAATAGCTGCCCAAGTAGCGGCTCCACGCTTGTCTCGGTCGGCGAAAGCCTCCACGACGCAACCAGCCACCAATGGGGTCGGCTATTGGCTGTTGGTTCGTCGGTTGGGGTCGTGGCGGTTGGTGAGGTCTCGGATGGCGTCAGGTGATGGGTTTACGTATCGCTCGAGCGAGCGTAGGGATCGGTGCCGACTCTTGGCTTTGATCATCGTCACATCCTCGCCGGCTTCGGCCAGGTGCGTCAGCTTCGAGTGACGCAGCTGGTGCAGGGTCCGTCCGTTGGAGGCTTGTTTCCAGATCTGTTCGGCGCGGCGGTACGACAACCGTGCCCGGCCGGTGACCTGGCACAGGTCCGATGCCGCCGGCAGCAGGTGTGATCGTGGTTTGCGCTCGCCAACGAACAGCGGGCCTTGTGTTCGACCGTTGATGAGGCGTGGGAGGAGTCGAGCGGTGGTCGAGGTCCAGTAGATCCGCTCGGCGGATCCGCCTTTGCCGATGATGATCGCTTCGCGGTTTTCGACGTTGATGTTGTCGATGTCGAGTCCGAGGAGCTCGTCAGCTCGTGCCGCAGTGTCATAGGCCATGGCCCAGAACACCCGATCCCGGAGCCGGTGCCGGCGGTCGGACCAGATGGCGGTGAGTTCGTCGACGTCGATCGGGCGGGACTGGCGTTCGGCCTCGACGGTGCGGCGCTGTTTGCGGCGGCGGATCCCTTTCGCCGGTGTCTGGATGATGAGGTCGTTCTCGACACACCAGGCGAACAGCGACGAGATGGTGGCCAGGTTCCGGTTATACGTCGCCGGCGCCAGATCCCCGTACCGAGTCCTCAAGTGATCAGCCAGGGTCGCCCGGTCGATGGCGACCAGATCGCACCAAACGCGTACGATCACCGTAGAGGCGAGGTGTGACGGTTACTGGGATCCCAGGGGGCGGAGCGAACCTCTATCGCACAGAAATGGACATTTGGTGCGATAAGGCGATCAAGAGATCGCAGAGGCTCGATCTCGTCCAGTGCCCGACGGCGGCTCGATACGACGCCACCTGTCACGTCGGGGTGACCTCGTTTGCTAAGTCGTCGACAAATCGGGCACCGAGACGGGCGACTTCGTTGGCCAGGTGGTCGAGTACCTCGGTAGAGGCTCGCCGGTCGCCGACCTTGATCTTCGCGCTGACTGGACGACCCGCCTCAAGAAGGGGGACCCCGGTGACGATACGTCGCCAGCCGCCGGCGACCAGACAGTCATCGACCACCTGGCGAATGACCTCGGTTACACCGTCACCGTGATCGACGATGGCGCCCCCGAAAATGTCGCTGGCGCTGACCTGGTTGTGATCACCCAATCGGTCGGCACCGTGCAGGTCACTGGAAAGTACGTCGACGAGGCCGTCCCGGTGTTGACCATGTCAACGCCGACCTGGGACGAACACAACCTCGTCGCCAACCAGTCAGCTGGCTATCCCTACACCTCCTCCGACACCCTCGACATCGAACAACCAGCCCACCCGACCGTCGACGGAACCACCACACCCCACGCAACAACCGGCGTCACCATCGGGTACGCATTCGACTCCGACATCCCAGCCGACGCTGACATCGTCGCCGCCGCCAAGTCGTCCACCCCGGATCGGGCCTCGCTCGTCGTATTCGAAACCGGCGACCTCGACGCGGCCAACGTCGCCGTCCCGGCCAAGCGCGCCCTGCTCGGCTACCACCGAAACGCCTTCGCCGATCTCACCACCGGCGGCGGTTGGGCCATCTTTGACAACACCGTCGCCTGGCTCGACCCCGCACCAGCCGGAGGT
>CAZSTV010000309.1:0-6318 GCA_964609665.1 uncultured Acidimicrobiaceae bacterium
CACCAACCCGCATTGCCGTTATCTTGTCGAGCCTCGATGCAAGTGGCGCAACAAACGCAGCGGGGATGTGTTGGGTGACGACGGTTGGCGGACCGTCCGGCGGCATGCCGGCCAGAACCTCTCGAATTGCCTCGGTGCCTCCGGTGGATGCTCCGATGGCCAGCAACTTGTCGGTGGCGGTGACACGGGCCATCACCGGAGTCGACGGGCCGCCGACCGTTGCGAGTTCCCGAGGCGCAGCGACCACCTGAGGGCGAGCGAGGGCAGCGGTTTTGATCTTTGTAAGCAGCTCATGTGAATACTCTTCAAGGCCCTGGGCAACGTCCACCTTGGGCTTTGAAACGAAGTCCACCGCTCCAAGCTCCAGCGCGGCGAGTGTGACTTCAGCGCCGGGCTCGGTCAGCGATGAGACCATCACAACGGGCATCGGCCGGAGGCGCATCAGGTTACTCAGGAACGTGATGCCATCCATTCGAGGCATCTCAACGTCGAGAGTGAGCACGTCTGGGTTCAGCTCTTTGATCTTCGCTCGGGCGTCGTGAGGGTCGTTGGCGACACCGGCGACCTCGATGGACTGATCCGCTTCCAGTACCTCGGTCAAGACCTTCCGCACCAGGGCCGAGTCGTCGACTATCAGGACCCGAATCTTCTTCGCTGCTTGGTTCATGGTTCTCCTAGAAGAGCTCGATGTCGCCCGGGCCGCTTGTTCGTTCAATGCTCGTCGCGTACTCGCGTTCTGATTCGACGACGCTGTGCGTTTGTTTCGTGAGTTCCTGGACCCGGCAACGTCCGGTCGTGGGGTGGAACGCCACCCGTCTGGCGTAGTCGCCCTCGACGTGTTCACTGATGAGTTCGATGTTCTCATCCGCCAGATAGTTGCGAGCGAAGCGGACGTTTTCGGCACCGATCGGCGCACTGCCCTGCAGGACGCTGCCGCCCCCGGCAAGTTTCGCGACCAGCCGGTGCCGCTCTCCCCCGTTCCTGAGGATCGAGTTGATCAGAAACTCCATCGCGAACAGTCCGTACCTGGCGCTCTCGCGTTGGTCGACCGTGGACGATGCCCTGCCGGCGTTGGGAATCATGAAGTGATTCATGCCGCCGATGTTCGCCGCTGGGTCCCAGACGCAGGCGGCGACACACGATCCCAAGGTGGTTGTTACCAGTTCATCAGCGATGGTGGCGTAATACTCACCGGGGAGTATGTTTGCGGCGACCTTGCCAAGTCGAGCGTCGTGGAAGCGTTGAATGTGCTCATAGTCGGGTAGCGATGGCGGTGGAACAATCGCTTCCTCAGCGTGGTAGCCCGGCCCCCTTTCGGCCAACGCGGTGCGGCGCATCACGCGGTCTTCGTTGGTTGATACGTCGCCTGGGCAACCATGGTGAAGAGATCGGCCGAATGCAGCATCGACTCGGAGTGGCCGATGAAGATGTACCCGTCGGGGGCGAGGATCTCGGCGAAACGGCTGAACAGCTTCCGTTGGGTCTCGACCGAGAAGTAGATGACCACGTTGCGGCAGAAGATGATGTCGAGTTTGCCCTGCATAGGCCATGGCGCCATGAGGTTGAGCGGCCGAAAGTAGATCATCTTCTGCAGCGCCGGGGCCACACGATGGCCGCCATCTCTGTTCGGCCTGAACCACTTCTCGTGCTCACCGAGCACGCTGAGCGATGGCAGCACGTGCTCGTTGTAGACACCGGCCTCCCCGGTGGCGAGGGCATCGCTGTCGATGTCGGTGGCAAGGATCTTGCAGTCCCACTCCGGCCCCGTGCTCGCTTTGAGAACATCCGCGGTCGTTGCCGCAATGCTGTATGGCTCCTGTCCCGTCGAGCAGGCGGCCGACCAGATCCGTAGTCGCCGGTCCGGCCGGTTCGCCATCAGTCGAGGCAGCGCCTCATCGCGCATGAAGTCAAAATGGTGCGGCTCACGAAAGAACGACGTGACGTTGGTGGTGATGGCGTTGACGAAGCCACTCAGTTCCGGAGAACCGCTCTGTTGGAGCAGCGCAAAGTAGTCGTCGAACTCCCTGAGGCCAAGGGCTCTCAGCCGCCGAGCCAACCGGCCGTAGACCAGTTCTTCCTTCGTCTCGTTGAGCTCAATTCCCGCCTGCTCGCGTGCCATGCTGCAGACGATCTGGAAATGTCGCTCCTCGAAGCAGAACTCTCGAGCATCGTGTTCTTTTGTCGTCGGTGCCATTCCCCTACCTCTCTCCACGTCGTCCGAACCTGGGGGATTCGTCTCAGTTGCAGGTGAGCAACTCATCAAAGCCGAGGAGCTGCACCGCCCGGTCAAACGGCTCTGTCCGGTCGACAAGCTCAAGTCGACGCGAGCTTTCCACGAGACTCTTGGCCAACGAACCGAGACACTGCAGCACCGCTGCATCGATTCGCTCGACCGCACCACAGCCAACCTGCACATCGCCGGTGGCTTCCAGCGCAGCACAACATTGGGCGTGAATCTCGGCCGCTGAACGGATGTCGGCTTGGCTCGGCAACTCGAAGTGGTTCGCGTCGCCCGCGGCCTCCGCCTCAACCGAAGCCCCTGCCTCAACCGTTGCCTGGGCCTCAACCGGTGCCTCGGCCTGGACTTCAGCATCAACCGAGGTCTCGGCCTCGGCTGGGGCCTCAGCCTCAGGGCCAGAGTCAGAGTCAGAGTCAGAGTCAGCCAGGACCCGACCTTCATCGACGGGTCAATCGCGGTCCGGTCGATCGACTCGCCACCCTCGATCGAACGCAGCTCGATCGTCCAGGCGGCATAGGACAACTCGACATCCAGTTCATCCAGTCCCGGGATGGCAGACGTGTCGGCCTCAACCTCGTAGGTGCCGAGGTCGGCCAGTTCACTGAGGATCCGCACGGGGTCATTCCCGGTCCGCAACATCTCGGGGTGTGGAGCAAAGGTAATGCGCCAGGAGGTCTCGCCAGCGGCGCTCGCTTCTTCTTGCTCGCCCGCGGACCCCTCCGGAGACGATTGCTCCGAGGACTCGTCCTCGACATCTGGATCGCTGTCGACAAGCTGCTGTAGTTCGGCCTCGACTTGGGAGACCCGCTCCAAGTCGACGTCTTCGCCGGTCATCGCCGAGGACATCATTTCCCGAAGGCAGTCGACGCTGTTCAAGAGCACGTCGATCGTCTCCTGCGTAACGTCACCGCGGCCGCTGCGCCTTCGGTCAAGAAGCGTCTCCAGGTGATGGGTGAAGTCCGCCATCGCTGTGAAGCCAAGCGTCCCGGCCCCGCCCTTTATCGAATGAGCGGCCCGAAAGATCGTGTTGATCGCCTCGTTGTCCCCGGTATCGGCCTCCAGCTCGAGAAGGCCGGACTCCATAGCTTCGAGCCCTTCAAGGGACTCGTCGAAGAACGTCTGATTGAACTTGCTGACATCAATTGCCATCGGCCCTCCCGGTCGATCCGCGTTCCGCTGCTTCGTCCGCTACCGGATGACCTTTTTGATGGTCGTAATGAGCTGCACGGGGTCGAATGGCTTTACGATCCAACCGGTCGCACCAGCTGCCTTGCCCTGAGCCTTTTTGTCACCTGCTGACTCCGTGGTGAGCATCAGCATGGGGGTGAATTTGTATGACGGCAGAGACCGCAGATTGCGGATCAGCTCGATGCCGTCCATCTTGGGCATGTTGACGTCGGTGAGAACCAGGTCAACACTTGCGGCCTGGGCCTTGTCCAATGCATCTTGGCCGTCGACGGCCTGGATCACATCGAAGCCTGCGTCTTCCAACGTGGCGGCTACCAGTTGCCGCATCGAGATGGAGTCGTCTACGGCGAGTATTGAAGGCATGTGAGGAATCTCCGATCAGCAACGTACGAACGCAAGTGCAAATCAAAGATCGGAATTCTGCCAAAAAGATTTGGCAATCTATACGCTTTGAAATTGAATTGAATCTGGACTATTTCGCCCGCGTCAGGTAGGCCCCGGGATCGGGGCAATCACCTCGTCGTTTTGGCTGCCCGTCCTAGCCGACGAGTTACGCGCCGACTATCCGCTCGACGGTTCTGGCGACACCGAAAAGCTGGGCGTCGGTCATCGGTAGGCCCATCAGCATGAGGCCAACCGGCGCGGCGTCCTGGGCGCTGATCGGGATACTGATGGAACAGCTGTCCAGGAAGTTGCCAATCGAGGTGTTGCGCAACGTCAGGAGGTTTTGCGCCGAGTAATAGTCGCGGTCGCCGGCGTCGAGCCCCTCAACCGACGGCGGCACGATGGGGACCGTCGGCATAACGAACGCATCGAGCGTTCCGAGCCTTTCGGCCGCCGTCTGCACCAACCGCTCTCTGCCCTGCAGAACCTCGATGTAGTACGCCGCAGACGCGTTCCCGCCAGGCTCGATCCTGGTCCGGACCCGCTGGTCGTATTCATCACCACGGGTTTCGAGCAACTCCTGGTGCCAGGCGTACGCCTCGGCCGCAGCCAATCCGCCCTGGCGGTAGAGATACGGGATCTCGTGCAGCTCGGGAAACGGCGCCGCGACGAGCGCCACTCCTGCCGCCGACAGCGCCCGCAGCGCCTGGGCGTACGCAGCGCCGACTATCTCGTCCATGTCATCGAGTACCAGGTCGCTGAGAACGCCAAGTCGCAGACCCGTTGGCGGGGTCTCGACCTCGGCGACGCCGCCGGATCCGCCGGCAAAGATGTCATCGACGATCGAGCAACAATCGACGGTGCGACCGAGCGGGCCGATGGAATCCAGCGAGAACGACAGCGGGGTGACCCCATCCAGCGGTACCCGTCTGGCGGTTGGCTTGTAGCCGACGATGCCACAGAAGGCTGCCGGGATACGGCAGGACCCACCGGTGTCGGTACCAAGCCCGACCACGGCCATTCCGTCAGCAACCGCTACAGCGGTCCCGGACGAGGAACCACCGGGAATCCGGCCTGTTTCACGGTCCCAGGGGCTGCGCGGCGTGTCATAGTGAGCGTTCAAACCGAGCCCGGAGTAGGCAAACTCGGTCATGTTGGTCCTGCCGATGACAATGAACCCGGCGGCCCGCAAGCGCGCTACCACCGGCGCATCGGCGGTGGCGGGTGGCGAATCGGCCAGGACGGTCGACCCCGCGGTTGTCACCTGTCCCTGAATGTCGCAGAGGTCTTTGATCGCCACGGGGATTCCGGCGAAGGGAGGCACGGCCCCGCCCGCTGCTCTAATCGAGTCATAGCCGTCCGCCGTCGCCCTGGCCTGGTCGGCTGCCACCGTGATGAAGGCGCGGCTCCCCTCCCCTGCCGTGTCTTCGATAGCGGCCAGACACTGGTCGACCAGCTGGCGGGCCGTGACGGACCCGTCTGCGAGCTGGGTCGCCAGTGTGCGAATGGACGTGTGGCGGTCGGTCACGTGATCAGGAACCGGTCCACTCCGGCGGGCGCTTTTCGGCGAACGCCTTCGGGCCTTCCTTGGCATCCTCCGATGCAAACACCGATTGCTGGAGCGGACCCTGCAGTTTCCAGAACTCGTCCTCGGTAATGCCCTGGGTCGCTTGGATCAATTGCTTCGAGGCAGCGACTGCCAGCGGGGCGTTCTTTGCCACCCGCTCGGCAAGTTCGAGGGCGACATCAACGGCAGAACCCTTCTCCGCCAGGCGAGCGACAAGGCCGTAGTCCGCAGCTTCTTCGGCGGTGATTGGATCGGCCGTGATCGCCATCTCCATGGCCTTGCCGTAGCCGACCCTGCTCGGAAGTCTCGCCAGACCACCGCCGGCGGCAAACAGGCCAACCCCGGCTTCGGGGATTCCAAGCTTCACGCCCTTGGCAGCGACCAACAGGTCACAGCTCAACGCAAGCTCAAGACCGCCCGCGAGCGCGAACCCCTCGATGGCACCGATCAGGGGCTTGTTGGCCCCCTGTCGAATGAAGGTCATCATCGGGCCGATGTCTTCGCCGCGAGCGAAGGCCTTTAGGTCCATACCGGCGCAGAATCCTCGACCTGCTCCGGTCAATACCCCAGCCGTTAATCCTGGATCAGAGTCCAATTCCTCGGTGGCGGCGACCAAGCCGGCCGAAAGCGCGCCGTTGATCGCGTTCATCGCGTCAGGGCGATTGAGGGTGATCAACAACACCCGATCGCGCTTCTCGGTCAGCACTGCTGCTTCGTCGCTCATGAGTCTCCTGCGTAGTAGATGAGATTTGCTAGATCTGGTTGCGGGGTACTCCTGCAGGTGGGTCACAGGATTCCGCTGAACGGCTGGCGCCAGGTTAGGCGGCGGCTCGCTCCAAGATGTGCACACCGCAGGCGGAGCCGAGGCCGATCACGTGGGCCAGTGCGACCTTGGCGTCGGCAATTTGGCGATCGCCGCACACGTCGCGCAGATGCTGAC
>CAZSTV010000310.1:0-6300 GCA_964609665.1 uncultured Acidimicrobiaceae bacterium
GACCGAGGCCCGCTCCAGCCAGTCAAAATGGCCAGATCTTGGTGTTCTCTCAATGGCAGCCCACAGGGGCAGCCAGCCACTGCCGACACAGATGATCGGCAATGTCGGAGTGCGTCCAAGTGAACGAGTCGTCACCGTCGCGGATCATCTTGAACGGGGCGTTCCAGCGTTCCGAGGGGTCGATCATGGCGCGGATGCCAAGCAGCACAAGGAAAAAGCCCTTGTAGAACAGCATCCCGTCTGCGGCGACCGGATCCATCTGCACACCCCACGGCTCGGTGCCGTTTGCGGTCCAACCGGGCACGTCGTAGTCGCCCCAGAGATCCGAAGGGATGAGCACCCGGTACTGGTCCGGATAGTTGGCCCGGTCGGGGTCTGGCCCGAATTGGGTGAGCCAGTCCGCGGCGGACCACCAGCCGGTATGACGTTCGATGAGTTGATCGAGGATGGTGACGTATCGTTCGGTCCACGCCGGGGTGCGATGTGCCATCAACCCCATGGCGTACGAAGAGTCGACAAGGTCGAACCGATGCCAACTGGCCATCGGCGGGTCAGAGCGGTCGTCCCAGTGCGGATGTGGTCGGCCGTCGCGGTCCCAATTGTCCGGGGTGCCCGCCTTGCGATCGAGGTAGCGCAGCCACCCGAGTGACCGGTCCGAAAGTTCCACGTGCCGAACCATAGTCGACCGGCAATCGACGTTTCGATTCGGCTCCGGTCTGCGGGCGTCCGGTTGCCAGGGGACGTCGTCGCACACCAGACTCTCCACCGATGAATGCACCGAACGCACTGCCCATCATCATCGACACCGATCCTGGTCAGGACGATGCCGTCGCGCTGCTGTTGGCGCTGGCATCGCCCGAGGATCTTGAGGTGCTTGGGATCACAACCGTCGGGGGCAACGTGCCGCTGGAGCTGACGGTGCGCAATGCGTTGATCATGACCGAGCTTGCACGCCGGACCGATGTTGCGGTGTACCGGGGGTGTGCAGGGCCGATGGCACGACCGCTTGTCACCGCCGAGTACGTCCACGGCGACACCGGCATTGACGGTGCAGACTTCGTCGAACCGACAACCCCGGCGTCTCCGGTGCATGCGGTTGACTTCATGATCGAGGCCATCATGGCTCGGGAGCAGACCACGGTCTGCACACTCGGGCCCATGACGAACATCGCCACCGCTCTCGCCCGTGAACCGACGCTTGCGGACCGGATCGGCCAGGTGGTGCTGATGGGAGGTGGATTCTTCGAGGGCGGCAACCGCACCCCGGCTGCGGAGTTCAACATCTACGTTGACCCGGAGGCCGCGGACCTGGTCTTTCGCAGCGGCGTGGACGTGGTCATGATGCCGCTCGATGTGACCCATCGAGCGCTGACCTCGCCAGATCGGATCGACGCGTTCTCTGCGATGGGGACTGCAGCAGGTGACGCCGTCGCCGGGATGCTTCGGTTCTTTGAACGCTACGACATCGAGCGATACGGCACTGAGGGAGCGCCCCTCCATGACCCGACAGTCATCGCCTACCTGCTTCGCCCCGACCTGTTCGACGGAAAACGCTGTCACGTCGCCATTGAGACCACCTCCGAATTGACTCGCTGGATGACCCTTGTGGACTGGTGGGACCTTCTGCGGCAGGAGCCGAACTGTCAGGTGATGCGAACCATCGACGACGACGGCTACTTCGCGCTGCTGACCGAACGCATCGGACGGCTCTAGCGTCCGCACCGGCCGACGATCGCATGGCTTAGGTTGGCAATGGTGGGACTACAGTCGGGGCATGAGCAGCGCATCCCCGTCATCGGCCCCTGACAGCACACTGGAGCTCCGTTCAACGGTTGCCGAGGACGGCACCGTGACCCTCGGGGTGCAGTCGGGGCCAGTACCCGAACCGGGGCCCGATGACGTCGTGGTCCGCGTTGAGGCCGCGCCGATCAACCCATCGGATCTCGGCATGCTGTTCGCTGCCGCAGACCTTTCGAGCGCCGCAGCGGTCGAAGGCACCGAACTACCCGCGGTCCGAGCACCGCTGTCACCCAGGGCGCTCGCAGCCCAGCAGGGGCGGCTTGGCCGAGCCATGCCAACCGGCAACGAGGGCGGTGGCACCGTTGTGGCCGCAGGAACCTCCGATGCCGCCCAAGCAATGCTCGGGCGGACCGTTGGCTTCCTTTCCGGCTCAGCGTACGCGCAGTACAGAACCGTCAACGTTGCCCAGTGCCTGACGATGGACGACGGCACAGATCCTGCCGATGCAGCGGCCGCCTTTGTCAACCCACTGACCGCACTCGGCATGGTGGAAACGATGCAATCGGAAGGGCATACCGGCCTGCTCCACACCGTTGGCGCATCCAACCTCGGCCTGATGCTGCAGCGCATCTGCCTGGCCGACGGCGTGCCGCTGGTCAATATCGTCCGCAAGCCCGAGCACGTGGAACAGCTTCGGGCTGCGGGAGCGGAACATGTCTGTGACTCCAGCGCCGAGACGTTCACCGATGATCTTGCCAACGCACTACGAGCTACCGGAGCGACCATTGCCTTTGACGCCATCGGCGGCGGCGGTTTGGCAAGCACCGTGCTGAGCAGCATGGAACGAGTCGCCTCGGAAAGCGGTGGTGAGTTCAGCCGGTATGGCTCCGACACCCACAAGCAGGTGTACATCTACGGCGGTCTCGACCGTGGCCCGACCACCATCGACCGCACGTTTGGGATGTCGTGGTCGGTCGGTGGCTGGCTGCTGACCCCGTTCCTGGCCAAGATCGGGGCCGAGGGCGCGGAACGTCTCCGGCAGCGGGTGGCGTCGGAGATCACCACCACGTTTGCCAGCCACTACGGCATGCGGCTCTCGCTGGCCGATGCGGTGGATCCGGAACAGGTGAAGCGCTACGGCAAGATGGCAACCGGCGACAAGGCATTGGTCACACCACAGGCCTAGTCGAGTCCAGCCAGGACTTCCTCGGTGTGCTCGCCGAGTACGGGCGCTCGTGTCGGGTGAGGTCCTGCGCCGCCGACCAACTGTCCAAAGACGAGCAGCGGACCGAATTCCCCATCCTGATGAACGACCGTGAGTTCGTTCGACTCGGCCAGGGGCGATGCGCTCAGGCCATGGGTCTCAACCGGGACCGTGTTCTCGCCGTCGCTCCAGACCAAACCGTCACCGTTTTCGTGCCAGGTGTTGTCCGGCGTCCCGCCAAAGTCGAAGCCGCCCTGCTGCGGGGGCGTCCGGCCAGCGAACCGGGTGAACTCGACCGCCTGACAGACCATGGTGCTTTCGATGAGCGACGTTCTCACGTGCTGCGAACTGCCCCCTCCATCTTCGGCCGACTTCTCCCGCTGCCAAAGGCCTGCGATCACACCGAACGCTCCGATCAGAGGCGTCATGACATCGTGCACTGGCACGGTCAGGAACACAGGCTCGGCCCCATCGCCATCGGGCCCGACCCCTCCCTGGGCGGCCATGATGCCGCCGAGGGACTGTGCCAGCGGGTCGAAGGCCGGTCGCTCGGCCATGGTCTCGTCCAGTCCATAACCCGGCGACGACAGGAACACCAGGTTTGGGTTGACCGACCGCAGCGTTGCCTCGTCGCAGCCGAGCCGTTTGCTCACCCCCGGTCGGAAGTTCTCGATGACGGCATCGGCGGTCGCCACGAGGCGATGCAACGCCTCGCGGCCGGCATCGGAATGAAGATCGATGACGACGCTGCGTTTCGATTGGTTCCATGATCGAAACAGCGGGCCGATCGCCCGGAACGGATCGCCGCTTGGTGGCTCCACCTTGATCACGTCGGCCCCCAACATCCCAAGGTGCCTGCTCACCACCGGACCGGCGATGAACGATGCGAGGTCGATGATACGCATGCCTTCCAACGGGCGCTCTCCCGAACCGAACTGCACTTCCGGGCCGGCCGCGGCCGGTCGTTCCATGGCCCATTCGTTGAGCACATCGGCCTCGTGTTGGCCGAGCAGGGGAGCGGGACGAGTGATCGCCCCGGGTGCACTTGTCACGTTCACCGGAACGCCCATCATGGACACCGGGCCAAGTTCAGGATGGTCGACAACGACGTCCATGTCGTTTGCGGCAACGATGGGCGTCTCCAGAAACTCCGCCCTGGTGAGCACTGGTTGAACGGGCACATCGGCTGCAGCCAACAGGGTCAGCCATTCATCCCTTGTCTTTGTCGCGAAGACCTCGTCGAGAATCGGGGTGATTCGAGCGATCGCATCGTCCTGCATCAGGCCCCACGGCGGGTTCGTCAGGTCCGGGTCATCGATCAGCTCCGGCCGACCGATGACGTCGAGCATTCGCCGGTAGAACTTCTCCGTGCCACAGGCGAGGAAGAACCATTTACCGTCCGCGGCCTCGACGAGTCGATAGCAGCCGACCCGGCCCTTCGATCCGAGTGGCGACTCGATCGAGCGTGGTCCATCATCGCCATCGAGGCGGAACTCGCCGAGTTGCATCGCCGCTGCGCCGGACAGCTGCGACACCTCATAGGTTGCCGCAATGCCGGTCCTGCGCCGGTGCAGCAGTCCGGTTGCCGCGGCCAGCGCGCCGAGTACGCCGGTCCCGTACGCCACGATCGGTACGACAAGATCCACCGGCGTCTCACCGTAGGACTGTTGATTCCAGGCCAGTCCCGCTGCAGCGTGCATCAGCGTGCGGCTGACCGGGTCATGCACCTTCGGGCCGCGCTCGCCCCACGGGGGCATGGTGATGATGATCGCCTTCGGGTTGGCGGTTCGCAGCCGCTCGCTGCGTCCCGGCACGTCGACGAAGATGACGTCGGCCTGCGGGACCAGCGTTTCCTCGTTGCCAACGACCGACCGCTTGTTCCGATTGATCGTCTGAAAGCCCGGATCGGTCCGATACGGGTCACCGTCGGCCGCTTCGATCTTGACGACGTCGGCCCCCTGGTCGGCCAGGAACATTGCGGCATAGGGGGCGGCGATGCCGGTGCCCAGGTCCAGTACTCGAATGCCGTCGAACGGACCATGACCCATCGCTCCGTTTTACGTGCTTGCGAAGCCCCGGCGCAATCTGACCCATCGTCGCACATTGGATGCAGAGGGGTCCTCGTCGTATCGTTGGCGGACCGATGACCATGCAACTCTCACCGTTGACCGCGTCGATTGGAGCGGAAGTGACCGGCGTGGCCGTCACCGACGCCATCGATGATGGGCGTCTGGCCGCAAGAATCCGCAGCCGGGTGCGGTGGGAGCCCGGCACGTTGGTCTTCTGGGACAACCGCTGCGTGCAGCACCTCGCAGTGTTCGACTACCACCCCCACGTCCGCCGTGGAGAGCGGGTGGCGATATGTGGCACCGAACGGCCACAGGCCCATGCCGGGATCTAGTAGCAGCCTGTTGGGCTGCGGATGAGGGCCTGAGCGCCTCGGTGTCTATGCACTACTAGACTCCGCGTCAGTCGGATATCATGGGGCTATGGCTCGCCCGACCGGTCGACCGGTCAAAGACGAAATCCTGCAATCCGCACGCTCGCTGATTCAGCGCGTCGGTGTTGGGGGCTTTAGCTACGCAGACCTGGCAAGCGAACTGGGCATCAAGGCGCCGTCAATCCATCACCATTTCCGTACCAAGGAAGACCTGGTGGCAGAGGTGGTGTCGCTGTATCGCGAAGCGTTCGCGGCGAGCGTGGCATCGTTGGATGGGCCGACTGAGATGGACCGGCTGCAGCAGTACGCCGGGCTGTTCAACGACACCGCAGCCGCAGACCAGGCCTGCCTCTGTGGCGCTGTCGCAGGGGAGTGGCTGCTGGTTGGGGATGCTGTGCGGGCCGAGGTTGCCGCCTACTTCGCCGACCAACAACGCTGGATTGAACGCCAATTGGGCGACGCTGCCGAGAAAGGCCTGCTGCGCCCCGACCTTGACGTGGCAGAGAGTGCGCAGTTGATCTTGGCCGCCCTGGAGGGCGCCATGCTGTTGACCCGGGCCGGCGGAAAGCGAGACACCACCGCTGCGGTCGCAGCTGTTCTGTTGAGTCTGCTTGCCCCCGAGTCCTAGCCGCTCTTAGAAATCTCTCAGACCGGGTGGTGTTTACTAGCCCTATGAGCCGCGTGACGTCGATGAGCCAATGTCCGAGCGGCGAGATGGAGTAGGTTCGCCCTATGCGTTTGCTGGTCGTCGAAGACGATGACGACATCGCCGAAGTCATAGAACAAACGCTCCGGGCCGACGGTTTCTCCGTCGACCGTGCTGCCGACGGCGCCGACGGGCTCTGGATGGCTCAGGAAGGGACCTACGGGCTTATTGTGCTGGATGTGCTGCTGCCAGAGATGAACGGGTTCAAGC
>CAZSTV010000311.1:0-4314 GCA_964609665.1 uncultured Acidimicrobiaceae bacterium
CCAACGCCAAAGCGGTCTACGATCAAACTGTCGCCATGACCACTTGAACTCACCGCGAGAAGGCCGCTACCTTCCTCGCTAGCGCATCCGAGCGCGCCGTGTGACCTGGGGCGATTGTAGAACTGGGTGAACCCGACGTAACCGGTTGTTCGCTTGGCTTCAGTAGGCCACGGCCGGATGTACCCCCATTCTCGAGCAGGGTTCGGTGAGGCCACCATTCGATGGCGGCCTGCGGGTCAGAGGCGCATTGAGGTAGGGACAACCTCCCAGGTCATCACAACTAGCAGCCGATAGCGCCAAGCATGGCATTGATCGAAGCTAGCCCGTAGTTGCCAACCCGGTCGTCGAGTCGTCCTTCTCGTACAGCCAAAATGTCGGCCGAGAGACGGTCCATTCCCTCCCGTGTCGTGCCGAGCACCCCTTCAACATCTTGGTATGGCGCAAGGGTCTCAATATGGCCGTCTATCTCGTCGAGGGTTGCTGGCGGAAAGAACTCGGCGATGGACGCAGGGTCCTCCATGGAGGACAGATTCTGCGCCCCGCCTTGGATGCCCGTTCGGGCTTGATGCAGGGCGACACAGTCGACGTCGCCGGTGTCGATGTCGGTATCGGTGTCCGAACCAGCATCTGTCTCTTCTACGGCTCCGTCGGCCGCCTCCTGCGCGGCTACCTCTGCTCCTGCCGCTGATTCGGTTACCGCGTCATCGCCGGAGGAACAGGCGACGGCTGCCAGAGCAAACGCTGGCACAACGAGAACGGTCCGCATCGAAGGGCGCGCAAAGGACAAGAGGTTCAACATGGGGCTCCTTTGCGACGCTCAGCGCCGCTGGGGTAGTCCAAGCGTTTCGCTAGGACGGGTCAACCCACTCTGTTCCGATTCAGGTATCCGCTCTGTTGGACCGATGCCACTGATGCCATGACACCGGTCACGGCGACCCACTGCGATGGGTCAGCCAGGCTAGGCCTGGTAGTCGACCTGCCATAGCGTCAGCCCGTTTGGAGGCGCCGGTTGCTCGGCCGCGGCCCGGTCTTTGGCCGCAAGCACGTCTGGCAGCTCATCGGCGCCACGCTTGCCGGTGCCAACCATGACCAGGAACCCGACAATGCTGCGCACCATCTGGTGGCAAAACGCCGAACCTTCTATCTCGAAGCGCAGCATGTCGTCACCGAGGTCAAGCCAGCGTGCACCGGTGACCCGACGGACCAGCGACGGCTCGACGACGTTGCCGTCCGCGTCAGGTCCGGGTTTAGGGCGTCGACAGAACGAGCTGAAGTCATGTGCACCGATCAGGTGCGTGCATGCTTGGTTCATGGCATCGAGATTCAGATCGCCGGCGAACCACCATGCGGTGCGAGCGGAGAAGGGGTCCGGCACGTCACGGTTGACGACGTCATAACGGTACCGGCGCCCGGTAGCCGAGAAGCGAGCGCTGAACTCATCGTCAGCGGTGGTCACTTCCCTAGCGACGATCTCTGGGCCGAGCCGGGTGTTGATCGACCGCTGTATACGTTCGAGGGCAACCGCATCGTCCGGCATTTCGAACGAGAGCATCTGCCCCCAGGCGTGGACCCCGGCGTCGGTCCGGCCGGACATGACGATGTCGGGCATCTGGCCGATCAGCGGCTCGATCACCCGTTGCAACTCGCCAACGACGGTCCGGACCCCCTCGTTGGGAGCCAGCCCACGGAAGTCGGTCCCGTCATAGGCGATCAGCAGCTTCACATTGGCCACAAGACCACCCTATGCGCCGGACCAAGCGGCGCCGCGCCTGGACCGCTCGGTCAGCCGGTTTGTAGGGCTTCGATTCGGCTAGCAATTGGCGGATGGCTGGCGAACAGCTTGGACCAAAGCCCGCCCGCAGCCCGAGATTTTGAGCTAGCCGAGGCTCGGTTGGAAAGGCCGCGTGCGGAACGGCCCGACCGAATGCCGAACGCCGCAACCTCGTCTGGAAGGTCTTGACGCGGGTCCACGGCCGACGCCTGCTCAAGGCGGGAGAGCGCCGAGGCCATGGCTGCAGGACCGACCATCGCGGCGGCGCCAGCATCGGCTCGGAACTCTCGCTTCCGGCTGAACCACATCACGATGATCGACGCGAGCAGGCCAAGACCGAACTGGAGGAACAGCAGAACGGCAAAGTAGATGATCGTGTTCTCCCGAAAGAACGCTGCGAGCACTCGCGAGACCAAGATGACGAGCGAGTTGGTGACCCCCTGAACCAACGTCAGCGTGATCATGTCGCCGTTTGCCACGTGTGCGATCTCGTGAGCGAGGACCGCCTCGACCTCCCGCCGGTCCATCGTGCGAAGCAACCCGGCGCTCACTGCCACCAAAGCGCTGTCCCGCTTTGCACCGGTGGCGAACGCGTTCGGTGCGTCCGAGGGGAACACCGCCACCTCGGGCATCCCTATTTGGGCCTGCTCGGACAGCCTCTGCACGGTGGACATCAACCACCGCTCGACGTCGTTCACCGGCTGGTCAATCACCTGCGCTCTCGTCGCCCGCTTGGCGACGGACTTCGACATCATCAACGAGACGACCGACCCACCCATGCCGATGACCAACGAGAAGACGGTGATACCCAGAATGCCGCTTGGGTCGATACCGAGCGCAGCCGCCACAACGGTGGCGACGGCGACCACCGCCAGGTTGGTGCCGAGAAACAGCCCGGCTCTTGCCATGCCGCTTGATGACATTCGCGTCGCCTGATTGCCTGCGGAGAAGCCCGCGCCTAGGCCATGCGGATCTGGTGAGTGCGAGTTCCGTCCCGTCATTGTCAGCTACCCCCTGCAGCGACGAAGCTGCCATCAAGGCCACCGGGGGACCAAAGGAAACAGAGGACCGTTCGGTCACCTTGGTCCCAGCTTGCTTCGGTCGGACTCAGGAACGAGATCTGGGCGTCGTCGGGAAGCTCTTCGACCCGGGTCAACACCGGTTCCGCTTCCGTCAGGCACCGTTCGAATACTGAATCCCAGTAGGCATCGGTGATGGCCGGATAGTCCTCGGGAGCGGATACGGCATCGAAGACCGTCGTGACCTGGGAATCGTGTGGTTCGGTGCACAGCGGCGTAGAGAGCCGGTCGACCTCGGACTCGCCTTCGTCGACGAAACAGTCACCGCTTTCAAGGTCGAGCACGGTGGTCGTGCCTCGAGCGCTCCATGCGCCGATTCCCAGCAGCGCCAGGAATCCGATGACCGGGATAATGATGCCAAACCGTTGCCATAGCCCAAGCGACGGCGCACCCTCCGGGGCAAACAGCTGGTCGAGGTCACCCCGTTGAACCTCGATGGGGCCGGCGGGAACGGGTTGCTCGTGTGACGGCGGTGGCGGCTGACCAGCCGGAGTCACCTGGCCCTCGCCAAACGCTCCCTCAGTGAGACTGGCCCGCTTCGGTCCCTCCACGATGTACCACCGCTGCGAACGCGCCAACCGAAAGATAAAGAGCAGACTGAAGTACTTGTAGGCGCACACCGCGGTGCGACCGTCGGGCATCGGAAACTCGACGGCGTTCTCGCCCCATCCAAAAAACACATTCCCTCCCAGCAGCCTCGGAAGGAACCACTTCCCCGCCGAGTGAGGTCAGGATAAACTTATCTTCTAGGTGCTGCCACACGTTTCGCCACGCCGGACGCGACAGGGGCCCAGAACATGCGGTCCAATGGGATGGATAACCCACCGCCGTTCGCCCGTCGGTGGCACAAACCACCGTTTGGGAACGCCAAACCCGCGCGCCCAGCCGCGGCCCAAGCGACCACCTTTCGGCGGAGCCGAAAGGTGCGAAGTGACGAAGCCCCCTGGGGGCTTCGGAACGACTTAGACCAGTTCGATGCGGGCCATCGGGGCGTTGTCGCCCTTGCGTGGCCCAAGCTTCAGCACTCGGGTGTAGCCACCGGGACGGCTCTCGTAGCGAGGACCGACCTCGTCGAAGAGCTTGGTGGTCATCTCGACATCACCGAGGTATGCCAGGACCTGACGGAAGTTGTGCAGTCCGCCCTTCTTGGCCTTGGTGATCATCTTCTCAGCGACCGGGCGCATGGCCTTGGCCTTGGCCTCGGTGGTAACGATGCCTTCGGCCGCCACCAGAGAGGCGACCAAGTTGGCCATCATCAGGCGCTGGTGTTGTGCGGATCCGCCGAAGCGGCGGGCCTTGCGTGGACGTCCTGGCATGTTGCTTCTTCCTTAGTTCCCAAATCTCAGTACTGGATTGCACGACGTTGCGGCCTCTGGAGCCGCAACTGGCTGAAACGGCCTACGGCCGTATCAGCGGGCTCCCCGCAAGGTAAGGCCACGCTCGTCGAGCTTGGCGGTGACTTCG
>CAZSTV010000311.1:4324-6210 GCA_964609665.1 uncultured Acidimicrobiaceae bacterium
GTTCGTTCCTTAGTTCCTAATCTCAGTACTTGGTTCCACGATGTTGCGGCCCCTTAGGCCGCAACTCGGGATCGAGCCGAAGGCCGTTTCAGCGGGCCCCACGCAAGGTAAGGCCACGCTCGTCGAGCTTGGCGGTGACTTCGTCGAGGGACTTCTGACCGAAGTTGGTGATCGCCAGGAGATCGTCCTGGTTCTTGGTCAGCAGCTCACCGATGGTGTTGACCTGGGCCCGCTTGAGACAGTTACGGGGCCGCTCGGAAAGATCGAGATCTTCGATCGGCAGGTCGAGGTCCGGAGAACCGGATGCTGCGGCAGGCGCTTCGCCAAGGGTCAGACCCTCGGGCTCTTCGCTCATCTCTTCGACGAGCTGGAACAGCGAGCGCACGGTGGCGCCTGCGGATGCCAGCGCGTCGCGAGGAGGGGTGGAGCCATCGGTCTCGACATCGAGGATGAGCCGGTCAAAGTCGGTGGACATTTCCACACGAGTCGGCTCAACCGAGATGGCGACCCGACGGATCGGGCTGAAGATGGCGTCGATTGGGATGACGCCGATGGTGTTGGACTCAGAGGTCCGCTTTGCTGCGGGCGACCAGGCCCGTCCACGCTCAACGGTGAGGTCCATGGCCAGACGACCCTGATCATTCAGGGTGGCGATGAGTGCGTCGCGGTTGAGGATCTCAACCTCGGGCGGGCAGGAGATGTCACCAGCGGTGACCGATCCTGGGCCTCGAGCATCAAGCCGGAGCACGACAGGCTCTTCGCTCTCGCTGGTAAGGACGATGTCCTTGAGGTTCAAGATGATGTCGGTCACGTCTTCGAGGGCACCGGCAATGGTGTCGAACTCGTGCAGGGCATCGTCGAAACGAACCGAAACGACAGCCGCACCGGGAACCGATGACAGCAGCGCGCGCCGGAGCGACGTACCAAGGGTGTGACCAAACCCCGGCTCTAGGGGACCGATGGCGAACTTGCCGCGATTCGATTCACCATCATCAAGCTGTTCAACTGTGGGACGCTGAATAACCAGCATGTAACGCTTCCTTGTCTTGGGGTCCGAACCTCCGGTGAGGGAGCTTCGACTTCGGGGTGTCGGCGGATTCTTACAAGTACAACTTCGGCCGTTGGCGGACTGGCTGGTCCGCCACTCGGTTACTTGGAGTAGAGCTCGACGATGAGCTGCTCACGCAGCGGAACGTCGATCTGCTCACGGATCGGCTCGGCGTAGACCTTGATGGCGAACTCGTTGTCGCCTCGGTCCAGCCATGCCGGAGGGGTGCGATCAAGGACGTCTTTGTTCCACTGAACGATTGCGTTCTCGCGGGTCTTTTCCTTGATCTCGACGACATCGCCCTTGCGTACCCGGTACGACGGGATGGAAACCCGCTTGCCGTTCACGATGACGTGACCGTGGGTCACGAACTGGCGAGCCTGGGGCCGGGTCGATGCCCAACCGCTGCGGTACACCACATTGTCGAGGCGAAGCTCGAGTGCGGTGAGCATGTTCTCACCGGTCACGCCGCCCTTGCGGGACGCCTCTTCATAGACACGACGGAACTGACGCTCGTTCAGACCGTAGGTGAAGCGAGCCTTCTGCTTCTCCTGGAGCTGGGTCAGGTACTCGGTGTTGTTGTTGCCACGGCGACGGGTGCGACCGTGAATACCCGGAGGGTACGGCCGCTTTTCCAGCGCCTGAGTTTCGCCACGGGTACCAAAGATGTTGGTGCCAAGGCGGCGAGAAATACGGGCCCGGGGTCCGGTGTATCGAGACATGTTCAGGCTCCTTTAGACGCGCCGACGCTTTGGCGGGCGGCAACCGTTGTGGGGAACCGGCGTGACGTCTTTGATACCGGTCACTTCGATGCCTGCGTTCTGGATGGACCGGATGG
>CAZSTV010000312.1:0-2112 GCA_964609665.1 uncultured Acidimicrobiaceae bacterium
GCACCTGGTCGATGAGCAACATCTGGCTTGTCTCGCTTGTCAGGTTCATAGGTCCATCCGCTGGAAACGGATCGCCGCGAGCACCACGGCAATCGACGTGTACAGGGCGAGAACAACCCCGCCGCCCACCTGCGACATGAGCGCGTCGTCTGGGCTGTTGGTAAGGGCGAGACCGGCGGCGCCGGGAAGCCAACGCCCCAGTTCGGGCAGTCCGAGCAGGGCAGTTGGTTCGACGATGAACATCCACGCCAGCACACCGCTGAGGGCAAAGGGCTGGTTTCGGACGAGCGTGCCGATGGCGACGCCGAGTATGGCGAACAGCGCTGCTCCGATCACGACGCCAATCAACGCCCGATTGACGGCCTCGGCGGTCGCGTCAAACGAGGCGCCTCTGGCGGAGAACGCGACTGTTGCCGCGATCACCGCGGCGAGTGCCCCGAGGATGCCGTAGATGAGCCCGGCCCCGGCCGCAACGACGGTCTTTGCGGCCAACAGTATGCTGCGGCGGGTTTCGCCCAGCGCCCGTTGTGCCGCCACGCCGAACCGGAAGTCAGACGTCGCAGAGTAAACCCCGGCTACGAGGGCGAACACGAGCGTGGCCACCGTCGATGCGTGCATTGCGGTACGTACCACCCCGCTGCTCGCCAGATCGTCCGCACTTGCAACGTTGGCCGACATGGACGCCACCGCCATCAGGACTGACGCAACCACCAGCACACGAGCGGCCGGTGTGGCCAGAATGGTAGTTCGTTCAGCGACGAGGGCCCGCAGCAACCTTCGAGCAGGAGCAGTGGCCGGTCGGGTAAAGCCGGTCGAGGAGACCGCCGGGGTCACGGTCGACACGCTGTTCGTTGACATTCTGGCTGCTTTCATGAGGTCAGCGCGAGCACGGCGGTGCCCAGGTCGCTGGAATCGGTCAGTTCGAGTAGTTCGTTTGCGCCGGAGCTCGCGACGATCTTGCCGTCGTCGATCACGACGACGAAGTCAACAATCGGAGCGAACTCGGCCAGTTGATGTGTCGAGACGAACACTGCCGCTCCCGCATCGGCCTTCGCTCGGAGCAGGACGCGCAGCCAGCGCAACGCTTTGGGGTCGAGTCCCGACGCTGGTTCGTCGAGCACCAGGACGCGAGGGTTGGCCAGCAGTGCTGCGGCCAGGGCGACCCGTTGCGTCATGCCGGTTGAGTAGGTCCCGAGTCTCTTGTCGGCGGCGTCGCTGAGACCCACTTCGGCGAGCGCCGGGCTGATGACGGCAGGGGGCAGCCCGGCGCCCGATGCGACCATGCGGAGGTGCTGGCGAGCCGTGACGCCGGGGTGACCTCCGACGTCGGACAGGACAGCGCCAACCGTGTGACGCGGTTCGCCGAGCTCGGTGAACCGCCTGCCCTCGACGAGCGCTTGTCCGTCGTCGGGCGTGACCAGACCGAGGATCATCTGCATCGTCGTGGTCTTGCCCGCCCCGTTGGCGCCGACAAAAGCGGTGACCGCACCACGGGGTACATCGAATGTCGCTTCGTCGACTATCCGAGTGCCGGCAAAGGACTTCGTGAGTTGCCGGACCGATATTCCCGCGGTCATGAGCTGGCCCTCATGAGCTGCCGTGGTTCGTTCGTATCCGGACCACGACCCACCACACGGCGGCGGCCGCGAGGTGCAGTCCGACAAGGGCAAGGACAGAGGTGGCGGCCCCGTGCAGGCCGAGGAAGAGGGCGACGAAAGCGCCGGCGGCGAGCACAATCGGAATGTGTCTATGCACCTGCTCCCATCGAGAGGGTTCCGCTTGCAGCGTGTTATCGAATTCCATGTTTGGTAACGTACATGGTGTTCGAAAGAGCAACCACGAACAAAACCATGGACTCGTTCGTTAGCGAACAGAGACCGCAGATTGTGCGGAAAATGAGCAAACCCCGAATTGATCCTCGTGTTACTCGCACCCGTCAACTGCTGTTTGACGGGCTCATCGACCTGGTGAAGACCAACCGGTGGGACAAGATCCGTGTGCAGGACGTCCTTGAGAACACCGGCGTGAGTCGTTCCGCGTTCTACGCGCACTTCGACAACAAGTACGACCTACTTACCTCGGGCATTCCTGAACTGGCGATCCCCACCGGCG
>CAZSTV010000312.1:2122-6208 GCA_964609665.1 uncultured Acidimicrobiaceae bacterium
CTCCCCGATCTCCTCCCGCTTTTCGCACACGTCGACGAAATGGCACCAGTGATGCGGCCACTCCTCACCCAGCCGGTGCTCAGCGAGATCGCCGACACCTTCCACCGACAGTTCGCGTCAAGCTGGGCCGACCATCTCAAGAACACCCCGCATCGCGATGACAAATTGTTGCCCGAGCTCATGGCGGGAGCGCTGACCGCGCTCGTTCGGTGGTACGCCCAACAAGCCGATCGAGACGCCCCCGAGATCATCGCCGCCAAAGCCAACGAGCACCTGCGCAGGCTTATCGACCAGCGCTAGGTGTCTCAGCGGCGTCGAGCTGTGCCGCCAATCCGATGCAGTCGATGCCGACGCCACCGCTTGGACGCCCTGCCGTAGTATCAAACTTCCAGCGCCAGAGACGAGGACCATCGCCATCAGACAGCTCGACTTCAGACGGCCGAAGAACCTCACCGAAGCGTCGAACGCTGCCGACTTCCAGGCCGCTCGCTTAGCCGGCGTCGTCGGAAGGTGGCGATCTCGTACGAGCAGGTCGACCCTGATCGGCCGGCCCCGGAGGTTCCTGGGCGTATCGCTTTGCCTCATTGTTCTCGCCGGTGTTGCTTGCTCGTCGCCAGCCTCAGATTCCGAGACACCAACAAACGCATCCGGAGGTAACGATGCAGTGGTTGTTCCCATCGAATCGACGGGAGCCGATGATCGACGCGACCTGATCCGCCCGGGAGATCCGTCAGCTCTCGTTTGTGTCGTCGACTTGGGCCGCGGCCCGGGCGAGTTCTACGACAAGACCACTGATCAACTGCTGTTCCCGGAGAACACGTGGTTCTTCGAAGCACGCTACGTAGACGGGGCAACGGTTGAGATTCGCATCCACCCCGACATTGCGACCGATGCCAACGCCGCGGATCAGGCGAACCGAATCGCCGAGCCGATTGGACTGCTTCCCCCGGAGCTTCGCGCCGGGATCGAGCGTGTCGGCTTTCTCGCCGGAGACGCAACAGCGCAGGCCGACGGTGGCGGCGAAGGCATTCATGTGTACGCCGAAAATGTGGCGCTCCGTGAATCGACGAATCGCTTTGAGGAGACCATCTTTCACGAGTCCGTCCACACATCTCTCGACGACATGCACGCCGACAGCCCGGACTGGCGTGCCGCGCAGGCCGCCGACGATCGATTCCTCTCCGAATACGCCGCTTCCGAGCCAGAACGAGAAGACCTGGCCGAGACTGCGCTCTACGTTTGGGCGCTCTTGCACTACCCGGACCGGATCTTGGACGGTGATGCCCAAGCCTGGAGGACAGCAATCCCGAACCGAATCGCCGTCATCGAGTCCCTACTCTCGGCCCCCAACGCCAACCTGTCCAGGTCCAACGTCGACTGCGAGGAGTTCAGTGGGACTTCCTAGCGCCACGGGAACAGTTCAGCGCTGAGCTGCCCCGGTCGGTCGCCGCCGCCAGGTCAACCAGGCGATCGACCGGGGTGAGCGGCCGGATTCCCTTGAACAGAGGGTTTGGCAACGCGATACTCGGCATCCCGATGAAGCCACCAACGTTCGCCTCAACCGGCCTGATCTCTTGCATCCTTGTTGCGTGTGCAATCGCTGGTTGCAGCGGGAGCGGCGAAAGCACAGGCGATCTATCTTCAAGCGCGACCGATTCCGTCCCCCCGCCGACCACAGCGCCCTCATCAACGGTGGCGCCAACAACAGTTACATCAACACCCGAGCCCGCACGAACAACGCCAACGATCGCATGGGACGACCTCCCGCCCGTAGATACGCCAGCAGACCTCGTCCCCGAAGACTACGACGGCCGGTTTCTCTCCTATACCACGGTGATCGATGACGGCAACGGTCCGCTCCATTGCACGCCAGGGATTATGCAATCAGACCCTCCGCAGTGCCACGGAGTCCCGATCGAGGGTTGGGATTGGGAAACGGTTGAGCACGAGGAGAAGGCCGGAGTTCGGTGGGGAGATTTCGTCGTCATCGGTCGGTGGGATGGGCTCACCTTCAGCCTGACCGAACCTGCAACTCCGATCGCCTGGTCCCAAGTCAACACCGTCGAACCCGACCCAATCGAGGTGCCATGCCCCGAACCCGACGGCGGCTGGTGGACCGATGCTTCCGACCTAGAACGAGTCAGCGCTGACGACTACAACGACGCCATCGACGTGGTGAACAGGCGACCGGAGCTACTCGGCATCGATATCGTCGAACCACAAGAAGCGAGACCGGCCGGTGCTAACTTCTTCGACCCCGACGTTCCGGGTTGGGTTCCAGGAATTCTGGTCATCAGGCTGACTGAGATCCGCGACGGCGACGAAGCAGCGATTCGGACATCCTGGGGAGGGCCGCTCTGCCTGGTCGCCGAGGACGGGCCCACCACGCGTCAACTGGACGAAGTCGCGCAGCAAGTGACCAACCTCAAAGACGAGCTCCTCCCAACCTCAGGCGTCCTAGGCGTCGGCGTTGACGACGGTGAAGTACAGGTGGGCATGTGGGTCGCGTCCGTCGAAACGCAAACCCGCCTTGACGAACAGTTCGGGCCAGGCACTGTCCGAGTACTGGGCTTGCTCTGGGCCATCGACCAACCCTGAGTCCGCTCATCGCCGCGAATCTCGACGTTGCAGGTGGCGAAGCTGAAGCCGGTTTCCTCGCTTCAGCGGGACAGGACGGACCAAGCGGGACACCAGATCGGCCGGATTCAGCCGCTCTGCAACTCGAAGAGTTGCCGAGTACCCCTGGCGGTGTGTGAGTTCAGGACATCGTTAAGGCATGTGTCGAGACATCGTTAAGCCGGTGTGGGTGATTGTGGTGGGTGTCGAAACGGCGTGCGATCATTTTGTCGGTCACGGTTGAGGGCCTGTCTCAAGCTGAGACGGCCCGCCGGTTTGAGGTGTCCGAGGCGTGGGTATCGGTGTTGATGACCCGCTACCGCAACGAGGCAGAGGCGGCGTTCGAGCCGCGGTCTCGGCGCCCGAAACGCTCACCAGCAAAACTGGATGAACCCACAATCAAGTTGATCATCAGGCTGCGTGACGAACTCGCCGGACAGGGTTTGGACGCCGGCCCAGAAACAATCCGGTGGCATCTTCAACACCGCCACAAGGTCACGGTGTCAGCCTCGACGATCCGCCGGTATTTGATCGCCGCTGGGCGTGTCACACCCGAACCCAGGAAACGGCCTCGTTCGTCGTTTATCCGGTTCGAAGCCGACCTGCCGAACGAGTTGTGGCAGACCGACATGTGCCACTGGGCTATTGCTGGTGGGCAAGATTTCGAGATCTTGTCGTGGGTTGATGACCATTCCCGCTACGCCCTGTCGGTCACCGCGCATGCCAGGGTCAATGGCCGCGTCGTGGTCGAACAGTTCGGCCAGGCTGCTGAAACACACGGGTTTCCGGCTGCGGTGTTGTCGGACAATGCCATGTATTTCACCACCCGGTTCTCCGGCGGGCGAGGCGGCCGGAACGGCCTCGAAACACTCCTCGCCTCGCTCGGGATCGAACAACGCCACTCACGACCGAACCACCCGACCACCTGCGGGAAAGTCGAACGCTTCCAACTGACCCTCAAGAAATGGCTCACCGCCCAGCCACCCGCCAGCAACCTGACCGAGCTTCAAACCCAGTTAGACACCTTCACCCGCATCTACAACCAGCAGAGGCCTCACCAGTCTCTCGGCCGGTCTACTCCCGCGGTTATCTATGACCGGCTTCCGAAGACCGGACCCACCGGATCTGATGCCGGGGTTCACTACCGGCTGCGCCGCGACCGTGTGGATCCGACCGGGAAAATCACTGTCCGCCACGCCGGCCGTCTCTTCCACATCGGGATCGGACGAGCCCACACCGGAACCCCGGTCATCGCGCTCATCGACGACCTCGACATCCGCATCATCAACACCCAAACCGGCGAACTCCTACGCCGCCTAACACTCGACACCACCCGCAACTACCAACCCCAACCAAAACAAGAAAAGCCCTGAACCGTGGGTTCAGGACTTAACGATGTCTCGCGACATCACATGGTGGAGCTGATGGGAATCGAACCCACGACCCCCTGCTTGCAAAGCAGGTGCTCTA
>CAZSTV010000313.1:0-6158 GCA_964609665.1 uncultured Acidimicrobiaceae bacterium
CCAACGAGGGTGACATCATTCGGGTGGTCACCGGCAACGGCGGTGGACTTGGGGACCCCAAAGATCGGGATCCGGCACTGGTCCGGGAGGACATCAAGAACGGCTTCCTCGATCCGGATCGGGCCGCCGAGGTTTTCGACGTCACGTGAACTAGACGTCACTGGGACTAGATGTCACTGGGAACCACACGCCACTGGGGGACTAGACCTAATCGGCAAATGTTGGGAACGACACCGTCGGGTCCCGATCGAGCTGTTCGACCAGCGCAATCTCCCAGGTCAGGTAGTCCCGCATGCGCTGCTCGGCGGCGTCTTGGCCATCGTCGTAGTCATAGGGCTTGTACCAGACGTCGTTTGCGTCGGTGGTCGGTCGGAAGAAGCCGGGCTCCATGTCGTGACCGGCGTGACGCCAGCCCTTGTTGCCTCCCGCCAATGCGGCAACGTCCGCGTCGGGCCACAGCGTTGCGGCCTCGGCCACGGCAAGCTTTGCCAGCTGTCCGTCTGTCGAGGTCAGCACCACCTTTTCCACCTCGCCGATGGCGGCTCGCGCCTCGGCCAACCGAGAGCGCACACCCCACCAGGCCCCGGGGATGTGGCCACGCTTGCGGTATTTCAAACTGGAGCCGATGTCCAGGACCGCAACCGACTCCGGCTGCGCCGCCAACAGCTCCGCAAGGGCGGAGATCTTGATCGTCGGGGCCGGGCCAACCGACGCCCGGGGCGCTGGGTCGGTGGCCAGCGCCATGGTGGTCACGTCGCCGGCGAGTACCACGGTGTCATCCCAGCCGAGCTGACGCATCCATGAAGCGGTCATCGTTGCTCGCACGCCGTTGTCGTCCACCAGCACCAGCCGAGCGTTCCAGGTGGCCACGTACTCATCGGTGGCCTGCACCAACTGCCCGCCAGGAGCGTTGCGGCTGCCGGGCAGGTGCCCGGCGGCAAACTCCTCGGGGGTGCGAACGTCAAGAACGTAGGTGGTGCGAGCTGTGTCTGCCCGCCACTGTTCCACCTGCTCGGCGGTGACCTCAGCAACGCCGAACCGCTCGCCGACGGCCCGTGCGGCCTCGATCGACCACGCCTGAGCGGAGTCTCCGGGGTCGGGGGCGTGAACCTCTCGACCCCGATCAACCTCAAACCCGGCAAGTTGCCAGCCCATCGTTCCGTTCTCCAGCGCGACCACCCGGTTTTCCAGTCCGGCGTTGATCAGCGATTGCGCGCCGATGATGCTGCGTGTCCGCCCGGCGCAGTTGACGACGACAAGGGTGTCGGGGTTTGGTGCCATCTCCTTGACCCGGTGCACCAGCTCCGCGCCGGGGCAGTCGGTGCCGGTCGGGATGGACATGTTGCGGAACTCTCGGATCGGACGGGAGTCGAGGACGACCATGTCCTCGTCGGACTCCAGGAGTTCCTGCAGTTTCGGTGCCGGGATTCTGGGGGTGTCGTAGGTGTGTTCTACGAATTCACCAAACGCCTTGGACGGCACGTTGATACCCGCGTACAACTCGCCTCCGCTGGCGGCCCATTGGTCGATGCCACCTTCCAGGACGTGGCAGTTTGTCCAGCCGAGCGCCGCGGCACGTTGTGCAGCAACGGCCGCCAGCCCGTCGGTGGCACCGGACTGATCGCACCACACCGTTCTGGTGTCGGAGCGGGGCACCAGCGGCCCAAGGTTCAGCTCGAGGGAAGACAGCGGCACGCTTGCCGCGTGAAACAGATGAGACTCGTAGTAGACGCCCTGCTCGCGGGCGTCGAGTAGCGCCAGCTCGTCACCGTCCTGGAGCCATGCGAGCAACGTCTCGGCGTTGACCGAGCGGGGAGTGGTCTGCTGGTCGGCGTCGCTCAGCATGTTTGCAGGCCGACCCTGGCCTCCCTGATGCCGGTGATGTTGTTGAAGATCTTCCACGTGTTGTTGACCGGGTCGTAGTACTCGCGCTCGTCAAGGCGTTCCAGGGCAAGCCCGTAGCAGTGGAAGTTGAGCGCGGTGCCGCTGATGTGGATGGAGTGCAGGTCCTCTGGCAGCATCGCCACTCCGGTCCCGGCCTCCACCATGTGCTCGTCGACCTGTTCGACGCCGTCATCGGTGCGGTTGAAGAACTTGTTGAGTTCCTGGCCTTCGAAGCCAACGACCACGGCCCACGTCGTGTGGTTGTGGACCGGGGTGGTGACGGTGCCGTTGTTCGCCTGGGCGTACAGGGCGAACCGGTCGTCAGGGTCCTGGGCCAACCGGTACATGAAGTTGGTGCGGTCGTCGTCGGTGGTCGGTGCCTCAAAGTCCTCGAGCGGAAACAGTTCCCGCTGTTCGGCCAGGCGAACCAGCCGGTCCCGGATCATGGCCACACCTTCTCTTGTGACCCCCTGCTCCTGCTCGATGCGGCGGATGTCATCCATGGCCTCGGTCACTGCGGCCGTGCGTCGCGTCGCGATGTTCTCATCCAAGTTCTCGTCCATGCTGTCTTCCATCTAAGGAGCGTAGTTCGAACCGCCCCGACGGTTCCCCTCCGGCGGGCCGATTCAGTCTGGCAACCCGGTCTCGCTGATTAGTCTCGGGCCAGCTCGTTTTGGCCGGCGGCGCCGTGGTCCAGCTCCTGGTCATCATCGAGGTCGACCGTGACCTTGATCAACGTGCCGGTGAACGCGTTTGGTCCGACGAAGCGACCAGTGCCGTCGTAGTCGGTAACGGTGGTGCCACGGTCGAAGCCAACGTCAAGGCCGGACCAGGAAATCATCAGCCAGAAGATGTTGTCGGTCCGCAACTCGCCGACGGGCGCTCCGTCGATCAGCAGCGTGCCGACGCCCGGCGGCAGCCCGTTTTCGGTCGAACCTCGTCGCATCTGAAAGCCAAGCGTGTGCCGACCGGTTGGCACGGGCACCGTCGATTCCGCCATCTGGTGAGAGCCGCCAATGTTGAGGTCATGCACCAGCAGACCGTCCCGGATGAACAGCGAATAGCCCGAGGTCGCGTCACCGTGGGCGATGAGGACACCTTCCGCGCCGTCGTCGGGGATGTCGACGGTGGCGGTGACGGTGTAGCTGCGGCTCCGCAGGTCCGGGGCCACCTCCGATGGCAGGTGACCCATGCCGTTCCAGAAGGTGTAGTGGGTTCTGGCCCCCCGGTGACGCTCGGCGTTCTCTGCAAACCGTTCCGCAAAGCGATCATCGAGGGGGAGCACCTTGTGGGCCTCGGCCTGGGTCCACCACAGCGCCGTGAGGGCGTCGAGGCGCTCGGGTTGCGCCGCGGCGAGATCGTGCACCTCGTTGAAGTCCTCGTCCAGGTGGTAGAGCTCCCACTGATCATCGTCGAACGGCGTGTTCGGCTGATGAAAGGCAACCGCCTTCCACCCCTCGTGCCAGATGCCGCGATGACCGAACATCTCAAAGTGCTGCACGGACTTTGTCGTCTCGGCAGGCGAGGCCAGCGTGGCACCAAAGCTGACACCCTCCATGGCCGCTGGCAGCGGCAGACCGATGGCGTCCAGCACGGTCGGTGCGAGGTCACTCACGTGGCAGAAGTTGTGGCGCAAGCTATCGGTAGCGGGGCTCCCGGTGCCGGGTGAATCAACGCTGGGTGGATCAGCGCTGGCGACCCCTGGCCCGGCGATGACCAGCGGATCTCGGATGCCGCCCCCGTGGGTGTTCTGCTTGTAGCGCTTGAGTGGGGTGTTGGCGGCCATCGCCCAGCCCCACGGAAAGTTGCTGTGAGTGTCCGGCCCTCCGATGTCATCTAGCCGTGCCAGCTTGGATTCCAGGTCCTCCGGCATCATGTTGTAGGGACCCATGGCGTTGACAAAGCCGTTTGGTCCACCTTCCTGGCTTGCCCCGTTGTCGGACAGAACGAGCACCAGTGTGTTGTCCAGCTGGCCCGAACTCTCCAGGAAGTCCCGCACGCGGCCGAAGTGCTGGTCGGCGTGTTCCAACATTGCTGCGTACGCCGCGGCCAAGCGGGTGAAGAGCAGCTGCTCGTCCGCAGAGTGTTCGTCCCACGCTTTGACCATGGGGTTGCGGTCCGGGAGGACCGTGCCGTCCGGCACGATGCCCATCTCGATCTGGCGGGCCAACCGGTCGTCACGGGTCCGGTCCCAACCCTTCGCAAAGATGGCGGCGTACTTGTCGATCAGCTCCACCGGGGCCTGGTGCGGCGCGTGGCAGGCTCCCGGCATGGCCATCATCAGCCATGGCAGGTGGGGCACCCCCGCCTGGTGACCTTTGAGCATGCCGATGGTGTTGTCGAACATGTCCTCGGTGAAGTGGTAGCCGGTGGCCGAGTTGCCCGGCGCTTCGATGTGGGTGTTGTCGCGGACCAGTTCCGGCGAGTACTGGTCGGTCTCGGCATCGAGGAAGCCGTAGAACCGGTCGAAGCCCCGGCCGAGCGGCCACCCGTCGAACGGTCCGGTGGGTCCGGTTTCGGTCAGCGGCGTGCAGTGCCACTTGCCGGTGTAGTAGGTCCGGTAGCCATGGGGCCGTAGCAACTCGGCAAGCGTTGGCGCGTTGGGGTCAATCTTGCCCCGGTAGCCGGGGTAGCCCGAGTCAAAGTTGGCGAGGCATCCCATGCCCACCGAGTGGTGGTTGCGTCCGGTCAGTAGCGAGGCCCGAGTGGTGGAGCACATGGCGGTGGTGTGGAAACCGGTGTAACGAATCCCTCGGGCCGCCAGCGCGTCGATGTTTGGTGTGTCGATCTCCGAGCCGTAGCAACCGAAGTCGGCAAACCCGACGTCGTCGAGCATCATGATCAACACGTTTGGCGCGTCCGACGGCGGCGATGGCACGTCGGGCCAGTGGGGAACGGAGTCGGCAACCGTGGCACCGATGCGAGGCGTTGGTTCGGTCATCGAGCCAACCTAGACCGTTGGTCCGTGACGTCCAAAGGTGGCCGTTCCCTGGCCGTCCTCAGCGGCCTCAGCGCAGGTTGACGGTAACGACGTTTATCACCGGCGTGTTGCCCTCGGTCACGGTGACGTAGCGGACGGTGTCCCCGCCGCCTGTGTCCCCGTCACCGTCGGCGTCACTGTCGGCGTCACCGTCGGGGCCGCTGCCAGCGGGGAGGATGGCTAACGACTCGCCCTGGTTCTCGGCCGCGCTGCCACCTTCACACGGTTGACCCTGCAGCGCCTCGGCCATTGTTTGATCCGGAGTGCGAGGGTAGAGCCAGACGGTCCCGTAGGTTCGCACCGCGATCAGCCTGCCGTCTGCGCTGATGTCTGCCGCGGTCAACAGACCGGGGAAGAGCACCGCGGTCAGGGTGAACTCGGTCGCCTGGCTTTCGAGCGCGGCCACGTCAATCTCGCCGGCAAAGGTCATCTCGATCGATTCCGTCGGCGTACCGCTCGGCATGGCAAAGGAGTAGATCCTGGTGTTGGCCAATCCGTCTTGGAGGTCCTTGCTGAGGATCACCACCTCGTCGGACAGCGGGTCGACCAGGAGCGCCTCGGCGTCGGTTGCCCGGTCTGGGTAGGTCAGGTCGATGGTGGTGATGTCGGTGATCGCCTTGCCGGAGCCGGGCGCTGGCTCATCAAAGATGTGCACCTGGACCGACTCCCGCCGACGGTCGTTGTCGCCAATGTCGCCAAGATGGATCCGCCCGTCGACCATGGCGATGTCTTCAATGTCCACGCCGTCCCGGTCGGCCAGTGGGAAGAAACCGTGATCACTGCCATCGAGCCCGACGCCGTAGATCCCCGCCGCACTGCCGGAGTCATTGTGGGACCAGAGCACGTCGGTGAATTGCGAGCTGGCCACAAGACCGGATGCTTCAACGAGTTCCACCTGACTCACCCGGGACTCGCCGGTCAACGAGAACTGTTCGCAGGTGGTCCAGTCCGTGCTGAGCACCGTGTTCAAAACCGGGGGTTCGGTGGCGGTGGCGGTGGTCGAGGTGTCGGCCTCGTTGGGCGTTGGTTGCGACGCCTCGGTTCCGGCCGTGCAAGCGGCGGCCACGACCGCGGTAACAGCGGCGACAATGGTGACGCGCCAGCCCGGGGGGAGAGAGCGCAGCGTTCGGTAGGCGGAGTCGATCCTGAGCAACCTAGCCGGAGGCCGGAGTCCGATTGGGGCATGGACTAGAGTCCAGGCCCCAATCAATTGGTTAGCAGGTTGTGAACGTTTCCTGGTTTCACGAAATGAGATGACCAACTTCGAGGTTCCGTATCCGATGAGCACCAGCAC
>CAZSTV010000314.1:0-6152 GCA_964609665.1 uncultured Acidimicrobiaceae bacterium
GACCGATCACCTGTGTTGCTTCCTGATTGGGTTGCCCAGCTACTCCGACCCGTGGAGGTTCCGGCGTCGGCTCGGCCGACTGGTTGTAGGAGATCCGAGCCAGTGTCGACTGACCGGAGCCGTCGATATGTCGATGCTGCGGTCGAAGGCGAGATTGATCGAATGGCGACCGCGGCCAGGGGTGATCGGAACAACTCGTTGTTTCGGGCCGCCATTGCCTTCGGGCAACTCGTTGCCGGAGAGCTGCTGGAAGAGCTAGACGCTCGGCAGGTTCTCAACGAAGGTGCGAACCATCATGTAGTCGCGGGAGCCTACGACGAGTCGCAAGCCCGAAAGACAATCGAGAGTGGGTTCCGTAGAGGTTTACGCGAACCGAGAGTGATCTCGACCTGAGCAGGTCTGGGGTGCCCCAACCTTGGATAGCGACCAAACCGGACGACCCCCGCTTCGCATGGGATCAGCTTGGTCTCAAGGTTCTGGCTGGTTGCCGAGATCGACCAGTTCTCGACCATCGTTCGGTCTGGGGTCCGGGTGCTGACGGAGTCCTACCACGGGCTTGCCGGTCACCAAGGGACGCAGAGAAACCCTGGTGAAGGTCCGATCCTTGTTGGTGTGCCGGACAGCCGCCGATTTCGGGCAGCGGCGCGTCGGCACCCTCCGTCTACGCGTAGTAGTAGAGCGGGCACTACCAATGCTCCCGAGAACGAATACGAGTGACCAGAGGCCGCGAAAGCTGGCATGAGTCACTGGTTTACACCACCATGCTTAGACCTATTGTCGGCTGGTTGATCGACCAAATGTTGCATTCCGGCACCTGGTCCGAGTTTGCAGCGGGTGCTAGCCCCGGTACGAGTTGGTTACGATCCCGTCGGCAATGGTTAACCAGAGTCGCGTGTTGTCGATATTTGAGGGTCGCATGTCGATGAGGACGTCGCCGTCCCTGCACTCGACGAATGGGATAAGTCCCCCTGCTTCTGCGTTTGTTAGCGCTTCCGATTCTGTCAGGCCTAGGTATTCGGTTGCCGGAACGCCGAGTTCTTGGCTTCCTGAACACGGTGTCGGGCTTGCAGACGGCGAAGGAGTTGAAGAGTTATCGGTCATGGGTGTTCCTTCGGTCGGTTCGATTGGGTCACTGGCGGCCTCGACAGTTTGTGGAGCGGTGGTTAGCTGAGTCAATGCAAGGCCCATCAGCCCTATAGCGATGACTCCGATGGTGGTTCGCCCTGCCACGACGCGTCGGCTACGACGCCTGGAGATGGTTTGCAGTTGTGGGGCGCTCGGTGGGGTTGGTCCGTGACGCAGCCGGTCAAGATTCGACACACGATCGGTGTCGGGGACTTCGAGCAGCCATTCCAGCCGAGCGATCTGAGCCGGGCTGACCTGACTGGTCAGCTCATCGTGAAGCCGCTGCGTTGCCTGGTCACGAATCCGGGCCACCAGGCGCTCCAGTCGACTCCGACCCGGTAGCAATACCCGTCGGGCTCGTAACCAACCGACCGCCCCGGCGAACAGAGCGGTGGGGCCATCGCCGGTGGTCCACGACCGATCATCGATCCATTGCGCCAGATCCGCCTCCACTCCTGCGTATTCCCGGTAGCCGTAGGCCTCGGTAATCTCGGCCGCGTGTTCGAACCGGGTTGTGCGGCGGGCCATGTAGCCCTTCACACACGACGGGTCCGGAACATCAACCTGGGTGGCCACGTAGTCCAGAACCCCTGTCGGCACATCAGTGGGATCAGCCAAGAACATGCCCAGGTATCGGACCGTGCCCAGCTGCAGAGCGAACCCGATCCGGTTCCGATCCCCACGCCGCCGACCGACCCTCGCCAGATCAGCGTCGTCGAGAAAGAAGCAACGCTCGAGGTCGGCGACCGAGACCGGCCCGCTGAATCGGCCGTACTCATCATCGACGCTGGAGCCCTCGTCGTCGCCACTTGTGGTCCCCGCTGTCACCGTCCCGCCGAACTGCTCGTTACGTCAACTGATCCGTCAGGGCTCTTAGGTGCCGGTAGATCGTCGGCCGCGACACCCCGAACTCCTCAGCGATCTGCTGCACCGTGTACGCCCGAGATCCATCGGCGTCTTTCTCCTCGTACATGTCCCTCGCCATCGTCGCTTGGCGGGCCGTGCGCTTGGGGCGCTGGCCACCGGTGCGGCCCCGGCTCCGAGCCGCGGCCAGACCATCACGAGTACGTTCCGACATCAACGCGTGTTCGAACTCGGCGATCGCCCCCAGGATCTGGAAGAACATGCGACCAACCGCAGTCGAGGTATCGATCCCCTGATCCAGGACGACCAAATCGACACCTCGTTCCTGTAGCTGCTGGGACAACTCGATCAGATGCTCCAACGACCGGCCGAGCCGGTCGAGTTTGGTGACCACCAGCTGATCACCGGCCCGCCGGGCAACCAGCAGCGCCTGGTCGAGCTCGGGCCGGCGAGCGAGCTTGCCCGATGCAGTGTCGATGAAGACCTGCTCACACCCTGCCGCGGTCAGGGCGTCTCGTTGAGCGTCGGGGTGCTGATCCCGAGTGGACACCCTCCCGTAGCCAATCCGCACAGCGTGACTGTATCAGAAACGGAGGAGTGCGTTACATAGGCGAGAACACGCCATGCGTTACACCTCCGACCAGGGCAAACGCAGTCAGCCGGTCGGTGTAACGCGAACGATCGTCTATGACACGGCCCGACCGAGAAGGTCGGGTCTTTTTGGGAATACCGCCGACCGCGCTTTTCTCAGGGTCCCCAGATCCAGTTGCGATCAACACTTGCAAGATTGGACACTCTGGCCAGATGGCGCGCGATTGCGTCATAGCGAAGGCCACCGTTGTAGGACGGGATGATGTCCTTGGGCGCAGCCATCAGCTGTTGAGTGAGCGTCTTGGCTTCTTCGTTGATCGTTTTGAAGGCGGTGAGCGCTTCGGCGGCGAACTCCGACGGTTGGTCGCTTACGGACGGAGGCTGGTCGGTCACTGCCGTATTCAGCGGTGCACCGTTCATCGCTTGAGGCAGCTCGGCGAGCATGCTAGCGAGCCACGTTCGGCCACGGTCTAGGCGATCGATGTCTACGGCGGTGAGCTTGTCAGGATTGACGAGCCGACAGTAGTCGTCTGCGATTCGGAACGCTCCAGCAATCTCTTCGGGGTTCATGAGGTCGAATCGGTCGGGCACTGCTTCTCCTGGGTTGGGGATGGCCGTTTGCCAGAACCGGGTCCAACCCCGATGGTCTGGTTCACAGGATGTCGTCGTAGTGGTGAGTCTGCCGTGACCCTTTCCAGAGGAAAACGCTGGAGGCGATGGCAAGAACGATGAGGGTGACTGCGGTTCGTGCTGTCGTCGAGGGCCTGTTGACCTGGTCCCACCAACTGTCGCCGTGGCCGGCGAGGAAGCACACGAACACATATGCGCTACCAGTGAGACTTGCTGCCGCGGGCGGGGCGATTGCGCTGATGAGTAGAGTCACGCTGCCCAGGAGGATCCCTGCTGTGAGTAGCGGGAGTTGGTGCCAGGGCGAGTCCGCCGCGAACGAGATACCGACCGAGACGACGATTGGCGTCAGAACCACGGCGGCGAGCGTGGTCGCTCTAACGGAGATCCGCGGCCAATAGCGGCCGATCGTATCGAGCGATTCGTATCTCGGCACGGCACCCAGTGTCGCGGCGAGGATCGCAGCCAGTCCTGATACTGCGAATGCTGGCGGTAGGGATGTGATACTGGGTTGGATCGCTGAGGCTGGGAGGTTGGTGGCCCAGATCGCCGTGGCGATCGTAAGTACGAAAGCTCCCGCGAGGGCGTAGTGGCTTCGGGTCACTCGTATGAGAAGGCCGAGCTGGCTCATGTCTATCCGCCGGCGACCGCTGATGCGCCGTTGAGGTAGAGGAGAGCAGCTCCGGTAAGCAGGAGGCCTACGGTGGTGAGTGCGGCGCGTAGCGAGAGCTGGAAGCCGGTGCGACGAAGCGTGGTGGTGACCACTGCGGTATTGATAAAGAGGGCGACTAGTCCCAGATACCAGGCTGTGTACCCGGCGGCCCAGGCGGGTTTGATACCGCCTCGGAACGCATCGTCCATGTATGGGACAAGCCATCCCCACCAGGCGTCATCGCCATTGCCGCCTACCGCCACGACGAGCCCGTAGACCAGAATGGCGGTGATGACCGGAGCGGCGTAGTTCTTGACGACGTGTGCGACCATCAGCCCGAATGCCGCGCTGGCGGCCACAGCGAAGGTGGTCACGAACCACACGATTGCTGCGTGGTGCGGGTCTGACAGGCTGAGGGCTCGTTGGACTGTAGTGAGAAGGAGGTAGGCGACCCAGCCGGCCAGGATAGGGAGACTGTACATTCCGTAGCGGGCCCACATGAGTCTCTGCGCGCCGAACGGCGAGTCCGATTCGTGCTCGGGAGCTCCAGAGCGCAGATGCCTCACGGTGAGGGTAGAGACCAACGCTGACGATGCGAGCGCAGCGAATAAGACGCCGGTGGCTTGGCGGCTCGCAAGGAACAGCAGGCTGGTTTCGGTGTCTACTCGCCTGTTCAGAAGGTCTCCCAGTAGGTAGCTGAGCCCGGCCACCATGAGGGCGGTGATAGGAATGGCGTATCGGGTTGGGAGGTAGAACCGGTAGCCGTGTTTGAGATGATCGATTGTCGTGGTCATGGTCTTGTCAGTCCGTTGAGGACGGCCATCTCGAAGACGCCGTCGAGCGAGTTGCGGATGTTTGACTTCAGTTGCTCTGGTGTTCCTGAGAAGGTGGTGACGCCTTCGTTGAGGATTGTGATGGTGTCGCACAGCGTTGCGATGTCTTCGACCAGGTGCGTGCTCAAGATGATGGTGGTGGTTTCCCGGAGTCGGTTGACGAGCTGATGGAATCGGTGCCGCTGGTTGGGGTCGAGGCCGGCGGTAGGTTCGTCGAGGAGCAGAACCTGTGGGTCGGTGACGATCGCCATGGCTATTCCGAGTCGTTTCAGCATGCCTCCGGATAGCCGTCCAACTTTTTCGTCTCGTTTGGCGGATAGACCGACAAGGTCGAGGGCGTCGGCGACGAGTGGGCCGTCCTTCGCTGCGGGATGCCCTTTGAGCCAGGCTGCGTATCGAACCTGGTCCTCGGCGGTGAGGTGGCGTATGGCGATAGGTCGCTGTGGTGCGTATCCGATCGCTGATCGAGCATCTTGCAGGTGGTCCCACACTGGCTGCTGGTCGAGGGTGTAACTCCCCGATTTGGGTTTGATTCCGGTCGCCATGGCCCGGAGCAGGGTGGTTTTTCCTGCACCGTTGACGCCGAGAAGACCATGAACCCCACAGTCAACTTCCATTGTTGCGTTGGCGACGATCGTCTTGCGTCGTTGCTTGATTTGGAGTTCGTTGAGTGCGAGTTTCATGTGTCTTCCTCGAGTGTCGCGGGGTGGCTAATCAGTGGTCCGGGTCAGCAGTCCATGTTCCGTCGGGCGCTCTGGTCGTTCCCGGACAGTCCACTGATGTCGGCTTCGATGTAGATGTCATCGCCGTCCTGACAAGTCACGGTGTCGACAGTGCTCTGGCCGCCCGAGCCCGTGAAGTAGAACGACTCGATGTCGTGCTGCACGTCGGGAAGCCCAGACCGGTCTTCCATGATCTTGCCGTAGATCGTTCCGCTACCTGATGGTGAGCAGACCGCTTCGTACTCGCCGGAGATCGAGTCCCCTGCGCCGAATACGACGCTGCCGGCGAACTGGAAACAGTTGCCTACGTCAGCCGATGCGGCAGTCTGGAGGCCTGCGAGCGATGCAGCCGCCATCAGGGCTGTAACGGCCAGGGTGCTGGTGGATTTCTTGAAGCGATTTTTGCCTTGAAGAGTCATTTGCGAATCCTTATGGGTGAGATGGTGCTTGGTGGTCGGTCGGTAGCTGTGAGCGGTAGCTAGCAGCTCATGTTTCGACGAGAACTCTGATCCGAGTCGTCATCGTTGTAGGCCTCGATGTAGATGTCATCGCCGTCCTGGCAGGTGTTGGTCGAGACCGTTGACCCTTCAGTGCCGACATAGGCGAAGTTCTCGACATCGTGCTGGACGTCAGGCAGGCCGAACCGGTCTTCCATGATCTTGCCGTACATGATGTCGGCCTTGGGATTGGAGCCACAGACAGCGTCGTAGTCGCCGGAGATTTCGGTCTGATCAAACT
>CAZSTV010000315.1:0-3430 GCA_964609665.1 uncultured Acidimicrobiaceae bacterium
CCCCGCCCGACCCGGGGGCCCCACCGGCGGCCCCCGACCCAAACTCACCCCCAACCAAGTCGAACAAGCCCAGAGGCTCTACGACGAAGGCGAACACACCGTCCAACAAATCGCCGACATGTTCAGCGTCAAACGAGGCACGCTCTACGGCCACCTCGATCAAGTCAGCGTCGGAAGCCCGAGGACGTTGACCGGGACCGAAGTCCGAGCTCCGTGAGTTCTGACTTCTAGAGGTGACGTCACTATGACTGCTTATCGTAATAGTCTTCTCTAGCGGGCCAAAGGAGATGGGATAGTGAAGCGCACGATTGCCGTGATTGGTGTAGTTCTCGCCATTGCCGTGGCTGCTCTGGCACCCGTCGATGCCGAAACGAAGGGTCCCGAATCTGGCCTTGGACCCAAGGGAGAAATCCCAAAGAACGAACTCAATGCCGACGACTACGAGTACTTCTCAAAGGCCTCCGGGATGACCATGGAGGATACGAAGTTCATCCTGGGCGACGGTGGGGCAGCTATCGTCGCCTTTGTCCAGAAACACGAGAACAACGGTGATTTCGGGGACGTTCGTGTGACTTACCATCCCGATCCTCTCGTTGAACTTCGAACGACCGTAGATTCTCCATCACTCAAGCGGTCCTTTGAGAGATCCCTCGGACGGAGAGTTGAACACAGTGTCGGTGGCCGTTCTCGTGCGGAGCTCCAATCTGACCTCAAGTCCGTCGGGGATCTCTTCACCGATCACAGGGTTGGTTCTGATACTGCCGACCTGCGATACGAGGCCACTATCGATTTCGAATCCGGAGCCGTCGTTGTTACCGTCAACAGCGAAGACGCGTCGAAGGTCCGACTCGCCGATTTCCCGTCACAGTATGAGATTCGAACCCGGGCCAACCTAGAACCTGATAGCGCTCTCTCGTTCGCTGGGATTGACCGCCAACCGACCTGCACAATCGCCTACGCAGCGAAGACAGCAACAAACACCGGCGGCGTTGCAACGGCTGGCCATTGTGGCGATGACAACCAGACGGCTTACGGATTCGCCCTCGGTGGAGCACTCGGAGAAACATGCTCGACCTCTGACCGCCAAATCCATGTGACCCAAGCGACCTTCCTTTGGGATGGGTTCTACGATCTCGTCAGCACCTGGACGAACATCCACGCCGTCGCTGGTGGCGCCTACGAGGGCCAACCGTTCTTCCGGCGCGGCAAGAACACAATCGCGGCAGGCACCGTCGGAGCATGGGACACCGACGGCTTCAACGGTGGAGACTGCGGATCCTATGATGCGTTCGGCCTCGAGTTGTTCAACTTCAACGATGGGATTAGCCAATCAGCGGTTGGAGGTGACAGCGGGGGCCCAGTGATGTTCCTCTACGGTGGCCAGTACTACCTTGGCGGCCACCTCACCGGTGGCGGGAACAACAATCCAGACGGGTTCGCTGCTTTCCGCGATATTCCATTTGGCTGGACGCCCTGCACGAATGCATCTCCCTGCGGGCAACTATGACCCCTAGGCATCTCATCACGCTGGCTTGCCTAACTGTAGTCATCGCGGCGGGATGCCAGTCCAGTGCTGTTGAGGCCGGTGATGGCCGGCCTCAACAGCCAGCGACTTCAGTCCCAGAAGCCACCAATCCACCAGAAACCTTCGATGGATCAACGAACCCTCTTAACGGTTCATGGACCGTCGAAGGCTCAGACGGACAGATGCAGATCGTATTCGACGGGTTGTCGCGAGGCCCCACGATCGCCATCCGGAGTGGCACCTGCACCGAGTATGCAGCCGTAGTAACTGTTGACGAGCAGTCGTTCCAAACAGTCGAAGAACTAGACCTAGCGCTAGAGGAATGTGTCGCCGCACCAACGAACGAGGCGATCCAAGCGCTTCTTCTATGGCTACCGACACAAGGCGTCGACTACCAACTCAGGAGCAACGAACTCCTGATCCAATTCGCCGACTACCAAATCGCCGCAAACAACTCATAGCAGGAAGAACAGACCCAGACACTACGCGCCACAGCACTCTCGTTTGCCGCTGGTGACACGTTTCTTACCAACACCCCGAAACGCGGCAACGTCTCCGCTGCGCTGCTCCTAACCAGGCTCCAAGCCGGCAGCCGCCAGCACCCGCTGGCAAAGGCGCTCCTCGAATACGGGAAACTGATCCGAACCACCCACACGCTTCGCTGGTTCACCGACGAAGCGTTCCGCCGCCGAGTCGGCCGTCAACTCAACCGAGGCGAAGCCCTCAACGACCTCCGCCACTTCATCTCCTTCGCCCACGGCGAGAAAGTCCGCCACCGCCACCACGAAGACCAAACCATGCAAGCCCACTGCCTCAGCCTCGTCACCAACGCCTGCATCCTGTCCACCACCACCTACCTCCAAGACGCCATCGACGCCGAACGAGCCGACGGACACCAGATCCACGACGACACCATCGCCCACCTCAGCCCGGCACGATTCGAACAGATCAACCCCTACGGCCAATACCGCTTCAACATCACCGAAGTCCGAGAACGCCAACGCCACCCACTACGAGACCTCTAACGCGTGTTAGTAGAACAATAATCCGCCACTTTGACCCTGTTACCCCGGGGACCCCACCGAAGCACAGATCGTGGAGCCGGCTGGTCAGGATCCTGCATCAATCCTCCTCACACCCCTCGATCGGCGCGGACTCACACCGCTGTTCTGGAACCACGTCCAGCCCTACGGCGAAGTCCGCCTCGACATGAACCGCCGCCTCAAACTTTGACCCACCTCGATGGGCTCGGTCGAGTGTCGGCAAACGACCATTTCCCGACACACGACCCGAATGGTCGCCTCAGGGCCCACTGAGTGTCGGTAACTCGTGACGAAAATCAACGTCCAGCAAACGGTAACGAAGTAGTCTCGACACATGCTGATCGGCTACGCTCGAGTCTCAACCGCTGACCAAAGCCCCGATCACCAGATCGACGCCCTCCGACGAGCCGGCGTCAAGGCCGAAGACATCCACGTCGACACCGCCAGCGGAGCCAAAGCATCACGGCCCCAGCTCGACCTCGTCCTCAAGCTCGCCCGTTCCGGTGACACCCTCGTTGTCACGCGACTCGACCGACTCGGAAGGTCCATGCTCCACCTGGTCAACCTCGGTGCCGACCTACGAGACCGAGGAGTCGGCCTCCGGGTCCTGGAACAAGGGATCGATACCAGCACCGCCGAAGGCCGAGCCATGTTCGGCATGCTCTCCGTACTCGCCGAGTTCCAACGCGAACTCATCGTCGCCAACACACGCGACGGCCTCGCCGCCGCCCGAGCACGCGGCCGCCAACGCGGCCGCCCCCCCCAACAAACCCCCCAAAACCACACCGGGCCGGGTCCCCCCACCCCGGGCCCCGCAATATCATCGCGGCAAAAGCCGCGACACATGTTTTGCTGCGATCAA
>CAZSTV010000315.1:3440-6100 GCA_964609665.1 uncultured Acidimicrobiaceae bacterium
CCCCGCCCGACCCGGGGGCCCCACCGGCGGCCCCCGACCCAAACTCACCCCCAACCAAGTCGAACAAGCCCAGAGGCTCTACGACGAAGGCGAACACACCGTCCAACAAATCGCCGACATGTTCAGCGTCAAACGAGGCACGCTCTACGGCCACCTCGATCAAGTCAGCGTCGGAAGCCCGAGGACGTTGACCGGGACCGAAGTCCGAGCTCCGTGAGTTCTGACTTCTAGAGGTGACGTCACTATGACTGCTTATCGTAATAGTCTTCTCTAGCGGGCCAAAGGAGATGGGATAGTGAAGCGCACGATTGCCGTGATTGGTGTAGTTCTCGCCATTGCCGTGGCTGCTCTGGCACCCGTCGATGCCGAAACGAAGGGTCCCGAATCTGGCCTTGGACCCAAGGGAGAAATCCCAAAGAACGAACTCAATGCCGACGACTACGAGTACTTCTCAAAGGCCTCCGGGATGACCATGGAGGATACGAAGTTCATCCTGGGCGACGGTGGGGCAGCTATCGTCGCCTTTGTCCAGAAACACGAGAACAACGGTGATTTCGGGGACGTTCGTGTGACTTACCATCCCGATCCTCTCGTTGAACTTCGAACGACCGTAGATTCTCCATCACTCAAGCGGTCCTTTGAGAGATCCCTCGGACGGAGAGTTGAACACAGTGTCGGTGGCCGTTCTCGTGCGGAGCTCCAATCTGACCTCAAGTCCGTCGGGGATCTCTTCACCGATCACAGGGTTGGTTCTGATACTGCCGACCTGCGATACGAGGCCACTATCGATTTCGAATCCGGAGCCGTCGTTGTTACCGTCAACAGCGAAGACGCGTCGAAGGTCCGACTCGCCGATTTCCCGTCACAGTATGAGATTCGAACCCGGGCCAACCTAGAACCTGATAGCGCTCTCTCGTTCGCTGGGATTGACCGCCAACCGACCTGCACAATCGCCTACGCAGCGAAGACAGCAACAAACACCGGCGGCGTTGCAACGGCTGGCCATTGTGGCGATGACAACCAGACGGCTTACGGATTCGCCCTCGGTGGAGCACTCGGAGAAACATGCTCGACCTCTGACCGCCAAATCCATGTGACCCAAGCGACCTTCCTTTGGGATGGGTTCTACGATCTCGTCAGCACCTGGACGAACATCCACGCCGTCGCTGGTGGCGCCTACGAGGGCCAACCGTTCTTCCGGCGCGGCAAGAACACAATCGCGGCAGGCACCGTCGGAGCATGGGACACCGACGGCTTCAACGGTGGAGACTGCGGATCCTATGATGCGTTCGGCCTCGAGTTGTTCAACTTCAACGATGGGATTAGCCAATCAGCGGTTGGAGGTGACAGCGGGGGCCCAGTGATGTTCCTCTACGGTGGCCAGTACTACCTTGGCGGCCACCTCACCGGTGGCGGGAACAACAATCCAGACGGGTTCGCTGCTTTCCGCGATATTCCATTTGGCTGGACGCCCTGCACGAATGCATCTCCCTGCGGGCAACTATGACCCCTAGGCATCTCATCACGCTGGCTTGCCTAACTGTAGTCATCGCGGCGGGATGCCAGTCCAGTGCTGTTGAGGCCGGTGATGGCCGGCCTCAACAGCCAGCGACTTCAGTCCCAGAAGCCACCAATCCACCAGAAACCTTCGATGGATCAACGAACCCTCTTAACGGTTCATGGACCGTCGAAGGCTCAGACGGACAGATGCAGATCGTATTCGACGGGTTGTCGCGAGGCCCCACGATCGCCATCCGGAGTGGCACCTGCACCGAGTATGCAGCCGTAGTAACTGTTGACGAGCAGTCGTTCCAAACAGTCGAAGAACTAGACCTAGCGCTAGAGGAATGTGTCGCCGCACCAACGAACGAGGCGATCCAAGCGCTTCTTCTATGGCTACCGACACAAGGCGTCGACTACCAACTCAGGAGCAACGAACTCCTGATCCAATTCGCCGACTACCAAATCGCCGCAAACAACTCATAGCAGGAAGAACAGACCCAGACACTACGCGCCACAGCACTCTCGTTTGCCGCTGGTGACACGTTTCTTACCAACACCCCGAAACGCGGCAACGTCTCCGCTGCGCTGCTCCTAACCAGGCTCCAAGCCGGCAGCCGCCAGCACCCGCTGGCAAAGGCGCTCCTCGAATACGGGAAACTGATCCGAACCACCCACACGCTTCGCTGGTTCACCGACGAAGCGTTCCGCCGCCGAGTCGGCCGTCAACTCAACCGAGGCGAAGCCCTCAACGACCTCCGCCACTTCATCTCCTTCGCCCACGGCGAGAAAGTCCGCCACCGCCACCACGAAGACCAAACCATGCAAGCCCACTGCCTCAGCCTCGTCACCAACGCCTGCATCCTGTCCACCACCACCTACCTCCAAGACGCCATCGACGCCGAACGAGCCGACGGACACCAGATCCACGACGACACCATCGCCCACCTCAGCCCGGCACGATTCGAACAGATCAACCCCTACGGCCAATACCGCTTCAACATCACCGAAGTCCGAGAACGCCAACGCCACCCACTACGAGACCTCTAACGCGTGTTAGTAGAACAATAATCCGCCACTTTGACCCTGTTACCCCGGGGACCCCAAGGTGACCTCGATAGCGAGGTCATTACATCCAAAGTTGCCCTCGATAACGCCGG
>CAZSTV010000316.1:0-6093 GCA_964609665.1 uncultured Acidimicrobiaceae bacterium
CACTGCACGACGTGCAGCTGCCTCAATCGGCGAGCGCTTCGATCACCGCATCACAATTCTCGGCGATCTCGTGTCGCAGGTCGACCGGTGCAGGCTTCGCGAACGTCGGCTTGGTGTAGCGGGCAACCGATGCCCCTCGCTCGCTTAGCAACTCCTCAAGGCGACCGAGAAACACATCGCCTCTTGGTTTCGAGATGTCGAGCAGTCCGACGGTGAGGCCATCGAGTGAGGCCAGCCTCGGCGCGGCTTGCAGCGTGGCTGCGGCCTTGCCCGCGGTTGGGTCCAGCACGACGGTTGGTGATTGTTGAGTGTCTGCCATATTGACTCCTCTTCTGGTAGTCCTGGTCTTCTGATTAGTTCTGGTCTTTTCGTTAGTTCTTGATCTCGAGCGTTGTCGGTTCGCTGCCCTTGGCACCGGCGACCCAGCCGCCGATGATTGCGGAGAACATGCCAGCGTCTCCGCCGGCGTGGACGATCTGTAGACCTCCGGGTCGGAACTTCGGAATCGACGCGTCGGCGAAGGCCTCCGGAAGTCCCTCATCAATCCCGTTGGCACCGCGTATGAGTTCGGCCCCAGGTCTGGTGAGCAGCTCTTCCAAAGTCGACTGTAGGCGCTCACGGTCCCAGCCCGCTTCGGCGAAGATGCGGGCGTGCTCCGGGCTGATGATCAGCATTGCGTCGAAGGCCATCGCCAATTTCAAATGCCACTCGGTAGCGAGCGACGCGGCGAACGAGCGGGCCAGGGACTCCGGGTTGCGCGAGATTTGGTCCGCAATGCCTGTCGGCCCGTGACCGGCGAACACCGTTAGGGCATCGGTACCCGGCGCCACACCCTTGGACGCGGCCAGCGATGAGAACGGGGAGTCGTGCTCGCGCTCGGCGAAACACAGTCCGAGCTTGCTCGGGGCTCCTATAGCCGACATGTCGACTTCGCCCGGTCGGCCGCCACCGATGTTGCGGACGACAAGCTGCAGTGCCCGCCCGATGGTCATGTTGGCCCGGTTGCCCTGGCCGAGCACGTTGTGCTCGCTGTTCATCCCGATCTTTGATGCAATGGGGCCGTTGACGACGATGACCGGCCCGGAAAAGTATGTGGTGGCGAGCAGTCCGTGCATGTTGAACGCATCGCTACAGGCGGCCTCAACCGCGGTCAGCACGACCGGCAGGTATTCGGGTTTGCAGCCGGCCATGACGGCGTTGATGGCCACCTGTTCGACCGTGACGTCGACCAGGTCCGGGGGTACCACGGCCACTATTTCATCGGCGGCTCGGGTCGTGCCGTCAAGCATCCGCATGACCCGGGCCTCGGTCGGCGGGATCACGGGCAGACCATCGGTCCAACCCCGATCGAACGCCGCTTCGAACTCGTCTTCAAGCGCCGCGAAACCGATCCGGCGAGACGTCAGGCTTGACCCACCGAAGCGAACCATCAGTTCGTCGGTCATCGACGGATCAACCGACAGCGAGCCACAGCCCGGCCGTTGCTCCGGCAGCTCCGCGCCGAGCCCTTCAACGCCGGTCAGTTCCTGCCACTGTGACTTTGACCAGCCGACGATCCGCTCCTGTTCAACACCGTCGCCGACCTTGAGCAGCGTCGGAACGGTCTCGATCTCGTGGTGCCAACTCAGCGATAGGTCGGTGTCATCCACCACCGTTGCCGCGTCGGGAAAGTTGGGGTCGTCCTGGGTGTAGACCGTGAGCGCGACGCCAGCCGCACTGAGTTCTTCGAGCACCGGAACGACGAGCACGCACGTCGGGCAGTCCCGCTTGACCACAGCGACAACACCTTCGGGAAGAGCGGGCTTTTCAATCACCGTCATACGGCCAACCTCATTCTCATAAGACCAAACTAAACCGGCGTGCGTTCCTGGTCGAACTGATGGTGACGGGAGCTACCTGGATGAGACGTTCTTCACAGCTCGGGGTGTGCGGCCTTGTCTATGCACTAACCTCCGATGACATCTTCCGGGGGAGACGACAACAGTCGGAAATGACATGCTCGACGTAACGTTCTACGGCGTACGAGGATCGACGCCTTGCAGCGGCCCGGGTATCTCGCGCTACGGCGGCAATACCTCCTGCGTGCTGGTCCAAGCCCCCGGGGAACTTCCGATCGTGTGTGATCTGGGCACCGGTCTGCGCTACCTCGGTGAGGACTTTGGCCTCGACACCCCATTTGTCGGTACGGCCCTTGTCAGCCACCTTCACTGGGACCACATCCAGGGGCTGCCGTTCTTCACCCCGGTACTTCGACCGGGGGCTGAGCTGGAGATCATCGGGCCGGTGCAGGAAGGCCAGACGTTGGCCGAAGCGTTCGCGGCCGGGCTCACCCCGCCACTGTTCCCGGTCAACCTGGCCGACCTGCCGGGGACGTTCCGCTTCCGCGAAACCTCAGAAGGTTGCATCGAGATCGGTTCCGCAAAGGTGTCGGTGTTTCCGGTCACTCACGTCGGCCCGACCAACGGGTATCGAATTGACCGTGGCGCCGCGTCGGTTGCCTACATCAGTGACTTCCAACAGCCCGAAGACGGTTCGCTTGGCATCTCCGAGCGAGTGGTCGAAGAGTGTCGTGGCGTTGACCTGCTCATCCACGATGCGCAGTACAACCCCGAGGAATTCGCCGCGAAGTCCAACTGGGGCCACTGCACCGTGGAGTACGCGGTCGAGGTTGCCCGTGCGGTTGAGGCGTCGCGGTTGGTGATGTATCACCACGATCCCTCCCACGACGATGACTGGGTCGACGCCGCCAGAGACTACGCCGCGGAGCTTGCCGGGTCGGCCTGTGAAGTTATCGCTGCATCGGAAGGTCTGACGCTTAGCTCCGGTGGCTGAGCTCGGTTAGGCTCAGGCCTGCTCAGACGGGGTCCCGGTTGGCGGCCCCTCGAGGTTCGACTCGAAGTTCGACTCGATGTACGACTGTCACGAAAGGGCGTTGCATGCCGCAAGACCAGGCCAATAATCCCGAGATCGACTCCGGCGACTTCCGGTCGGTGCTCGGCCACTTCCCGACCGGTGTCACGGTCGTGACCGCTCCGGGTGAAGATCGCCCGGTCGGCGTTGCCATTGGGTCCTTCGTGTCGATCTCGCTCGACCCGCCACTTGTCGGCTTCTTCCTCGGGACCGAATCTGGTAGCTGGCCCCCAATGGAAGCGGCCGGTCATTTCTGCGTGAACATCCTCTGCGAGGATCAGCAGGCGCTGTGCGGGGTCATGGCCTCCAAATCCGACGAGAAGTTCGACGGCGTCGACTACGAGGTTGCCGCAGGCTCGGGCGCCCCGATCCTGCCAGACATCCACGCCATGATCGATTGCCGCATCGATGAGGTCGTCAAGGTCGGCGACCACAATCTGATCGTCGGTAGGGTGCTGCAGCTCGAGACCCGCCGGGACGCTCCGCCAATGGTGTTCTACAAGGGGCAATACGGATCATTCTCCGGGTAAGAACGCTCCGGCCCGGAGCCGACCGGCCCTGATTACATAGATGGTGTGTCGACGTTGGCGAACGTCGGCACAACAACAGCCGTTCGGCTGTGAAGCTGTGTAATTGCAGACCGACCACCTGGTCGGGCTGGTCGGAGGAGTGGAACGTCTTGGCATTGCATGCTGGTGGGGAGCGACAGATCTCTTACCCGATCCCGGCCGCGGGTCCGGTTCCGGGATCGCACCAGACCGATCGTCGCCCATCGTCGGTGTCGTTTCACTTCAGCGCGCTGTGGCTGGCCGCAGCGATCGCCTCACTCGCCGTCCTTGCCATATGGGCCCCGAGCGGGCTCTACCTGATCGGCTTCCTCGGCGTGATCATCGTCGCCCACGAGGTTGGCCACTTTCTCATCGCCCGGCGCTCGGGCATGGTGCCGACCGAACTGTTTTGGGGCTTTGGGCCGGAGATTGCTGCGGTCCAGGTCGGGCAGTGCCGCTACGGCGTCAAGGCGCTCTTCCTCGGTGGCTACGTGAAGCTCGAAGGAATGACGCCAACCTCAGTCCTGCCGGACGGTTTTGACGAATCCGGCTCGTACCGGGCGGCCAGTCATCGCGGTCGCCTGGCCACCATTCTCGCCGGACCGATGGTCAACCTGGCCATGGCGGTCGTCGCGTTCGGGCTTGCCGCAGCGTTGCGCGGCGGCTCTGTCGGCGACTCGATCATCGCCGGTTTTGTCGACGTATGGCTGGTCATCGCCGCAACCGGTGACGCACTGTGGATCTGGGTGACAAACGTCGGTGCCTATGCCAGTGCACTCTTCGACGGGTCCGGGGCGACCGAAGCGCCGGTCCGGTTCCTGTCACCGGTCGGCCAGGCCGATGTCAGCCAGCAGGCGGTCGACCTTGGGTTGGCGACGAGCCTCCAGTGGTTCGCCATCCTGTCGAGCGCCGTCGGCGCCATCAACCTGTTACCGCTCCCGCCGCTCGATGGATCGCATGCCGTCGTCGCCGGTGCCGAGGGCATCTACCAGCGGGTTCGACGTGACCCATCCATTCGCCTCAACGTGATCCGGCTCCTGCCGCTGGCCTACCTGACGGTCGGTGTGCTGGTCCTATTGTCGATCAGCGCACTCATTCTGGACGTACGCGACCTGGTGTGAGTGGGGTAGCGGATCGCCGCTGCGGCTAGCTTGTCGGCCATGGCAATCTATGCACTCGGCGGAGACGAGCCGAGAATTCACCCGACAGCGTTCGTTCACCCCCAAAGCACCATCATTGGCAAGGTTGAGATTGGCGAGAACTCCTCGATCTGGCCCCAGGCGGTGCTGCGCGGCGACCACGGATGGATCCGTATCGGAGACAGAACCTCGATTCAGGACGGCAGCGTTCTCCACGTCACCCACGAGCACGAGACCATCGTTGGCGATGACTGCGTCATCGGGCACCTCGTGCACCTGGAAGGCTGCACCATCGAGAACAACTCGCTGGTGGGCAACGGGTCGATCGTGTTGCACCGAGCCGTTATTCGCAGCGGCGCCCTGGTCGGTTCCAACGCCGTTGTGACCAACGACATGGACGTCCCGCCAAAGGCCATGGCACTGGGAATCCCGGCCAAAATTCGGCCCGATTGCGTGGAACAGGAGATGATCCAGGACGCGGTCGACAAGTATGTTGAACGAGCGCAGCAGTTCCGGTCTCAGATGCGTCGACTGGACTGAATATTTGTTACTATCTAGATAGTGGTAATTCGCCAGACGGCGAACCCAGAACCTCGTAGACGTACAGCCGGAGCGCCTGATGACGGTAACCCCAGACAATCTTGACCTCGACCGCTACAAGCTCGGTTGGAGCGACGCGGAAGACTACGTCTTCAAGCCCAAGAAGGGCTTGAATGAACAGATCCTGCGAGAAATGTCGTGGATGAAGGGTGAACCGGACTGGATGCTCGACATCCGGCTCAAGTCGCTGCGCCATTTCGAGAAGCGGCCCATGCCCAACTGGGGCGGGGACATGTCGGAGATCTACTTCGACGACATCTTCTACTACATCAAGCCCACCGAGGGTCAGGTGAACGACTGGGAGGACCTCCCGGACGCCATCAAGGACACCTACGAGAAGCTCGGTATCCCCGAAGCCGAACGCAAATACCTGGCAGGCGTGACCGCCCAGTACGAGTCCGAGGTGGTCTTCCACCGCAACCGCGAAGACCTTGAACGCCAGGGCGTCGTCTTCTGCGACATGGACACCGCGCTGCGGGAGTACCCGGAACTGGTCAAGCCGTACTTCGGCAAGATCATCCCCATGAACGACAACAAGTTCTCCGCGCTCAACACCTCGGTGTGGTCCGGCGGTTCGTTCATCTACGTTCCACCCGGTGTCGAAGTGGAAATGCCGCTCCAGGCGTACTTCCGCATCAACGCAGAGAACATGGGCCAGTTCGAGCGGACGCTCATCATCGCCGACGAGGGTTCAAAGGTGCACTACATCGAGGGCTGCTCGGCCCCGGTCTACACCTCTGACTCCCTGCACTCCGCCGTGGTCGAAATTGTCGTGAAGCCCAGCGCTCACGTCACCTACACCACCATCCAGAACTGGTCGAACAACGTCTTCAACCTGGTCACCAAGCGGGCCGTCGTCGAAGCCGAAGGCCACATGGAGTGGATCGACGGCAACA